>NZ_JBEYVP010000004.1:0-326771 GCF_040644035.1 Streptomyces sp. NPDC047042 | reverse complement strand
CGGCATCACCAATCCGACCGGCGACACCTTTGCGCGACTAGTCGCGCTGATCGAGGGGGGTCGGCTCAAGCCGATGCTCGAGGCGTCAGCGCAGCCCCCGAGGATGGGACGGGTAGGGGCGGCGGGGGCGAGGAAACTATGGGGTCGTCTGGTGATGGCGGCCCAGCGGGATCACCATCGGGGTGGCGCTGACCGGGTCCAGGGTGATGCGGCACGTCAGGTCGAAGACGTCCTCCACCGTTTCCGCCGTGATGACCTCGCTCGGCTGGCCCTCCGCCACGATTCGGCCCGACTTCATGGCGACGACGTGATCGGCGTACCTGCAGGCCTGGTTGAGGTCGTGCAGGACCATCACGACGGTGCGGTTCTCGCGTCGGTTGAGGTCGGTGATCAGGTCCAGGACATCGATCTGGTGGGCCAGGTCGAGATACGTCGTCGGCTCGTCCAGGAGGAGGACGGGCGTGCCCTGGGCGACCGCCATCGCGATCCACGCCCGCTGCCGCTGACCGCCGGACAGCTCATCCACCGCGCGATCGGCGAGGTCGGTCATGTTGGTCGCGGCGAGCGCCTCGTGCACGGCCTCCTCGTCGGTCTTCGACCACTGGCGCCACCATGTCTGGTGCGGTGAACGGCCCCGGTTGACCAGGTCGAGAACCGTCAACCCCTCGGGGGCGACCGGGCTTTGGGGCAGGATGCCCAGGCGCTGCGCCAACTCCCGCGTGGGGATGGACTGGAGGGCCCGGCCGTCCAGGTGGACGGCCCCCTCGCGGGGTGCGAGCAGCCGGGCCAGCGCACGCAACAGCGTCGACTTTCCACAGGCGTTGGCCCCGACGATGGCAGTGATACGGCCGGGCGGGACGGCCAGGTCGAGGCCGTCGACGACCACCCGGTTGTCGTACGACAGCCGCAGCCCCTTCGCCCTCAGGTCCGGCTCGGCGGCCGGCTCCGGGGTGCGGGGGAGGGGATCGGCCGGCATGGAGTCCGCGGTGGTCGTCCTATTGGTCGTGGTCGTGGGGTCCGTCGACATGGGGATCAGCCTCCTGAACCCGCGCGGTTGGCGCGGACGAGCAGCCAGAGCAGGATGGGCGCGCCGAGCACGCCGGTGACGATTCCGACCGGCAGTTCCGTGCCGGAGATGAGCGTACGGGCGATCATGTCGCTGCCCAGGACCATCAGCGCCCCGGTCAGTCCCGAGGCGAGCGTGGGCGGCCAGGCGGTGCGTGCGAGGCGCTGGGCGATCTGCGGGGCGGCCAGCGCGACGAAGGCCACCGGTCCGGCGGCGGCGGTCGCGAAGGCGATCAGGCCGACGCCGGAGAGCAGGATGGCGAGGCGAACGGGCTGTACACGGGTGCCGAGGCCGGTGGCGACGTCGTCGCCGAGCTGGAGTGTGCGCAGCAGCCGGCCGAGCAGCAGTGCCGTCGGCAGGAGCACCGCCAGGGCGACGGCGAGCGGACCGACGTCCGACCATGTACGGCCGTTGAGGTTGCCGACCAGCCAGCCCAGCGCGGCCTGGGCCTGGAACCGGCCGCCCTTGGCGACCAGGTAGTCCGTGGCGCTCGTACAGATCCAGGCGACGCCGATACCGACCAGGATGATCCGGTAGCCGGTGGTGCCGCGTCGCCAGGCCAGGGCGTAGACGAGGAGAGCCGTGGTCAGCGCGCCGAGCAGGCCGAGGGTCTGGGTGCCGAGGCCGCCGTCCCAGCCCAGGACGATGCCCGCGACCACGAACGTGCCCGCGCCCTGGGTGAGGCCGATCATGTCGGGGCTGGCCAGCGGATTGCGGGTCATGGTCTGGAAGAGCCCGCCGGACACCCCGAACGCGATCCCGGCCAGCAGCCCCACGAGCGAGCGCGGCAGCCGCAGTTCCTGGACGACGAGCACGGTACCGGGGTCGCCAGTGCCGACCAGGGCGCGTACGACGTCGGTGAAGGCGATCGGGTAGTCGCCGATCGTCAGGCTCCAGCAGAAGAGGAGGAAGGCCGCGATGGCGAGCAGCGTGGCGACCGTCACCAGGCGGGGGCGCAGGATGCCGGAGATCGGGGGGAAGGCCAGGCGGTAGGTGCGGACGGGTGCCGAAAGCGACTTGGCGGAGGACGGCTTGGCGGAGGAGGACTTGGCGGAGGGGGACTTGGCGGGGGAATCCGAGGTCGTCTTCATCGTCAGGCCTCCGCCAGCTTGCGTCGTCGGACCAGGGCGATGAAGAACGGTCCGCCGATGAACGCGACGACGATCCCGGCCTGGACCTCGACCGGCCGGGCGATCATCCGGCCGACGATGTCCGCCGAGAGCAAGAGACAGGGTGCGAGCGCCGCCGACAGCGGCAGCAGCCAGCGCTGGTCCGGGCCGATCCCGGCCAACTGGGCCAGCACCCGGGCGACGTGCGGCACCACGAGCCCGATGAAGACCACCGGGCCGATGACCGCGACGGCCGCCCCGGTGAGCAGAGTGACCGCGGCGACACCGCTGAGCCGGACCAGGCCCAGGCGCCGCCCCAGGGAGGCCGCGACGTCCTCGCCGAGCGCCAGGCTGTTGAGGGCGGGCGCGCAGCCGAGCGCCAGTACGGCGCCCACGAGCAGGAAGGGCAGGATCCGCAGCACGGTCGCCCCGTCCTGGTCGGCCATCGAACCGGCGGTGAAGAACCGGTAGCGGTCGAGTGCGTCGGGGTCGGTCAGCGCGATCGCGCTGGTCAGGGAGTTGAGCAGGGAGGACACGGCGATTCCGGCGAGGGCCAGTTTCACCGGGGTGAGCCCGGACCTGCCGAGCCGGCCGAGCAGATAGACCAGCACGCTCGTCACCAGCGCGCCCGCGAACGCGAACCAGACATAGCCGTAGAACGAGCCGAGCCCGAACACCCCTACGGCCAGCACGATCGCGAACGAGGCACCGGCGGTGACGCCGAGGATTCCCGGGTCGGCGAGCGGATTGCGGGTCAGCGCCTGCATGAGCGCGCCCGACAGTCCGAGCGCCGCCCCGGCCGCGAGGCCGAGTGCCGTCCGGGGTACCCGCGCCGACCAGATGACGTTGTCCACGAAGCGGCTGGGCGCGTCACCGAACAGTGCCCGCACCACCTGATCGGGCGGAATGCTGGCCGCGCCGAGGGCGAGTGACAGAAGACACAGTCCGAGCAGGACGGCGCCCAGCACCGCCACCAGAAGTACGGGGCGAACCCTTCTGCCCCGCGTCACCGTGCGGTTTCCAACGGAGAACTCCCTTAGGTTAGGCAGGCCTTAATAGTAGGGGTGGGAAGCGTCTCCGCCGAGACTGGGGTCTTTTGGTTAGGTAATGCTTACCTTAGTATGGCCTGCGGTCCTCCGGCTCAGCCGGTCCGTACACCATGGAGGCACGTCGCCTGTGTCCGGTTTCGAAGTTCGTGTGCCCGGTATCGACGACGCGGAAGGCGCGATCCCGGCCTTCTGGCGGCGGTGCCTCGAACCGCTCCCGCAGGAGACCGCGCTCCCGGTCGACTTCCCCTACCCGCTGCACCCCACCGGTGAACGGCACACTCTTCGTCGCTCGTTGTCGGCGACGGCCGACGAACCGATCCTTCTGGCCGCGTACGCTGCCCTGCTGCACCGCTACAGCGGAGCCCCCGACCTCACCTTCGGGTACGACGGTCTGCCGCTCCGGATCGCGGTCGACGCAGGCGCCTCCTTCACGGACCTCGTACGGCAGGTGACCGAGGCGCTGGCTCAGGCGCGGGCCCACCGGGTCGAACACGCCACACTGGTCGACTGGTTGCGCCCGGACCCCACTCGGGGCGGCGGACTGCTGTTCAACACCGCGTTCGGCGACGACAGGTCCGGCGAGGCGACTGGTGAGGTGTCGGGCTACGGCGGCCGACTCGACCTCTCCCTCGCCGTGCGCGACGGCGAGCTGTACGTGACCTACCGCCAGGACCTCTTCGAGGCCGCCACCGCCGAGCGTGTCGCCGGCCACTACGCCACCCTGCTCGCCGACGCCCTGGCCAACCCGCACGCCTGTGTCGGGGAGTTGGAGCTGCTCGGCGCCGAGGAAAGCCGGCGCGTCCTGCTCGAGTGGAACGACACCGGCCATGGCGTCCCGCTGCGCACCTGGCCCGAGATGTTCGCCGACCAGGTGCGGCAGCGCCCGGACGACATCGCGCTGGTCTTCGAGGACGTCTCCCTCACCTACGCCGAACTCGACGACCGCGCGGGCCGGTTGGCGGCGGCCCTGATCGCCCGGGGTGCCGGGCCCGAGCGTGTGGTCGCCCTCGCCGTGCCCCGGTCGGCGGAGCTGATCGTCGCCGAGGTCGCCGTGCTGAAGTCCGGCGCCGCCTACCTCCCGGTCGACACCGATTACCCGGCCGACCGCATCTCCTACATGCTCGCCGACGCCGGCCCTGTCTGCCTGGTCACCACGGCCGAGGTCGCCGCGGACCTCCCGGCGAACGACGGCGTCCCTGTCGTCGTCCTCGACTCGCCGGAACTGATACGGGAGTTGACGGAACGTCAGCCCGCTGGTGCCGACCCGAGTGCGCTGACCGTCGCCAACGCCGCCTACGTCATCTACACCTCCGGCTCCACCGGCCGCCCCAAGGGTGTCGTCCTCACCCACGCCGGTGTCGCCAAGCTGGTCGCCACGCAGAGCGAGCGGTTCGGGATCGGCCCGCACAGCCGGGTGCTCCAGTTCGCCTCGCCCAGCTTCGACGTGGCGTTCTGGGACCTGTGCCTCGGCCTGCTGTCCGGCGGCCGGCTCGTCGTCGTACCGTCCGAACGCCGGGTGCCGGGACGGGCGTTGGCCGACTACGCCCACGCGCACGGCATCACGTTCATGATCCTCCCGCCCGCGCTGCTCGCCGCGATGCCCGAGGACGTCGAACTCCCGCCCGCCACCCTGCTCGCCGGCACCGAACGCGTCTCGCCCGAGCTGGTCGGACGGTACGCGCGCGGCCGGATGATGTTCAACGCGTACGGCCCGACCGAGGCGACCACCAACTCCACCCTCGGCCTGTGCGACCCCGACATCCCGTCCGGCTCGATCGTCCCCATCGGCATCCCGGACCCCGGTACGCGTGCCTACGTCCTCGACGCCCGTCTGAAGCCCGTCCCGGCCGGAGTCCCCGGCGAGCTGTACCTCGGCGGCGCCGGGCTCGCCCGCGGCTACCTCGGGCGGCCCGACCTGACCGCCGAACGCTTCGTCGCCGACCCGTTCGGGGCACCGGGGGAGCGCCTGTACCGCACCGGTGACCTGGTGCGCTGGCAGGCAGACGGGCGGCTGGTGTTCCTGGGCCGCGCCGACTCCCAGGTGAAGATCCGCGGCTTCCGTATCGAGCCGGGCGAGATCGAATCGGTCCTGCGCGCGCATCCGGCCGTGGACCAGGCCGCGGTCGTCGTCCGCGAGGACCGGCCCGGGGACCGCAGGCTCGCCGCCTACATCGTCCCGGCGCTGGACGGCGAGACCGTCCCGGACGCCACCGAGCAGGTCCGTGAGTGGAAGGACCTGCACGAACTCCTCTACGCGGCAGCCGGATCGGAGGGCGACCAGGAACAACTGGCCGGATTCCGGGAGAACTTCGCGGGATGGAACAGCATGTACGACGGGCTGCCCATCCCCGTCGAGGAGATGCGCGAGTGGCGCGCGGCCACCGTGACCCGCATCGGGGAGCTCGCGCCCCGCCGTGTGCTGGAGATCGGTGTCGGCAGCGGCCTGATCCTCTCCCGCGTCGCACCCGACTGCGCCGAGTACTGGGGCACCGACCTCTCCGAGGAAGCGGTACGCGCCCTGCGTACCCAGGTCGAGGCAGTGCCGGAACTCGCCGGCCGGGTACGGCTGTCGGCCCAACCCGCCCACGACACCACGGGGTTGCCGACCGGCCACTTCGACACCGTCGTCCTCAACTCCGTCGCCCAGTACTTCCCGAGCGCCGACTATCTGACCGAGGTCGTCCGGGCCGTGGGCACTCTTCTTGCGCCCGGCGGGCGGCTGTTCATCGGTGACGTGCGCAACGCCCGGCTGCTGCGCTGCCTGCGCGCGGCCGTCGAGAGCCGCCGTACCGGGGACCCGGAGGACAAGCAGGCCCTGCGGGCCGCAGTCGAGCGGTCCGTCGCCTGGGAGGGCGAACTCCTCCTGGACCCCGACTACTTCGCGGTCCTCGACGGGTTCGACGCCGAGATCCTCGTCAAGCGCGGCGCCCACCACAACGAGCTGACGCGCTACCGGTACGACGTGGTGCTCAGCAAGCAGGCCACCACCGCCGACAAGCCGGCGGCCACCGGTGCCGAGGTCGTCTGGAGCGGGCCCGAGGCACTCGAAGCCCGCCTGGCCGAGAGGCCCTCGCTGCTTCGGGTCACCGGCGTGCCCAACGCCCGCCTCGCCGAGGACCTGGCCGCACTGTCCGCCCTGGACGACAGCAGCCGCACGGCGGACGCCCCCGACCCCGAGGTCTTCCACGAGCTCGGCACCCGCTACGGCCTCCGGACCGCCGTCACCTGGAACGGCACCGCCGACGACGGCAGCCTCGACATCGTCTTCGCCCTCGGCGACACCCCGCTCACCGGCCTCTACCGGCCCTCGGGAACCACCCCGCACGCCAACCGCCCGGCCCCCTTCCGGGACGTCAACGCCCTGATGCGGACGCTGCGTTCGTACGCGGCCGACCACCTCCCCGAGTACATGGTCCCGGCGGCCGTGGTCCCCCTGGACCGCCTCCCGGTCACCCCCAGCGGCAAGCTCGACGCCGCCGCGCTGCCCACGCCCGACTACGGCGCCCTCAGCGCCGGGCGCCCGCCCCGCGACGCCCGCGAGGAACTCCTGTGCGCGGCCTACGCCGACGTCCTCGGACTGCGCTCGGCCACCATCGACGACGACTTCTTCGCCCTCGGCGGCGACAGCATCACCGCCATCCAGCTCCTCGTCCACGCCCGCCGCGCCGGCCTGCGCCTCAGCTCCCGGGACGTCTTCCGGCACCGCACGGTCGCCGCGCTCGCGGCAGCGGCCGGGGAAGTGGTCCAGGAGACCGCCGAGCCGGACGCCCCGCTGGTCGCCCTCACGGACGCCGAACTCGCCGAGGTTCAGGGCGAGTTCCCGGTCACCGTCGAGGAGACGCTGCCGCTGAGCCCCCTCCAGGAGGGCTTCTGGTTCCACTCCCTCGTCGACGGCGCGGACCTCGACGCGTACGTCGTCCAGCAGGCCCTCGAGCTGACCGGCCCGGTCGACGGCGAAGCCCTGCGCCGGGCCGCCCAGCGTGTCCTGGACCGGCACGCCCCGCTGCGCGCCTGCTTCCGCCGCCGCCCGGACGGGCAGCCCGTGCAGATCGTCGCCGCCGGACTCGAACTGCCCTGGCGCGAAGTCGACCTGACCGTCCACGACGGACCCGCCCGCGTACCGCTGGCCGACGCGGTCGCCGCCGCCGAACGCGCCCACCGCTTCGACCTCGCCAACCCGCCCCTCATGCGCTGCGCGCTGATCCGCCTCGATGAGCACCGCAGCCAACTGCTGCTGACGTTCCATCACATCGTCGCCGACGGCTGGTCGTTGCCCGTTCTGCACCGCGAACTGATGGCCTCCTACGGGGACACCCCGGCCGCGCTGCCGCAGCCCGCGCCCTACAGCTCCCATCTGCGCCGCCTGGCCACCGCCGACCGCGAGGCGGCCCGCACGGCCTGGCGCACGGCCCTCGCCGGGGTCGAGGAGCCCACGCGGCTCGTCGAGACGCCCGCCGACGGTACGCCCGTCGAGCCCGCGCAGATCCGCCTCGAACTGTCCGAGCGGGTGACCGCCCGACTCGCCGCGCGGGCACGCGAGCACGGAGTCACCCTGGGCACGGTCGTCCAGGGCGCCTGGGGCCTGCTCATCGGCCGCCTCACGGCACGCCAGGACGTGATGTTCGGCACGACGGTCTCGGGGCGTGACGCCGAGGTCGAGGGCATCGAGTCCATGATCGGCCTGTTCATCAACACCCTCCCGACGCGCCTGCGTTGGGAACCCTCCGACACCCTCGCCGGTCTCCTCGGCCGACTCCAGGACGAGCAGGCCCAGCTGCTGGACCACCAGCACCTCGGGCTCGCCGAACTCCAGCGCGTCGCCGGCCTCGCGGGCGCCGGTGAACTCTTCGACACCCTCGTCGTGTTCGAGAACTACCCCGCCGCGACCGACCCCGCCGACCCGACCGGCACGCTCCGGCTGACGGGCCACGAGTTCCACGACGCCGTCCACTATCCGCTCGCCCTGATCGTCAAGCCGGGCCGACGGCTCGACCTGCGGCTCAAGCACCACGCCCAGCGGCTCGACGCCGACTCCGTACGCCGGATCGCGGACCGTCTCTCCCGCATCCTGCACGCCCTCGCGGCCGACCCGGCGCAGTCCGTCGCCGACGTCGAGCTGCTGTCGGCCGAGGAACTCCTCGTCGCCCACCCGACCGGCGAACACCGGGAGATCGCCGGTACGACCCTCGCCGCGGCCTTCGAGGCGCAGGTGGCCCGCAGCCCGCAGGCGACAGCGGTCGTGTTCGAGGGTGAGACGCTCACCTATCGTGAACTCGACGCCAGGGCAGAGGTGTTGGCGGGGCAACTGGCCGCGCGGGGCACCGGCCCCGGCACGATTGTCGCCGTCGCCGTACCGCGCTCCGCCGAACTGATGGTCGCCCTGCTCGGTGTCCTGAAGTCGGGCGCCGCCTACCTGCCCGTCGACGTGGACTATCCCGCCGACCGGGTCGCCCACATGCTCGCCGACTCCGGTGCCGCCACCGTCGTGACCACCTCGGCGACCGCACCCCGGCTGCCTGCCGGACCCACCCTCCTGCTGCTCGACACCCCGTCCGAGGACGTGCCCGAGCAGGAGACCGCCCGCCGCGCCCACCCCGACGACCCGGCCTACCTGATCTACACCTCCGGCTCCACGGGCCGCCCCAAGGGGGTCGTCGTCACCCACCGGGCCGTCGTCAACCGGCTGGCGTGGATGCAGGGCGAGTACCAGCTGACCGCCGGTGACCGGGTGCTGCAGAAGACCCCGGCCAGCTTCGACGTCAGCGTCTGGGAGTTCTTCTGGGCGCTGTGCGAGGGCGCCGCCGTGGTCCTCGCCCGCCCGGACGGACACCGCGACCCCGCCTATCTCGCCGGACTCATCCGCGAACAGGGCATCACCGCACTGCACTTCGTGCCCTCGATGCTGGAGGCCTTCCTCCAGTCCGAGGAGATCACCGCCGACCCGACCTGGGCCGCGTCCCTGCGTCACGTCTTCAGCAGCGGCGAGGCGCTGCCCGGCGCCGCCGCCGCCCGCTGGCGCGAGCTGACCGGCGTACCGCTGCACAACCTGTACGGGCCCACCGAGGCCGCCGTCGACGTGACGTACCACCCCTACGACGGCGCACCCGGCACCACCGTGCCCATCGGGCGCCCGGTGTGGAACACGGGTCTGCGCGTCCTGGACGCCTGCCTGCGGCCCGCGCCCGAAGGGGTGCCCGCCGAGCTGTACCTGACGGGTGTTCAGCTGGCGCGCGGCTATCACGCCCGGCCGGAGCTGACCGCCGAGCGGTTCGTCGCCGACCCGTACGGGGAGCCCGGCGCGCGCATGTACCGCACCGGTGACCTCGTGCGCCGCCGCGCCGACGGGGTGATCGAGTACCTCGGCCGCACCGACCGCCAGGTGAAGATCCGCGGCAACCGGATCGAACTCGGCGAGATCGAGGCCGCGTTGAGCCGCACACCGGCGGTCGCCCAGGCCGCCGTCACCGTGAACGGCGGCCAGCTGGTCGCGTACGTCGTGCCGGTCCGCGACGCCGACGTCCCGCCGCCCGCAGAGCTGCAGGCCGCGCTGGCCCAGGAACTGCCCGCCGCCGTCATCCCGGCCGCCTATGTCGTCCTCGACGCCCTGCCGCTCACCCCGAGCGGCAAGCTGGACCGGGCCGCACTGCCCGCGCCGGAGGCGGTACGGGCCGAGAGGCGCGCCCCGCGCAACGAGCGGGAACACGCCCTCGCCGGGATCTTCGCCGCCGTACTGAAGCTCGAGGACGTCGGCATCGACGACGACTTCTTCATGCTCGGCGGCGACAGCATCACCTCCATCGGCGTCTCCAGCCGCGCCCGCCGGGCGGGCCTCGACCTCAGCCCGCGTGACGTCTTCGAACACCGCACCCCGGCCGCCCTCGCCGCAGCCGCGGCACCAGTGGCTGAAGGGGCCGTCCTTCGCTCCTCGTTCGCGCTCACGGCCGAGGAGGCCGAGCGCGTCCACCGGCTCAGCCCCGCCCCCGTCGAGGACATCTGGCCGCTGGCCCCGCTCCAGGAAGGCCTGTTCTTCCACTCCACGTACGACGACAGCGCCCTGGACGTCTACACCGTCCACGAGTCCTTCGACCTCGCCGAAACCGTCGACACCGCCCGATTCCGTACCGCCGTACGGGTGTTGCTGGACCGCAACCCCAGCCTGCGCGCCGGGTTCACCAGTGAAGGCCTGCGCCAGCCGGTGCAGTTCATCGTGCGCGACC
This sequence comes from Streptomyces sp. NPDC047042, assembly GCF_040644035.1. Lineage (NCBI taxonomy): Bacteria > Bacillati > Actinomycetota > Actinomycetes > Kitasatosporales > Streptomycetaceae > Streptomyces > Streptomyces sp. NPDC047042. The sequence goes on along the minus strand of NZ_JBEYVP010000004.1, from coordinate 316,330 downwards.
CCGAGATCCCCCTCGAAGAGGTAGACCTCTCCGGGCTGCCGGAAGCCGAACAGGACGTACGGCTGCGTGAGTTGACCGACGCCGAGCGCTCCCGGCGGTTCGACCTCACCCGGCCGCTGCTCTTCCGTATGCTCCTCGTCCGCCTCGGCGCGGACCGGGGTGACCGGCTGGTCGTCGGGCGCCATCTGCTCCTGTGGGACGGCTGGTCGGCATGGCTCTTCCTCGACCAGCTCTTCGCCCTGTACGAGAACGGCGGCGACGCCGGCACCCTGCCCGCCCCCGGCAACTACCGTGACTACCTCACCTGGCTGGAGGTCCAGGACACGGCCGTCGCCACCGGCGCCTGGCGCCGTGCCCTCGCCGGACTCGACGAGCCCACCCTGCTCGCCGCCGCCGACCAGGGCCTGGAACCGGACATCCCGGAGAGCCTCGACGTCCTCGTCCCGGACGAGGTGGGCGAGCGGCTGCGCGCCATCGGGCGGCTCCACGGGCTGACCCTCAACACCGTGCTCAACGCGGCCTGGGGGCTCACCCTGGCCAGCGCGACCGGCCGCACCGACATCGTCTTCGGTACGACCGTCGCCGGCCGGCCGAGCGAGGTGCCGGACATCGAGAACGTCATCGGCATGTTCCTCAACACCGTCCCCGCCCGCATCGCCTACGACCCGGCCGAGCCGGTCCTCGGACTGCTGCGCCGCGTCCAGGACGAGCGGCTCGCCGTCATGCCGTACGAGTACCTCGGCCTCGGGGTGCTCCAGGCCGAGACCGGGCACCGGCGGCTGTTCGACACACTGTTCGTGCTGCGCAACAACGACACCGAGGACCGGCTCGCCGAACTCAGCGACCGGCACGGCGCCACCGCAGTCGCCAACGTCGACGCGACCCACTACCCGGTCAACCTCGTCGTCACCCCGGGCCGGTCCATCCAGGTCACCCTGACCCACCGGGCCGACGTCATCGCCCGCCCTCAGGCGCAGGACCTCCTGGACCGCTTCACCCTTCTCCTGGACCGCCTCACCCTCGACCTCGACGCCCCGGTGGGCGGCCTCGACCCACTACTGCCCGCCGAGCAGGCCGAGTTGGAGCGGGAGCGGGCCGCCGGACGGGTCCCCGAGCCCACGGAGACCATCGCCGACCTGCTGGCCGCGCAGGCCGCCGCCACGCCCGACGCCACGGCCGTCGTCTTCGGCGACCGCACCCTCACCTACGCCGAACTCGACACCCGTATCAACCGGATGGCCCGGCTGCTGATCGCGCGGGGCGCCGCCCCCGAGCGGGTCGTCGCCCTCGGTCTGCCCCGCTCCCTCGACATGGTCGTCGCCCTGTTCGCCGTACTGCGCACGGGCGCCGCCTATCTGCCGCTGGAACTCGACTACCCCGACGACCGGCTCGCCGCGATGCTCGACGACGCCCGGCCGACGATGCTGCTCTCCACCGCCGCCGTGTCGGCGCGGCTGACGGGCGACACACCGCGCGTGCTGCTCGACGACCCGGCGATCGACGCCGAACTCGACGCCCTGTCGGGCGACTTGGTCTCCGTGGCGTTCAGCCTCGAACACCCCGCGTACGTCATCTACACCTCCGGGTCCACCGGCCGCCCCAAGGGCGTCGTCACGCCGTACCGGGGTCTGACCAACATGCAGCTCAACCACCAGAAGGAGATCTTCGAACCGGCGATCGCGTCGGCGGGCGGACGCAGGCTGCGCATCGCGCACACCGTGTCCTTCGCCTTCGACATGTCGTGGGAGGAGCTGCTCTGGCTGGTCGAGGGACATGAAGTCCACATCTGCGACGAGGAGTTGAGGCGCGACGCCGAGGCGCTGGTCGCCTACTGCGAGCGCCATCGCGTCGACGTCGTCAACGTCACCCCGACCTACGCCCATCTCCTCATCGAGGAAGGTCTGTTGGAGGGCCACCGGCCGCCGCTGGTGCTGCTCGGTGGCGAGGCCGTGTCCGAGACGGTGTGGAACCGGCTGCGCGACACCGAGGGCACCTACGGCTACAACCTCTACGGGCCGACCGAGTACACCATCAACACCCTCGGCGGCGGCACCCTCGACAGCGCCACACCCACCGTCGGCCGTCCGATACGCGGAACCCGCGCCCACATCCTGGACGCCTGGCTGCGCCCCGTGCCGGAAGGCGTGCCGGGCGAGCTGTACATCGCCGGCATCGGTCTGGCGCGCGGCTACCTCAACCGGCCGTCCCTCAGCGCCGAGCGGTTCGTCGCCGACCCGTTCGGCGAACCCGGCGAGCGCATGTACCGCACCGGCGACCTGGTCCGCCGCAACCCCGACGGCAATCTCGACTTCCTCGGCCGCACCGACGACCAGGTGAAGATCCGCGGCTACCGCGTCGAACTCGGCGAGATCGAGACCGCCCTCGCCCAGCACGACCGGGTCGCCCACGCCGCCGTGATCGTCCGCGACGAACGCCTCGTCGGATACGTCGTTCCCGCTCAACTCGCGGGCGGCGACCGGGATTCGGCGGAGCGCGACCAGGTCGGTGAATGGCAGGAGATCTACTCCGACGAGTACGAGGAGATCAGCACCGCCGTCTTCACCGAGGACTACGCGGGCTGGGACTCCTCCTACGACGGACAGCCCATCCCCTTCGACCACATGCGGGAGTGGCGCGAGGCCACCGTGGAGCGCATCCGCTCCCTGAAGCCGCGCCGCATCCTGGAGATCGGTGTCGGCTCCGGCCTGCTGCTGTCCAAGCTGGCCCCGGAGGCGGAGGCCTACTGGGCCACCGACTTCGCCGCCCCCGTCATCCGCAAGATCGGTCAGGAGCTGCTCCAGGACCCGGAGCTGGCCGCCCGGGTCACCCTCCGCGCCCAGCCCGCCGACGACCTCACCGGCCTGCCCGACGACGGCTACTTCGACACCATCGTCATCAACTCCGTCATCCAGTACTTCCCCAGCATCGACTACCTGACGTCGGTGATCCGGGGCGCGATGAAGCTGTTGGCCCCCGGCGGCGCGCTGTTCGTCGGCGACGTCCGCAACCTGCGGCTCGCCCGCGCCTTCCAGACCGAGATCCAGGAGGCGAAGGGCCTCACCGGCGACGCGCTCGCACGGGCCGTCGAACGCGGGCTGCGCCTGGAGAAGGAACTCCTCGTCGACCCGGACTACTTCACCACCCTCGGCTACGGCGTCGACCTCCGCACCAAGCAGGCCCGCCACCACAACGAACTCACCCGCTACCGCTACGACGCCGTCCTGTACGCCGCCGAGCCGGGCCTGCGACTGGCGGATGTTCTCGCCGTTCCCTTCGACACGATCGGACAGGGCCTGGACAGCGGCGATCTGGCCGGTGGGCTGACCGAACTCCCGGTACGCCTCACCGGCGTCCCCGACGCCCGTATCGGCACCCCCGGCGGAGTCGACCCGGAGACCCTGCGCGACCTCGCCGCAGGCCTCGGGCACCGCGTCCTGACCACCTGGTCCGGCGAAACCGGCACCTACGACGCCGTGTTCGTCCCCGGCGAGGTGCCCGCGCTGACCGCCGGGCTCTACCTCCCCGGCGGCGGAGCGGCCCCGTACGCCAACTCCCCGACGGCGGCCCGCGACGCCAACAGCCTGATCCGGCAGCTCCGCGACGACCTCAAGCAGCGGCTGCCCGAGTACATGGTCCCCGCCGCGTTCGTCACCCTCGACCGGCTGCCCATGAACGACAACGGCAAGCTGGATGTGCGCGCCCTGCCCGACGCCGAACCGGCCGTCGCCCTCGGCACCGGCCGGGGACCGCGCACCCCTCGCGAAGAGGTGCTCTGCCGGCTCTTCGCCGAGGTGCTCGGCCTGCCCGAGGTCGGCGCCGAGGACGGCTTCTTCGACCTGGGCGGCCACTCCCTGCTCGCCACCCGTCTGATCAGCCGCGCCCGTACCGAACTCGGCGCCGAACTCGCCATCCGGGATCTGTTCGAGGCGCCCACGCCCGAGCAGCTCGCGGCCCGCGCCGACACCTCACGCCCGGCCCGCCCGGCCGTGGCTCCCGCCGCCCGGCCCGAGCGCATCCCGCTCTCGGCCGCGCAGCGCCGCCTGTGGCTGGTCGAACGGATCACCGGCAGCGGCGTCGCCTACAACTTCCCGCTGGTCTTCCGTCTCCGGGGTGACCTGGACCTCGACGCGCTCCGGGCCGCCGTACGGGACGTGGCGGGACGCCATGAAGCGTTGCGCACTCTGTTCCCCGAGCAGGACGGTGAGCCGTACCAGCTGATCGTTCCGGCGGCCGAGGCCGACCCCGGGTTCACCATGAGCGACTGCGGGGAGGGCGAGCTGCCCGAGCGGATCGAGGCGGCACAGCGCCGGCCCTTCGACCTCACCGGCGAACTCCCGTTGCGGTGCGAGGTGTTGCGGGTCGGACCGGCCGACCATGTCGTGGCCGTGGTGCTCCACCACATCACCACCGACGAGTGGTCCGACCGTCCCTTCCTGGCCGACCTCACCACCGCCTACCGGGCCCGGCGCGCGGGCCGCGCCCCCGAGTGGGCGCCGCTGCCGGTCCAGTACGCCGACTACACCCTCTGGCAGGACGAGCTGCTCGGCCAGGTCGGCGCTGGCCAACTCGCCCACTGGGCCGAGACCTTGCGCGACCTCCCGGAGGAGCTGCGGCTGCCCCTGGACCGGCCTCGCCCGGCCGAGCCCACCGGGCGGGGCGGCAAGGTCCGCCTCGAGCTGCCCACGGACACCGGTCGCGCCCTGCGCGAGCTGTCGGGTGCCACCGGCGCCAGCATGTTCATGCTGTTCCAGGCCGCGACGGCCGCGCTGCTGCACCGCCTCGGCGCCGGGGACGACATCCCCCTCGGCGCCCCCATCGCGGGCCGCACGGACGATGCCCTCGATGATCTGGTCGGCTTCTTCGTCAACACGCTCGTGCTGCGCACCGACGTGTCGGGCGAGGACCTGACGTTCCGTCAACTGACCGCGCGGGTACGGGAGTCGTCCCTGGCCGCGTTCGAGCACCAGGACCTGCCCTTCGACCAGGTCGTCGAGGCCCTCAACCCGGCCCGGGTGGCGGGGCGCAACCCGCTGTTCCAGGTCATGCTGGGCTACCACTACCGCCCCGACGGCGACCCGGACGTCCTCGGCATGGCGACCGAGTGGTTCGACATGGACACCGGCATGGCCAAGTTCGACCTCCACTTCACCTTCGTGGACGAGTCGGACCGGCTGGTCCTTCTCCTGGAGTACGCGACCGACCTCTGCGACGAACCGACGGCCACCCGGACGGCGGGGCGTCTGGTGCGGCTGCTCGAGCAGGTGGCGAGCCGCCCCGACGTGCTGGTGCGGGACCTGGACGTGCTGGAGGAGTCCGAGCGGGGGGCCGTTCTGGGCGACTGGAACGACACCGCCCGTGAAGTGCCCGCCACGAGCCTGCCCGAGTTGTTCCGGGCCCAGGTGGCGCGTACGCCGGACGCCCTGGCGCTGGTGTTCGGCGAACAGCGGCTGACGTACGCCGAGTTGGACCAGCGGGTCGAGCGGACGGCCCGCGTCCTGGCCGGCCTGGGAGTGGGCCCGGAGCGCACGGTCGCGGTCGCGCTGCCGCGCTCGGTGGAGCTGGTGGTCGCGCTGCTGGCCGTGCACCGGGCCGGCGGGGCGTATCTGCCGCTGGACGCCGACTACCCGCAGGAGCGGCTGGACTTCATGCTCGCCGACGCCCGCCCGGTGACGGTGATCCGGGACGCCCTCCCCGAGGGGCCGGCCGATGGTGAACTCCCGGAGTCCTACGACCCGTCGAGCCCCGCCTACGTCATCTACACCTCCGGTTCGACCGGCACCCCCAAGGGCGTCGTCGTGCCGCACCAGGGCATCGTCAACCGGCTGCTGTGGATGCAGGCGGAGTACGGCCTGACCGGCGACGACCGCGTGCTCCAGAAGACGCCGTCCAGCTTCGACGTGTCGGTGTGGGAGTTCTTCTGGCCTCTCATCACCGGCGCGGCCCTCGTGGTCGCCAGGCCCGAGGGGCACAAGGACCCCGTCTATCTGGCAGAACTGATCCAGGAGCAGGGCGTCACGACCGTGCACTTCGTGCCGTCGATGCTCCAGCTGTTCCTGGAGGAACCCACGGCGGCCGGCTGCCTGGGGCTGCGGCGCGTGATGTGCAGTGGGGAGGCGCTGCCCGACGAGCTGGCACAGCGGTTCCGCGCCGTACTGCCGGCCGAGCTGCACAACCTGTACGGGCCCACGGAGGCGTCGGTCGACGTCACGGCGGCCCAGGTGACCGAGCTGACCCGCCGGGTGTCGATCGGGCGGCCGGTGTGGAACACGCGTGCGTATGTTCTCGATGGCGCGCTGCGGCCGGTTCCGCCGGGTGTGGCGGGAGAGCTGTATCTGGCCGGTGTGCAGCTGGCCCGTGGCTATCTCGGCCGCCCGGGGCTCACGGCGGAGCGGTTCACAGCCGACCCCTTTGGTGAACTCGGTTCACGCATGTACCGCACGGGTGACCTGGCACGCTGGACAGCAGAGGGAACACTCGAATACCTGGGCCGCACGGACGACCAGGTGAAGATCCGCGGTTTCCGTGTCGAGCTGGGGGAGATCGAGTCCGCCCTCGCCCGCCACGGCTCTGTCGCCCATGTCAGCGTGGTCGCCCGCGACCAGCGGCTCGTCGCCTACGTCGTGCCGACCGGCGACGCCAACCTGGGGACCGCCGCCCTCGCCACCGCCGCGCTCGACACCGCAGCCCTCCGCCGGCACGCGGCCACCGCGCTCCCCGAGCACATGGTCCCCGCCGCCTTCGTCGCCCTGGACGCGCTGCCCCTCACCCCCAACGGCAAGCTCGACCGCAAGGCCCTCCCCGCCCCCGACTTCTCGGCGGCGGCAACGGCGGCCGGCACCGGCACCGGCACCGGCACCGGCGAAGGCCTGCCACGCACCCCGCGAGAGGAGATCCTCTGCGGCCTCTTCGCGGACGTACTGGGCCTCGAACACGTCGGCATCCACGACGACTTCTTCACCCTCGGCGGACACTCCCTCATCGCGATGCGACTGGCCGCCCGCGTCCGTGCCGCCCTCGCCACCGAGGTCTCGCTGCGCACGGTGTTCGAGGCACCCACCGTCGCCCGGCTCGCCGAGCGCCTTCGGGAGGAGGGCCAGGACAACGGCGGCGCCCGACTGCCCGTACTCGCACCGGCCGAGCGGCCGGAGCGGCTCCCGCTCTCCTTCGCCCAGCAGCGCCTGTGGGTGCTGTACCGGGTGGAGGGCCCGAGCGCCACGTACAACATCCCGCTCGCCTGGCGGCTCACCGGGCGGCTCGACGCCGACGCGCTGCGACTGGCCGTCGACGACCTGGTGGCCCGGCACGAGCCGCTGCGCACCGTCTTCCCCGAGGAGGACGGCCGGGCGTACCAGCGGATCCTGGAGCCACGCGAGGCCCGCGTCGAAGTGGCGGCCGAGACCGTCCGCGACGAGGCGGAACTCGCCGAGCGGCTCACCGAGGCCGCCGGGTACGGCTTCGAACTGGACCGGGAGGCGCCGCTGCGCGTCCACCTCTTCCGTACCGCCGAGGACGAGCACGTACTGCTGCTCCTGCTCCACCACATCGCGGGCGACGAGTGGTCCGACGCGCCGCTCACCCGCGACCTGGCCGCCGCCTACGAGGCGCGCGCGGCCGGCCGTGCGCCGCAGCGGGCGCCGCTGCCGGTGCAGTACGCCGACTACAGCCTGTGGCAGCGGGCGATGCTCGGCGACGAGAAGGACCCCGAAAGCCTCGCCTTCGGGCAACTCGCCTTCTGGAAGCGGACCCTGGCCGGGCTCCCCGAGGAACTCGCGCTGCCCGCCGACCGGCCGCGCCCGCTGGAGGCCAGCTACCGAGGTGGCACGGCTGACATCGCCCTGGACCCGGAACTGACCGCCCGACTGCGCGAGTTGGCCCGGTCGAGCAACGTCAGTATGTTCATGATCGTCCAGGCGGCGGTGGCGGCCCTGCTGACCCGGCTCGGCGCCGGTACGGACATCCCGCTCGGCAGCCCGATCGCCGGACGTGGCGAAGAGGCCCTGGAGGACCTGGTCGGGTTCTTCCTCAACACCCTGGTGCTGCGCACCGACACCTCGGGCGACCCCGCCTTCCGCGAACTGCTCGCCCGGGTGCGGGAGACCGACCTGGCGGCCTTCGACCACCAGGACGTTCCGTTCGAGCGGGTGGTGGACGTGCTCAATCCCGCCCGTTCGCTGTCCCGGCATCCGATCTTCCAGGTCATGGTCGTCTACCTGGCCGCGGGCGTCGACAAGGGCGGCTTCCCGGGACTGGAGTCCCGTCGGGAGGAACTCGGCGCGACCGGCGCCAAGTTCGACCTCTCCTTCGACTTCGTGGAACGCGCCGGCGGGAACGGCGTCGACGGTGTCCTGGAGTACAGCGCCGACCTCTTCGACGCCGCGACGGCGGAGGCGATCGGCGAGCGCCTGGTCCGCCTCCTGCGGGCGGTCGTCGTCGCCCCGGACACTCCGATCGGCCGGATCGACATCCTCGGCACCGCCGAACGCCACCGGATCCTCACCGAGTGGAACGCCCGGCCGCTCATCGCCGAGCCGACCACCGTACCGGCCCTCTTCGAGCGCCAGACCGCGCTGTCCCCGGACGCTCCCGCCGTGGCCTCCGACGGCATCGAGCTGACGTACGCGCAGCTCAACGAGGAGGCCAACCGCCTCGCCCGGCTGCTCGTCGCGCGCGGCGCGGGCCCCGAGCGGCTCGTGGCGCTCGCCCTGCCCCGGACAGCCCGCACACTGCTGGCCGTCCTCGCCGTACAGAAGGCGGGCGCCGCTTATCTTCCGCTCGACCCCGACGCCCCGACCGGCCACCTCAGTGACACCCTCGACGACGCCCGCCCGGTGCTGACGCTCACCACGCGGGACATCGCGCGGCGGCTGCCCGCAGGCGGCCCGCCGATGCTGGAGGTGGACGCCCCGGCGACCGCCGAACTGCTCGCCGCCCAGGACACGACCGACCTCCTCGACGGCGACCGCCTCGCCCCGCTCACCCCGCGCCACCCGGCGTACGTCATCTACACCTCCGGGTCCACCGGCCGCCCCAAGGGCGTGGTCGTCACCCACGAGACCGTAGGCAACCTCTTCCACAGCCACCGCGAGACGCTCTACGCACCGGCTAAGTCCGCCACCGGCCGAGACCGTCTCCGGGCCGGACATGCCTGGGCGTTCTCCTTCGACGCCTCCTGGCAGCCGCAGCTGTGGCTCCTGGACGGGCACTGCGTGCACGTCGTGTCCGACGAGACCCGCCGGGACCCGGAGCTGCTCGCGGCAGCCGTCGTCGAACACGGCTTCGACTTCCTTGAGGTCACCCCGTCGTTCTTCGCCCAGATGGCCGAGACGGGTCTCGTCCGTGACGACGGAAGCTGCCCCCTCGCCGTCGTCGGCGTCGGCGGCGAAGCCGTCCCCGTGGCGCTCTGGGAGCGGCTCGGTCGGCTGACCGGCACCGAGGCGTTCAACCTCTACGGCCCCACCGAGTCCACCGTCGACGCCCTGGTGGCACGGGTGCGCGACAGCGACCGGCCGCTCGTCGGCCGGCCCGTGGCGGGCACCCGGGCGTACGTCCTCGACGACCGCCTCCAGCCCCTGCCGCCCGGCGTGACGGGCGAGCTGTACCTGGCCGGCGGCGGACTCGCCCGCGGCTATCTGGGCCGCCCCGCGCTGACCGCCGAGCGCTTCGTCGCCGACCCGTTCGGCGCGCCGGGCTCCCGGCTCTACCGCACCGGCGACCTGGCCCGCTGGACCGCCGACGGCCACCTGGACTACCTCGGCAGGGCCGACGACCAGGTCAAGATCCGCGGGTTCCGCATCGAACCCGGCGAGATCGAGTCCGTGCTCACGGCCGAACCGGACATCGCCCAAGCGGTGGTGACGGTACGTCAGGAAGGCGCGCGCAAGCTGCTGGTGGCGTACGTGGTCCCCGTGCCCGGTCAACTGCCCGACCCGGCGCGGCTGCGCGGCCAGGTCGGCCGGCGACTGCCCGACCACATGGTTCCGGCGGCCGTCGTCCTCCTGGACCGGCTGCCCGAACTCGCCAACGGCAAGCTGGACCGATCGTCCCTGCCCGCCCCGGACTTCGCCGCCCTCTCCACGGGCCGGGCCCCCGGAACCGAGCTGGAGAAGGCCCTGTGCGGTGTCTTCGCCGACGTCCTCGGACTGGACGAACTCGGCGTCGACGACGACTTCTTCGCGCTCGGCGGCGACAGCATCATGGCGATGCAACTGGTCAGCAGGGCAAGGGCGGCGGGCGTGCGGATCACTCCGCGACTCGTGCTGCGCCACCGCACGGTGGCCGCCCTCGCCGAAGTGGCGACCACCACCGGCTCCGCCCCCGCCCGTCCCGTGGACGACGGAACCGGCGCCGTGCCGCTCACGCCGGTCATGCACTGGCTGCGGGAACTGGGCGGCCCGTTCAGGAGCTACCACCAGTCGGCCCTCGTCCAGACGCCCGCGGCCCTGGACCGGCCGAAGCTCACCGCCGTGCTCCGCGCGCTCGCCGACCGGCACGCCATGCTGCGGGCCACTCTCGTCCGTACGGAAGCCGGCCACTGGAGCCTGGAGGTGCCCGAGGCCGGATCGGTGGACACCGGGACGTGGATCGAGCGGGTCGACGTCGCCGGACTCGACGCGGAGGGCCTGCGGGTGGTAGTCGGCGACCGTACCCACGCCGCCCGCGCGGCCCTGGACCCGGACGCGGGCGTCATGGTGCGGGCCGTGTGGTTCGACGCGGGCACCCAGCCCGGCAGGCTGCTGCTGATGGGCCACCACCTCGTCACCGACGGCGTGTCCTGGCGCATCCTGCTGCCCGACCTGGCCGCCGCCTGGACCGCCGTCGACGCCGGGCGCCCCGCCGAACTCCCGCCCGTCGACACCTCCTTCCGCACCTGGTCCCACCGGCTCGAGGAGCTGGCCCAGGACCCGGCCCACGAGGCGGAACTGCCGTTCTGGACCGGCGTACTCGAAGGGGCCGCGCCGCTCCCGCTCGACAGGCCGCTCGACCCGGTCCGCGACACGGCCGGCACGGTGCGGAACCTGGAACTGCGGCTGCCCGCCGAGATCACCGGCCCGCTGCTGTCCGCCGTGCCGTCCGCCTACACCGCGAACGTCAACGACGTACTGCTCACCGGCCTCGGCCTCGCCGTCGCCGACTGGCGCCGCCGCCACGGGGACGACGAGGGCGGCCCCGCCCTGGTCGACCTCGAAAGCCACGGCCGCGACGAGGAGTTGGCCGAGGACGCCGATCTCTCCCGTACGGTCGGCTGGTTCACCAGCGTCTTCCCGGTCCTGCTCGACCCCGGACCCGTCGACCTGGAGGCGGCCCTCGCGGGCGGCCCTGAGATCGACGACGCCCTCGCCCGGGTGCGCGCCCACCTCGGCTCACTGCCCGCGAACGGCACCGGCTACGGCATGCTGCGCCACCTCAACCCCCGTACGGCGCCCGTCCTGGCGCGCTTCGCCCCGCCGTCGATCGAGTTCAACTACCTCGGCCGCTTCGGCATCCCCGAGGCCACGGACTGGTCGTACGCCCCCGAGGAGGACGTCTCTGACATCGGTGCCGAGCCGGAGATGCGGGAGGGCCACGCCCTCGGCATCAACGTCGTCACCGAGGACCGCGCCGACGGTCCGGTCCTGGCCGCCCACTGGTCCTGGCCCGCCGCCGTCCTGTCCGAGGAGGCGGTCCGGGACCTGGCGGAGACCTGGTTCCGGGCGCTCCGGGCCCTGGTCGCCCGCGCCGAGGACCTCGACCGGCCCTGACCCCGGCCCCATCCACCACTCACTCACCCACCCCCGACAGAGGAGAGCCTTATGAGCGGCAGCAGCACCAACCCCTTCGAGAACCCCGACGGCGTCTACTCCGTGCTCGTCAACGACGAGGGCCAGCACAGCCTGTGGCCCGACTTCGTCGACGTACCGGCCGGCTGGACCGTCGTCCACGGCCCGGCGCCCCGCCAGGAGTGCCTGGACCACATCGAGACCAACTGGACGGACATGCGGCCCAGGAGCCTGGCGGAACGCATGGAACCGACCGTCTGAGCCACGACCGGACCGACTCCCCATGCTCACCACACGACTGACCAACGCCCACGTCCTCACCATGGACCCCGACCACCCCGTGGCCCACGACGTGGGCATCTGGCGGGGCCGGATCGTGGGCCTCGACGAGGCGGTGACCGGGCTGCCCGCGCGGCGGGTGGTCGACCTGCAGGGCGCGACCGTGCTGCCCGGGTTCATCGACAGCCATGTGCACCTGGCCTGGACCGGGTTCAAGGCGGCCACCCCCACGGTCGCGCCCTGCGTCCGGGTCGAGGACGTGCTCGCGGTCGTCGCCGAGGCCGCGGCGCGGGTGCCGGCGGGCGGCTGGGTGGACGTCGCGGGGTACGACCAGCGGGGGCTCGGCCGGCATCTGACGCTCGCCGAGCTCGACCGGGCCGCCGCCGGGCGCAAAGTGCTCCTGATGCACGACTCCGGACACGGCTGCGCGGTCAGCAGCCCCGTGCTGGAACTGCTGCCCGGCGTGGTCCCGCACGAGGGCGCCTTCCTCGCCGAAGGGGCCATGGGGGCGGCCCGGGCGCTTCGACTGCCGCACTCCCAGGAGGAGTTGGCGGAGGCGATCGGACGGGCCGCCCGGGCCTGTCTGGCCGAGGGCGTCACCGCGTGCGCCGAGGCGGGAATCGGCGGTGCCCTGCTCGGCAACAGCCCGGTCGAGCTGGGCGCCTACCAACTCGCCCGGGAACGCGGTCTGTTGCCCCTGCGGGTCCAGCTGATGGTGGCCGCCGACCGGCTGCACCCCGTCACCGCGCACGAGACCGACGGCATCCCGCGCGCCCTCGACCTCGGCCTGCGGACCGGCTTCGGCGACGACTGGCTGTCCGTCGGCGCGCTGAAGGTGTACACCGACGGCGGCATGATGGCCCGTACCGCCGCCCTCACCAGCCCCTACCAAGGGCTCGACACAGCGGGGCAGTTGCAGGAGGACCCCGAACTCCTCACCAGGACCATCGTGGACGGGCACCTCGCGGGCTGGCAGCTCGCCGTGCACGCCATCGGCGACCGGGCCGCCGATGTCGCGCTGGACGCGCTGGAGCAGGCGCAGCGGCTGCGGCCCCGGCCGGGCGCCCGGCACCGCATCGAGCACGCCGGGCTGATCCGGCCCGACCAGCTGCCCAGGATGGCGCGGCTCGGCGCGGCAGCCGTCGTACAGCCCAACTTCCTGCGGTACTTCGGCGACGACTACGCGTCGATCATGGGGGAGGAGCGGGCGAACTGGCTCTACCGGGGCCGGGGGTTCCTGGAGCACGGGATCCGGCTGGTGGGGAGTTCCGACCGGCCGGTGGCGGACGGGTCGCCGCTGCGTGCCGTGCAGTTCATGGTCGAACGGGCTTCCCTGTCCGGGCAGTTGATCGGGCCGGACGAAGGGATCACCGTCGACGAGGCGCTGCGCGCGTACACCGTCGAGGGCGCCCACGCCTGCCACTGGGAGGACAGCGCGGGCAGCGTCACGCCGGGAAAGCGTGCCGATCTGGTCGTGCTGGGAGACGACCCCCGAAGCGTCGACATCTCGCGCATCGGGGACATCGAGGTCGTGGCGACACTCGTCGACGGCCGGGAGAACGAGGAGAAAACGCTGTGAGCGCTCCGACGACGGACGTCATCGCCGACTACACCGAGCTGTGGCAGGACTCGCCCCACGCACCCCGCTGGGTGCTCTGGGACACCGCCGGGGACGTGCTGGTGTTCGACCGGGACGTCAACTGCCCCCTCTACATCGACGACGACGCGGTCCGGGGCGAGGTACTGCGCCGGATGCGCGCGGCGGGCGTACCGGAGAGCGCCGAGTACCCGGGCCGCCCCTGCTCCCGATAGCCGCACGAGTGCATGGGGCGGCGGCGGCTCAGGGGCGCATCAGCAGCTGGAAGTCGAAGGCGTACCGCGACGCCCGGTAGATGTGGGTGCCGTACTCCACGGCCCGGCCGGTGTCGTCGTACGCCGTCCGCTGCATCGTGAGCAGGGCGGCGCCCTCCGGCTCCTCCAGGCGTTTCGCCTCCGCCGCCGTGGCCGAGCGGGCGCCGACGGTCTGGCGGGCGCTGTGCAGGTTGATCCCCGCGCTGCGCAGCATCCGGTACAGACCCGTCGACTCCAGCCGGCCGGCGTCGAGTTCGAGCAGCCCCGAGGGCAGGTAGTTGCACAGGAACGCCACCGGCTCGCCGTGCGTGCAGCGCAGCCGCTCCAGTACGACGACCTCGGCGCCCTCCTTCACCCCGAGGGCGGCGGCGACCTCGGCGGACGCAGGCTGCCCCTCGTTGCGCAGCACGTCGGTGGTGGGCCCCTGCCCGGCGGCCTCCAGGTCGTCGTACAGGCTGCTCAGTTCGAGCGGGCGCTTGACCTGGCTGTGCACCACCTGTGTCCCGACACCCCGTCTGCGCACCAGCAGGCCCTTGTCGACCAGGGACTGGATCGCCTGGCGGACCGTGGGCCTGGACAGGCCGAGGCGGACCGACAGATCGATCTCGTTGCCCAGGAGATTGCCGGGTGCCAGCACCCCGTGCTCGATCGCCGCCTCCAGCTGTTGGGCCAGCTGGTAGTAGAGCGGGACCGGGCTGGAGCGGTCCAGCGTGAAGTCCAGGGTGTCGAGCGGGGAGCCGGACACCGCACGGGCACGATCACCGGGTGTCGCCACGGGGGCACCTCCCTTCGGATGATGACGTCGCGTCAGAAATGGCTGGGGGGAACGGAGTTGACCTGCCCTCCACCTCCGGGTCAGAGGTGCCGGCGGCGGTCGGCGACCTGACGCTCGTACTCCTCACGGGCCCGTACGGCGGACTCGCGGGCGGCGGTCTCGGCGACCGGTACGTCCCACCAGGCCTCCGCCGGGGGAGCGGTCGGCGTCGGGTCGGTCTCGACGTACACGCAGGTCGGCCGGTCCGAGGCACGCGCCGTCGCCAGGGCCGTGCGCAGCTCGCCCACGGTCTTGGCGCGCAGCACGTCCATGCCGAGGCTGGCCGCGTTCGCCGCGAGGT
This sequence comes from Streptomyces sp. NPDC047042, assembly GCF_040644035.1. Taxonomy (NCBI): domain Bacteria; kingdom Bacillati; phylum Actinomycetota; class Actinomycetes; order Kitasatosporales; family Streptomycetaceae; genus Streptomyces; species Streptomyces sp. NPDC047042. The sequence goes on along the minus strand of NZ_JBEYVP010000004.1, from coordinate 301,329 downwards.
CGACCGGCAGCGGGTCGCCGGTGAAGGTGCCGTCGGCGGCCCGGTAGCGGTAGGGGGTGCCGAAGCGCTCCCCGCCGACCGACTCGGACAGGCCCCCGATGGAGGCGTACCCGTGGTTCTGGATGAGGACCAGGTTGACCGGCAGACCCTCCTGGACGGCGGTGACGATCTCGGTCGGCATCATCAGATAGGTGCCGTCCCCGACCAGCGACCAGACCGGGGTGTCCGGAGCGGCCTGCTGGACGCCGATCCCGGCGGGGATCTCGTAGCCCATGCAGGAGTAGCCGTACTCCAGGTGGTACTGGCGGGGGCTGCGGGCCCGCCACAGCTTGTGCAGGTCACCGGGGAGCGAACCGGCCGCGTTGATGATCACGTCGTCGTCGCCGACGACCGAGTCCAGGGCGCCCAGCAGCTGCGTCTGGGTCGGCACGGCGGAGTCGTCGGCAGCTGTGAAAGCGGCGTCGACGACCTGCTCCCAGCGTGCCTTGCCGACGCCGTACTCGGCCTCGTAAACCGAGTTCACACGGTGACCGGTCAACGCCTCCGTCAACGCCGTCAGGCCGGCGCGGGCGTCGCACACGAGGGTGCGTGCCGCCAGCTTGTGGGCGTCGAACGCGGCGATGTTGAGGTTGAGGAACCGCACGCCGGGGTTCTGGAACAGCGTGTTCGAGGCGGTCGTGAAGTCGGTGTAGCGCGTGCCGACGCCGATCACCAGATCGGCGGTACGGGCCAGGTCGTCGCTGACGGCCGTACCGGTGTGGCCGATCCCGCCCAGGTCGGCGGGGTGGTCGTGGCGCAGGGAGCCCTTGCCGGCCTGGGTGGACGCCACGGGGATGCCGGTGGCGTCCACGAGCGCCTTCAGCGCCTCCTCGGCCTCGCTGTGGTGGATCCCGCCGCCCGCGACGATCAGCGGGCGCTCGGCCGCCCGGATGGCCGAGACCGCCTCGGCCAGCTCGTAGGGGTCGGGCGCGGGACGCCGGACGTGCCAGACGCGCTCGGCGAAGAACTCCTCCGGCCAGTCGTACGCCTCCGCCTGCACGTCCTGCGGCAGCGCGAGCGTCACGGCACCGGTCTCCACCGGGTCCGTGAGGACGCGTACGGCGTTCAGCGCGGACGGGATCAGCGCCTCGGGGCGCGTCACCCGGTCGAAGTAGCGCGAGACCGGGCGCAGGGTGTCGTTGACCGACAGGTCGGCCTCGACCGGGTGCTCCAGCTGCTGGAGCAGCGGGTCGGCGCTGCGCGTGGCGAAGTAGTCGCCGGGGAGGAGCAGCACCGGGAGGCGGTTGATCGTCGCGAGGGCCGCGCCCGTGACGAGGTTGGTGGCGCCCGGGCCGATGGACGTGGTCACGGCCTGGGTGGAGAGCCGGTTCAGCTGGCGTGCGTAACCGACGGCCGCGTGGACCATCGCCTGCTCGTTGCGGCCCTGGTGGAACGGCATCGCGTCCTCACCGGCCTCAAGGAGCGCCTGACCGAGGCCCGCCACATTGCCGTGGCCGAAGATGCCCCAGGTGCCTGCGATCAGCCGGTGGCGGACACCGTCGCGCTCCGTGTACTGGACGGACAGGAACCGCACCAGCGCCTGGGCGACGGTCAGACGGCGGACAGGGGTGGTGCTCATCAGGACTTCTCCGGGGCCGTGTAGAGGGGCAGACGGGGGTCGACGGGCTGCTCGGGCCAGGTGGAGCGGACCCATGCGTGATCGGGGTGGTCGCAGATCAGCCAGGCGCGGTCGTCCTCGGGGCCCGCCATGACGTTCAGGTAGTACATGTGGTGGCCGGGCACGGCCATCGAGGGCCCGTGCCAGCCGTCGGGGATGAGGACGACGTCGCCGTCCCGCACCTCGGCCAGCACGTCCGTGTTCCGGCCCTGGCCGGACGGGGACACCCGCTGGTAGCCGAGGCCGGGCGTGCCCTCGTGGTCGGCGAACTCGAAGTAGTAGATCTCCTCGAGGACGGACTCCTCGCCGGGCCGGTGCTCGTCGTGCTTGTGCGGCGGGAAGGACGACCAGTTCCCGCCGGGGGTGATCACCTCGACGGCGATCAGCTTGTCGCACTCGAAGACGCCGGCCGCGCCGAAGTTGTTGACCTGCCGGGAGGAGTTCCCGGTGCCGCGCAGCTCCACGGGGACGGAGGAGGCGGGCCCGTAGCGGGCGGGCAGCCGGCGGGTGCAGCGGGCACCGGTGAGCGCGAAGCGCCCGCCCGCGGCCGAGGTGATGGTCGTACCGGCGTCACGTGGCACGTACACGAAGTCGCTGACGCCGCTGAACACGCTGTCGCGGCCCTGCACCTCGAAGGTGGAGCGGCCGAAGTCGTCCGTCGTCTCGACCGTGCAGGCGCCGCTCAGGGACAGTACGATCCACTCGCTGTCGCCGCTGGAGAGCGTGTGCGAGCCGCCCGGTGGCAGTTCCAGCACCCGGAGGCTGGAGTAGCCCCAGCCGGCCTTCTCGGGGTTGACGTCGACGACGTACGAGCCGCCTAGGGCCTTGCCTGCCGGGAGGTGGTAGGCGGTGGTCATGGTCTGTCACTCCTGTTCACAGCGGGTCCCGTGTCGACCCTGTTCACGGCGGACGCCGGTGGCGATCTCGTCCTGGTCGAGCGCGGGCCGCCGGGCCGGACGGGCCGCCGCTACAGCCGCGTCGGCAGTGGACCCGCCGAGAAATTTCCCGAACATCTGCACTAGGGTCAGCGGTGCGCCGGACCGCAGCGGAAAGAGATCAACTCCGCTGCGGCCCTTGGTGACCTGGTCGAAGGGCGGGGCTGACTCGGTCATGCGATGCTCCTTCGAGCTGCGGAGGATGCGGGTCCCGAGGGGCCTGTCGTCCCCCAAGGTGTAGGACTCGAAGGGTGACGCTGTCAAGGGTTTGTTCTTACATTCTGACCTGCTCGTGAAATGATGTCTTAACAAAGTATTGACAGCGGACAGTTCCAAGGAATTGGATTCGGTCCCAACACGACTTGCCGTGTTCGCGGCACACGGCCCGGACCTCCGGGACCCGGGCCCGGGATCATCCTGATCCCCACCCTCTCCCCGGTCGCACAGTGAGGTGCAGGAAAGATGGACCGCTCTTCTCGCTCCCGCAGGATCGCTCCCGTCGTCGCCGCTGCCGCGGTGACGGCCATGGTCCTCGCGGGTTGCTCCAGCAGTTCCGGCGGCAAGAAGTCCGAGGACAACGGCGCGGACGCCTCGGCGGGCAAGGCCACCACTCCTCGGATGACCGTCGCCCTGGTCACCCACCAGGCGCCCGGCGACACCTTCTGGGACATCGTCCGCAAGGGTGCGCAGGCCGCCGCGGACAAGGACAACATCAAGCTCGTCTACTCGGCCGACCCGAACGCGGGTCAGCAGGCCACCCTGGTGCAGAACGCGATCGACCAGAAGGTCGACGGCATCGCCATCACCCTGGCGAAGCCCGACGCCATGAAGGACGTCGTCGCCAAGGCGACGGCGGCCGGCATCCCGGTAGTCGGCCTCAACTCCGGCCTGAGCGACTGGAAGAAGCTCGGCCTCCAGCAGTTCTTCGGCCAGGACGAGACCGTCGCGGGCGAGGCGTTCGGCAAGAAGCTGAACGAGCTCGGCTCCAAGAAGGCCGTCTGTGTGATCCAGGAGCAGGGCAACGTCGGCCTCACCCAGCGCTGTGACGGTGTGAAGAAGACGTTCACCGGCACGCTGGAGACCCTCAACGTCAACGGCACCGACATGCCGTCCGTGAAGTCGACGATCACGGCAAAGCTCAACCAGGACAAGGCCATTGACTACGTGGTCGCGCTCGGCGCCCCCTACGCGCTGACCGCGGTGCAGTCGGTCGGTGACGCGGGCAGCAAGGCGAAGGTCGCCACGTTCGACCTCAACAAGGAGCTGACCGACGCCATCTCGAAGGGCGACATTCAGTTCGCCGTCGACCAGCAGCCCTACCTCCAGGGCTACTTGGCCGTCGACTCGATGTGGCTCTTCAAGAACAACGGCAACTACAGCGGTGGCGGTGAGCAGCCCGTGCTGACCGGCCCGGCGTTCGTCGACAAGTCCAACGTCGAGCAGATCGCCGCGTTCGCCGCGAAGGGCACTCGGTGATGTCGATGAGTCAGACAACGGCTCCGGCGGCGAGTTCCTCGCCGCCGGCTCCGCCGGTCACTCAGAAGGACGGCCGTACCAAGCAGCGGTCGCTGGGGCGCAGGCTGCTCGGCCGCCCCGAGGTCGGCGCCCTCATCGCGGCGGTCCTCGTCTACCTGTTCTTCTTCGCGGCGGCGCCTTCCTTCCGGGAGACCAGCGCGCTCGCGACGGTGCTCTACCAGGCGTCCGTGATGGGCATCATGGCGCTGCCGGTGGCTCTGCTGATGATCGGCGGCGAGTTCGACCTGTCCGCCGGTGTCGCGGTCACCACCTCCGCCCTGACCGCCGCGATCCTCAGCTTCCAGCTGTCGATGAACGTGTGGACGGGCGTGTTCGTCGCGCTGATCGTGTCGCTGGCCGTGGGCGCGTTCAACGGCTGGCTGCTGATCAAGACCGGGCTGCCCAGCTTCCTGGTCACCCTGGGCTCGTTCCTCATCCTGCAGGGCGCCAACCTCGCCGTCACGAAGATCTTCACCGGCAACGTGGCCTCCGACTCGATCGCCGACATGGACGGCTTCGACCAGGCCAAGAGCGTCTTCGCGTCCGAGTTCAAGATCGGCGACGTCAACTTCAAGATCACGATCGTGTACTGGCTGGTGTTCGCCGCGATCGCCACCTGGATCCTGCTGCGCACCAAGTTCGGCAACTGGATCTTCGCGGTCGGCGGCAGCCAGGACAGTGCCCGCGCCGTCGGTGTCCCGGTGAAGTTCACGAAGATCGCCCTGTTCATGGGCGTCGGCGCGTGCGCCTGGTTCGTCGGCATGCACCTGCTGTTCTCGTTCAACACGGTGCAGTCCGGTGAGGGCGTCGGCAACGAGTTCCTCTACATCATCGCCGCGGTCATCGGCGGCTGCCTGCTCACCGGCGGCTACGGCTCGGCCATCGGCTCGGTCATCGGCGCCTTCATCTTCGGCATGGTCTCCCAGGGCATCGTCTACGCCAACTGGAACCCGGACTGGTTCAAGGCGTTCCTCGGCGTGATGCTCCTGCTTGCCGCCCTCGTCAATCTGTGGGTCCGCCGCCAGGCGACCCGGAGGTGAACTGATGACAACCAACGAAACCACCTCCCCCAACGGCACGCTCACCATGGACAGTTCGCCCAAGGACGGCGCGCCGATCGTCGAACTCCGGGCCACCGGCAAGGCCTACGGCAACGTCCGCGCCCTGCACGGGGTGAACCTCGCGGTCAACGCCGGCCAGGTCACCTGCGTCCTGGGCGACAACGGCGCCGGCAAGTCCACCCTGATCAAAATCATCTCCGGGCTCCACCAGCACACCGAGGGCGAACTCCTCATCGACGGCAACCCCGTCCACTTCGCCACTCCCCGTGAGGCCCTGGACGCCGGCATCGCCACCGTCTACCAGGACCTGGCGACCGTCCCGCTGATGCCGGTGTGGCGCAACTTCTTCCTCGGCTCCGAGATGACCAAGGGCCCCTGGCCGATCCGTCGTCTCGACATCGAGAAGATGAAGCAGACCGCGGACACCGAACTGCGCAACATGGGCATCGTCCTGGACGACCTCGACCAGCCCATCGGCACCCTCTCCGGCGGCCAGCGCCAGTCCGTGGCCATCGCCCGAGCCGTCTACTTCGGCGCCCGCGTCCTCATCCTGGACGAGCCCACCGCCGCGCTCGGCGTCAAGCAGTCCGGTGTCGTGCTGAAGTACATCGCCGCCGCCCGCGACAAGGGCCTGGGCGTCATCTTCATCACCCACAACCCGCACCACGCCTACATGGTCGGCGACCACTTCAGCGTCCTGCGGCTGGGCACCATGGAACTCTCCGCCGCCCGCAGCGACGTCACCCTCGAAGAGCTCACCAACCACATGGCCGGTGGGGCCGAACTCGCGGCTCTCAAGCACGAGTTGGCGCAGGTGCGGGGGGTCGACGTCGAGGAGCTCCCCGAGGTCGAGGATCTCAAGGCGCCTGTTGCCTCTGCCAACGGCTCCAAGGACTCCCCGGACTCCGCGGAGGAGAAGTCGGCGTGACGGCGCCGCCGGTCGACCGAGTCCGGGTCGGCTCGGTGCCGGGTTCCGAAGTGCGGGTCGGTGGGGGCTGGTCGCGCAGTTCCCCGCGCCCCTAGGCCGGTCCAGCCCACCGTCTGTCGAAGGGGGACCGCTACTCCATGGAAAACCGTGACGTGCTCGGCGTAGCCGTGATCGGGACCGGCAAGATGGGTGCTGATCATGTTCGGCGGATTCAGCAAGTCACCAGTGGTGCCCGGGTGGTCGCCGTCGTGGACGTCGATCGGGAGCGCGCCGAACTGGTCGCCGGCCGGGTCGACGGCTGTACGGCGTACACCGACCCCGTCGCCGCCATGGCATCCACCGATGTCGACGCCGTGCTCATCGCCTCGCCCGGGGCCGCTCACGAGGCGGCCCTGCTCGCGGCGTTCTCCCGTGACCTGCCCGTGCTGTGCGAGAAGCCGCTCACGCCCGACGCGGCTTCCGCGCTGCGGGTGCTGGAGGCCGAGCGGCGGCTGGGGCGGCGCCGGGTCCAGGTCGGCTTCATGCGGCGGTACGACGCCGAATACCTGAAGCTCAAGTCGCTGCTCGACACAGGGCAGTTGGGCCGGCCGCTCATGCTGCACAACCGGCACCGCAATCTGGCCTCCCCGCCCTGGTGGACCAGCGCGATGCACATCAACGACTCCGTGGTGCACGAAATGGACGTGACCCGGTGGCTCCTCGGACAGGAGATCACCGCGGTCACCGTGCTGTTTCCGAGGCCGTCCGGGAACGCTCCGGAGGGCCTTCAGGATCCGCAGTTCGTCGTGATGGAGACCGACGGCGGCGCGCTCGTCGACGTCGAGATCAACGTCAACTGCGGCTTCGGGTACCAGGTGCAGGCCGAGGTGGTCTGCGAGCGCGGGACCGCGCGGATCGGCGACGGCCAGGACATGGTCGTCAGCACGGCCGGCCGCTGGGGCGGGACCATCGCCCAGGACTTCATCGAGCGGTTCGAGGACGCGTACGACCGTGAGGTCCAGGCATGGGTCGACGCCACCCGGCGCGGCGAGGTCACCGGGCCGAGCGTCTGGGACGGCTACGCGGTGGCCGCGGTCTGCGAGGCCGGCGTACGCGCACAGCGCGAGGGCCGGCGGGTCGAGGCGGAACTCGTCGAAAAGCCCGCGCTGTACGACTGACAGCGCGGGCTTTCGTGCGATCCGGCCTGGTCAGACCGTGCGTACCTCCTCGATGCGCACCGGGCGGTGCTCCTGGAGCGACAGCGTGCACGCGTCCGCGATCCAGCCGGCCTCCAGCGCCTCGGCGACCGTGCAGGGGGACGTACGGTTGCCCGCGACGACCTCCGTGAACTCCGTCAGCTCGGCGCGGTAGGCGGGGATGAAGCGGTCCATGAAGAAGTCGTGCGGGACGCCCGCCGGGAAGGTCACGCCCGGCTCCACGGAGCGCAGCGGGAGCTTGTCCTCCAGGCCCACCGCGATGCTGTCCTGGAAGCCGTGGATCTCCATGCGGACGTCGTAACCCCGGGCGTTGTGACGGGAGTTGGAGACGACGGCGATCGTGCCGTCGTCCAGGGTGAGGATCGCGCCGGTGGTGTCGGCGTCGCCCGCCTCCTTGATGTAGTCGGCGCCGTTGTTGGAGCCCACCGCGTACACCTCGACGACCTCGCGGCCCGTCACCCAGCGGATGATGTCGAAGTCGTGCACCGAACAGTCCCGGAAGATGCCACCGGAGGAGGCGATGTACGCGGCCGGCGGCGGCGCCGGGTCCAGCGTGGTCGACCGGACGGTGTGCAGCCGGCCCAGCTCACCGCTCTGCACGGCGGCGCGCGCGGCGACGAAGCCCGCGTCGAAGCGGCGGTTGTAGCCGATCTGGATCTCGACGCCGCTGTCCTTGACGGCGTTGAGCACCGCGACGCCCTCGGCCATCGTGCGGGCCACCGGCTTCTCGCAGAACACCGGGACACCCGCCTCGACGGCGGCGAGGATCAGGGCCGGGTGGGCGTCGGTCGCGGCGGCGACTACGATGCCGTCGACACCGGAGGCCAGCAGAGCCTCGGGGGAGTCCGCCACCTGGGCGCCGAAGCGCTCCGCGGCGGTCTTGGCGGCGTCCCCGAACGGGTCGCTGAAGACGAGGGAGTCGACGGCGTCGAGACCGGAGAGGGTCTCGGCGTGGAAGGCGCCGATGCGGCCGAGGCCGAGGATTCCGATGCGCATGGGCTGTACTGCTCCTTGGGTGTGGTGCGGGTGTCTTGCGGGTGGAGGAGAGGCGCGGGGGCGTTACAGAGGGGTCAGTCCAGGCCGCCCAGGACGTTCTGGTCCCAGTCGATCACCGAACCGGTGACCACGCCCGACCGGTCGGACAGCAGGAGGACCACGAAGTCCGCGATCTCGTCCGGCTGGCCCAGCTTGCCCATCGGCAGGCGTTCTGCGGCCTGGTCGAGCCAGTCGTCGCCCGCGCCGTGGAAGGCCCGCTGGGTGGCGTCCTCGCCCTCCGTGGCGGTCCAGCCGATGTTCAGGCCGTTGATCCGGACCCGGTCCCAGCGGTGCGCGTGCGCCGCGTTGCGGGTCAGACCGATGAGACCGGCCTTCGCGGCGACGTACGGGGCCAGGAAGGACTGCCCGCCGTGGGCCGACGACGTGATGATGTTGACGACCGTGCCGGGCGCCTTGCGGCCCACCATGTCGGCGACCGCCGCCTGCATGGCGAAGAACGGGGCCTTGAGGTTGATCGCGATGTGCGCGTCGAACAGCTCGGGCGTGGTGTCGAGCAGCGTGCCGCGCGAGGTCAGGCCCGCCGAGTTGACCAGGCAGTCGATCCGCCCGTGGGCGGCGACGACCTCGGCGACGGACGCCTTCGCCTGCTCGGCGTCGGAGAGGTCGGCGCGTACGTACATGGCCTTGCCGCCCGCCGCCGTCAGCTCCGCGACCAGCGCCTCGCCCGGTTCCGGGCGCCGCCCCGACACCGCGACGACGGCGCCCTCGCGGACGGCGGCCCGGGCGATGGCCGCGCCGACGCCCTGGCTGCCGCCGTTGACGAGGACGACCTTGTCCTGAAGAAGTCCCATGGTGTTCCGTTCCTCAGCTCATCTGTCGTTCGGCGGCGCTCCGCAGTGCGTCGCGCAGCGCCTCCGGGGTCCACTCCTCGCGCAGCGCACGCCGTACGAGGTCCGCCTGGGAGGGCGGGGCCAGTCCGTCGACCGGCGGATCCCGGTCGAGGTTGGTGGGAAAGGGGTAGCCCTCGGCGGAGGCGGCGACGACCGCCTCGAGCCAGGCGTCACTCGCTCCCTCCGCCTTGCGGGCGAGCAGGACGGGGTAGACCGCGTTCACGATCGCCTCCCGGTCCACCGTCTCCATGGCCCGCCCGAACGCGGAGGACACCTGGAGAAGGTTCGCCGTCCGGCGGATGTCCGCGGAGCGGTTGGTGCCGGCCGCGTGGAAGAGGGCCGGGTTGAAGAACACCGCGTCACCCTTGGCCAGCGCCAGCTGCACATGGTGGGCGTCGAAGTACGCCGTGAACTCCGGGAGCCGCCAGGCCAGATAGCCGGGCTCGTACGAGTGCGAGTACGGGAGATACAGCGTCGGCCCCGACTCCACGGGCATGTCGCAGTGGGCGACCGCGCCCTGCAGGGTGAGCGCGGGGGACAGCCGGTGGACGTGCGCCGGGTAGGCGGCCGCCGTCTCGTTGGACAGGAAGCCGAGGTGGTAGTCGCGGTGCGGGCTCTGCGCGGCGCCGCCGGGGTTGACGACGTTGATCTGCGAGGTGACCTGGTAGCCGGGGCCGAGCCAGGCGGTCGAGACGAGGGCGATCATGTCGTTGGCGTAGTAGTCGGCGAACGCCTCCGGATCACGCAGGGCCGTCTTCTGCAGGGCGTTCCACACCCGGTCGTTGGCCCCAGGCTTGGCGAAGTGGTCGCCCGCGACGGTCCCGGCGGCCCGCTGGCCGGCGATGAGCGCCTCGAAGGCGGCACTCGCCCGGTCCACGACCGACGGATCGGTGAAGGCCCGCTCCAGGACCACCACGCCGGGTCCGTCGGTGAGCGCCCGGACCAGCTCCGCCAGGACCTCCCGGCGGCCTCCGGGCGCGGCGACGGCGGTACGCAGCAGCTCACTGTCGTAGACGAGGACGTTCTCGCGGACGCCGGCCGCGTACGGGTAGTCGGCGGCGTCGGTCGTCCGTTCGACCTCGGCGCGGAAGACATCGAGATCGCAGTCCTGTTCGGACAGCCACGCGGGGTGCTGTGCGGCGGTGAGGGACATCGTCGTCCTTCTCTCGCTTCTCTCGACTGTCGTTGTCGCTGTCATTGTTGTCATGACAAACTCGTCAAACAACCAGCAGGCGGCCATCAAAAACCCCTCAAGCCGAAGCCGAGGAACCATCCCATGGGCCACCCCTATCCGATCCGGGAGATCGCCCGTCAGGCAGGCCTCAGCGAGGCCACCGTCGACCGTGTCCTGAACGGCCGGGGAGGCGTGCGCGAGAGCACCCAGCGTGAGGTACGGCAGGCCATCGCGGACCTGGACCGCCAGCGCACCCAGGTCAGGCTGGTCGGCCGTACGTTCATGATCGACATCGTGATGCAGGCGCCCGAGCGGTTCACCACCGCTGTCAGGGCCGCCCTGGAGGCCGAACTGCCCGCCCTCCACCCGGCCGTCGTACGCTCCCGCTTCCACTTCCGCGAGACCGGCCCGGTGGCCGAGCTGGCGGCGACCCTCGACCGCATCGCCCGGCGCGGCTCACAGGGCGTCATCGTCAAGGCGCCGGACGTACCCGAGATAACGGCCGCCGTCGGACGCCTGGTGGCCGCCGGCGTCCCCGTCGTCACCCTGGTGACCGACCTGCCCTCCAGCGCCCGCCTCGCCTACGTCGGCATCGACAACCGCGCCGCCGGAGCGACCGCCGCCTACCTCATGGGCCAGTGGCTCGGCGACCGCCCCGGCAACGTCCTCACCAGCCTGAGCAGCGGCTTCTTCCGCAACGAGGAGGAACGCGAGATGGGTTTCCGGGGCGCGATGCGGGCCCGCCACCCCGAGCGCGCCCTCGTCGAGATCACCGAGGGCCAGGGCCTGGACGCCACCCAGTACGACCTGGTCCGCGACGCCCTGAAGCGCGACCCCGACATCCGGGCGGTCTACTCGATCGGCGGCGGCAACATCGCGACGCTACGGGCCTTCGAGGACCTGGGTCGCGAGTGCGCGGTGTTCGTCGCCCACGACCTCGACCACGACAACACCCGCCTGCTGAGCGAACACCGCCTGTCCTGCGTCCTCCACCACGACCTCCGCCAGGACATGCACGAGGCCTGCCGCACAATAATGCGCTCCCACGACGCCCTCCCCCCGGCGGGCCCGACACTCCCGTCCCCAATCCAGGTGGTGACGCCATACAACATGCCCCCACGCTGAGGGGGGCATCGGGCGGAGCAGGAAAACTCGGGGCGCGCCAAGCGCCCCGACAGGGGCGCGGGGAACTGCGCGAAAAGCCCCCACGGCCCCGCACCCAACAAACCAGGCGCATCGATAGGGGCGCGGGGAACTGCGCGAAAAGCCCCCACGGCCCCGCACCCAACAAACCGGGCGCATCGAATCGATAGGGGCGCGGGGAACTGCGCGAAAGAGCCCCACGGCCCCGCACCCAACAAACCGAGCCCTACCCCAATCTCACCCACGCCCCCGACTCCACAGACCTCCCCATCGCATCCAACGCCACCGCACTCTGAACGGCATCCACCAACGTAGCCCCGTAAGACACCCCCTCCCCCACCGACCGAACAAACCGCTGAGCCTCAATCACCTTCAGATCGTCGTACCCCATCGCATTCGCCGCCCCCGGCTGAAACGCCCCGAACTCCCCATCCCCCGGCCCCACGAACACCGTACTGACCGCCTGATCCTGGTAAGACGTCCCCGTACTCACACCCAGCTCGTTCATCCGCCGAAAGTCCCAGAACACCGCCCCCTTGGTCCCGTGCACCTCGAAGCCGTAGTTGTTCTGCTCCCCGACCGACACCCGGCACGCCTCCAGGACCCCCCGCGCGCCGGAGGCGAACCGCAGCAGGCAGGAGACGTAGTCCTCGTTCTCCACCGCCCCCAGCTCACCACCCGACGCCCGGGTGTGACCTGCCGTGGCGCCCGTCGGACGGGACCGTTCGGGCACGAAGACGGCCGTGTCGGCGGTGAGCGCGGCGATGTCGCCGAGCAGGAAGCGCGCCAGGTCCACGCCGTGCGACGCGAGGTCGCCCAGCACTCCACTGCCGCCGCGCTCCCGCTCGTACCGCCAGGTCAGCGCACCGTCAGGATGGGCCGCGTAGTCGCTGAACAGGCGGATACGGACATGCGTGACCGTGCCGATCTCGCCGGAGGCGACGATCTGCCGGGCCCGCTCCACGGCAGGCGCGTTGCGGTAGTTGAAGCCGACCGTGCCCTGGACGCCCGCCCCCGCGACCGCGTCGGCCACCGCGCTCGCGTCGGCCGCCGACAGGCCGACCGGCTTCTCGATCCAGATGTGCTTGCCCGCCTCGGCCATCGCGACGCCGATCTCCCGGTGCAGGAAGTTCGGCGCGGTGATGCTCACCGCCTGAACGCGCGGATCCTTGACGATGTCACGCCAGTCACGGGTCGTCGAGGCGAACCCGAACTGCGCGGCGGCCTCCTCGGCCCGCCCGGGCACCTCCTCCGCCACCGCGACCAGTTCAGGGCGCAGCCCCAGCTGGGGAAAGTGGTGCGCCAGGCGGACGTACGCCTGGGTGTGCACCCGTCCCATCCAGCCGAACCCCACGACGGCGACACCGAGCGTACTTGCCATGACAGCCCCTCTTTGGACCGGTCCAGAACATTTCCCCTCACCCTCCGCGCCCGCAGCCTGTGCTGTCAACCCTTTGACAGGACATGGCGGCCTGTGGAACGGTCCAACGCATGAGACCGCCGACCATCCGAGACGTCGCCGAACGAGCCGGTGTGTCGAAGTCCCTGGTCTCCCTGGTGCTCCGCGGCTCCGAGCAGGTACGGCCCGAGAAACGGGACGCCGTCCTGGTCGCCGTACGGGAACTCGGCTACCGGCCCAACGCCGCCGCGCGCAGCCTCAGCGAACAGCGCAGCCGTACCGTCGGTGTCCTCCTCAACGACCTGCGCAACCCCTGGTTCGTCGACCTCCTCGACGGGCTCAACTCCGTCCTGCACGACAACGGCCTGCACATGCTGCTCGCCGACGCCCGCCTCAACCGGCGCAGCGGCCAGGACCTCACCGGCCCCTTCCGCGATCTCGGCGTCGACGGTCTGGTGGTCGTCGGTACCCTGCCCGACCCGGCGCTGCTCGGCACCCTCGCCGAGCGCATCCCGGTCGTCGTCGCGGGCGCCCGCGAGCCCGCGCTGCCCGGCGTCGACATGGTCGCCAACGACGACGAGCACGGCGCCCGCGTCGCCACCGAGTACCTCATCGGGCTCGGGCACCGCCGGATCGCCCACATCGCCGGGTACGGCGCCGTCGGGGAACTGCGCCGGCGCAGCTTCGAGGCGACCATGCGCGCGCACGGTCTGGCGGACGGCGCGCTCGTCGAGGCCGGTGACCTCACCGAGGAGGGCGGCTACCGCAGCACCGTCCGGCTGCTGGGCGATCCCGCCGACCGGCCCACCGCCGTCTTCGCCGTCAACGACATGACGTCCGTCGGTGCCCTCTCCGCCGCCGAGGAGCTGGGGCTGAGCGTGCCCAGGGACCTGTCCGTCATCGGCTACGACAACACGAACATCTCCCGGCTGCGGCACGTCTGGCTGACCACCGTGAACCCCGCCAGTCACGAGATCGGCCGCCGCGCCGCCCGCTGCCTCCTCGAACGACTCGACCGGCCCCGGCAGCCGGGCGGCGTCCATCTCGCCGCCCCGACACTCGAGATCCGGGGGACTACGGCACCACCGACCGAAAGCCCATGAAATTCACCAAGACCCGTGCAGCCCTGCCCAAGCCCGTGCAGCCCTGCCGAAGCCCGTAAAGCCCTGCCCAAGCCCGTGAAGCGTGCTCAGGCCCGGTACTCGCGCAGCTTCCGGTAGAGCGTCGCGCGGGCGATGCCCAGGTCCGCCGCCGTACGTGCCTTGTTGCCGCCGTTGCGGCGCAGGGCCTCCAGAATCGCGGTGCGCTCGGCGTGCTCCATCGGGCTGAGCGGACGCGCGGCGGGCCCTTCCCTCACCGGGTCCGGGAGTTCGGCCCGCCCGACCGGCCCCGCCGCCCGCCGGGTCTCCGCCAACGTCCGTACCAGGTGGGCGAGTTCGGTGAGATTCCCCGGCCACGGATAGCGCTCCAGCGCCCGCAGCGCGTCCAGCGTCCAGGTGAGCGGCGGTGTGCCATCGGCCGGCCGCGGAGCCAGCGCCGCCAGCAACTCGCGGATGTCCTCGGGGCGTTCACGCAAAGCGGGCAGGGTCACCGAGCGGGCGGCCAGTGTGTCCAGGAGCCGCTGGTGACAAGGGCCCGGGGGAGTGCCGGGTGTGTACGTGACGAGCAACCGGACGTCCGGACGCTCGTCCAGGAGCGAGTTCAGCGCGGCGACATCGGACTGGGCGAGCCGCTCGGCGTGCCGCAGCAGAAGCGGCCGGTTGCCCGGCAACTCGCTGCCCCGCAGGCCCAGTTCGGGCGACTCGGCGGCGTCCAGGACCAGGAACTCGGTGCCGCCCAGCAGTTCCCGGGCCAGCGTGGTCTTGCCGGAGCCGCGCTCCCCGGTCAGCAGCAGCGGTTCGCCGCCGCGCGCCAACTCCGTTGCCCGGCCCACCGCGTGGAGCCACGGCACCGAACTCCCGGCCGGCCGCCCCGCCACCGGCCGCGGCAGAGCCCGTACCGGCGTCCGTACCGCCGTCCCCTCCGTGACCGGCTCCAGCACGGCCACGATCCCGAGCAGCCGGCCGCCGTCCTCCTCCCGCACCGGGCTGAACTCGGCGGTACAGCCCGCCCCTTCGGGCAGCGCGAGGTCGTACGAACCGACAGGAGCCGCCGACCGCAGCACCGCCCGCGCGCTTCGCTCCAGCGACTCCAGCACCTGCGGCGACACCAACCGCACCGCCGCCTCACTGACCAGCCGGCTGCGCCCGTCCAGGGCCACCACCGCACGCTCCTGGCCGCCGCCGGGCCCGCCGTCCCGGCCCCGCGCCGCCCGCGCGTACGCGGCCAGCAGGGTCCGCTCGGCCGAGTGGGACCGGGCCAGCAACTCCGCCTCCACCGCGACCACAGCCGCCTCCGCGAGGGCCGCTCCGGGATGCGGGCCCTCGCCGGTGCACAGTTTCGAGGCGACGGTGATCGTGCCGAGGGGCCGGCCGGAGTCCGGCGCGAACACCGGCACACTCACCGCCGACACGTCCTGCCACACGTCGAGAAAATGCTCGGGGCCGTGCACCTCGGCCCGCCGCCGGACGCGCAGGGCAAGCGCCGCGCTGTTGTGCCCGACCTCCCGCTCGGCCAGATCGCGGCGCAACCGGCCCTCGGGCGCGTCGCCCCCCACCCACAGCACCCGCAGCCGTTCGTCGGTGAGCAGCAGCACCGAGTGGCCGCCGAGCGCCGGGGCGAGCCGTTCGAGGACGGGCAGGGCCGCCGCCAGCAGCGCCGATCCGGCGGACCGCCCGTCCAGGGAATCGGCCCGGCGCACGTCGTGCCGTACGCCGAGGAAGCGGGCGCGCCGCCAGGCCGCGACGGTCTCGGCAGGGATGTCGGCGGGCAGCGGACGCCCGGTCAGGAACCGCTGGCGTGCCTGACTGAGCAGGAGGAGGGCGGGGGATTCTTCAGCTGTGGTCATGGCACGACTCACGGTATCGGGCCGCATCCGGAGCCCGTCGTGGAGGTACGGGGATATGGAGGGGGACACAGAGAGGCGCGTGGTGTCTCGTATTGAGACACCCATGGACGGCCGTACCGCTCCACGATCACCCATGGCCGCCTACTGTTCCCGCGCGCGGCATGCCCAGCGTCTGGAGTGCAGCCCATGCCCACCGTTGTCGAGACCGACGTACTGATCGTGGGCAGCGGCCCGGCCGGGGCGTCGGCCGCGCTCGCGCTCAGCACCTACGGTGTGCCCAACATCGTCGTCACCCGGTACGCGAGCCTCGCCGACACGCCCCGCGCGCACATCACCAACCAGCGCACGATGGAGGTCCTGCGCGACCTCGGCGTGGAGGACGACGTGGTCGCCAGGGCCACGCCCCAGCACCTCATGGGCAACACCACCTTCTGCACCAGCCTGGCCGGCGAGGAACTGGGCCGGGTGCGCTCCTGGGGCAACGACCCGCTCGTCCAGGCGGCTCACGAACTGGCCAGCCCCACCCGTATGTGCGACCTCCCGCAGCATCTGATGGAACCCGTCCTCGTCGACGCGGCCGTCGCACGAGGCACCCAACTCCGTTTCCAGACCGAGTATCTGACGCATACTCAGGACGCGTCCGGAGTCACGGCCACCGTCCGCGACCGGCTGCGCGGCGACACGTACGAGATCCGCGCCCGCTATCTGATCGGCGCCGACGGCGGCCGTTCCAAGGTCGCCGAGGACGCCGGGCTGCCCATGGGCGGCCAGATGGGCGTCGCCGGCAGCATCAACATCGTCTTCGACGCCGACCTCACCCGGTACACGGCCCACCGCCCCTCCACCCTCTACTGGGTCCTCGCTCCCGGCGCCACCGTCGGCGGCATCGGCGCGGGCCTCGTCCGCAACGTCCGCCCCTGGAACGAGTGGATGATCGTCTGGGGCTACGACGTGACCGCCGGCGCCCCCGACCTCACCACCGAGTACGCGGAATCCATCGTCCGCAGGCTCGTCGGCGACGACGACATCCCCGTGACCGTCAAGTCGTCCTCGGCCTGGACGGTCAACGAGATGTACGCCGAGACATACGCCAACGGGCGCGTCTTCTGCGCCGGCGACGCCGTCCACCGCCACCCGCCGTCCAACGGCCTCGGCTCGAACACCTCCATCCAGGACGCCTACAACCTCGCCTGGAAGCTGAAACTGGTCCTCGAAGGCGTCGCCGCCCCCACGCTGCTCGACAGCTACACGGCCGAACGCGCCCCCGTCGGCAAGCAGATCGTCACCCGCGCCAACAAGTCCATCGCCGAGACCGCCCCGATCTTCGAGGCCCTCGACGGGCTCTCCCCGCAGACCCCCGAGGAACTCTGGGCCAACATCGCCGCCCGCAAGGACGCCACCGAGGCCGCCGCCGGCCAGCGCGCCCGGCTGCGCGCGGCGATCGCCGCCAAGGTGTACGAGTTCAACGCCCACGGGGTCGACCTCAACCAGCGCTACGAGTCCGCCGCGATCGTCCCCGACGGCACCCCCGTCCCCGGCTTCGCCCGCGACCACGAGCTGCACCACCAGCCCTCCACCCGCCCCGGCGCCAGAATCCCGCACGCCTGGCTCACCTCGGGAACCCGCACCCTGTCCACCCTCGACACCGTGGGCCGGGGCCGCTTCACCCTCCTCACCGGCATCGGCGGCGACGCCTGGGTACGCGCCGCGAAGGCACAGCCCCTCGACATCGCCACGGTCGTCATCGGCCCCGGCCAGGAGTACGAGGACCCGTACGGCGACTGGGCCGGCCTCAGCGAGATCGCCGACGCGGGCGTGCTCCTCGTACGCCCGGACGGGTTCGTCGCCTTCCGACACGCCGAAGCGGCCGAGAACGCCGAACAGTTGCTGACGGACGCCCTGCGACAGATCCTCGGACATGCCTGACCGGACGGGACGAGGAGCACGACATGACCACTGAAGCCGGAGCGAGCGAAGACGGTGCGGGCGAAGGCGGTGCGGGAGAAGGGGGCGGCGCGAGCGAAGGCGGTGCGGGCGCCAGGTTCACGACCGCCGGGTTCACGACCGCCGTCACCGAGGCCGTCGTCGACAGCATGAGCGAAACCCCCGACCCGCGTCTGCGCGAGCTGCTCACCGCCCTCACCCGGCACCTCCACGCCTTCGTCCGGGAGACCGAGCCGACGATGCGCGAGTGGGAGCGGGCCATCGGCTTCCTGACGGCGACCGGGCAGACCTGCACCGACACCCGGCAGGAGTTCATCCTCCTGTCGGACGTCCTCGGCGTCTCGATGCTCGTGGAGACCCTCAACGGCCACGGTGACCCGGGCGCGACCGAGTCGACCGTGCTCGGCCCCTTCCACATGACCGAGTCGCCGGTACGGGAACTCGGCGCCGACATCGACCTGGTGGGCGCCGGTGAGCCGTGCGTGGTCAGCGGACGGGTGCTCGACCGGGACGGAACTCCGCTGCCCGGCGCGGTACTCGACGTCTGGCAGGCCGACACCGAGGGCTACTACGACGTCCAGCAGCCCGACATCCAGCCGCCGGGCAACGGCCGCGGGCTCTTCACCGCGGACGCGGAGGGCCGCTTCTGGTTCCGCACCTGCGTGCCGAGCCCGTACCCGATCCCGACGGACGGCCCGGTCGGCGACCTCCTGAACGCCACCGGCCGGCACCCCTACCGCCCCGCCCACATCCACTTCATCGCCACGGCCGAGGGCCATGAACCCGTCACCACCCACATCTTCGTCGCGGGCAGCGACTACCTCGACTCGGACGCCGTGTTCGCCGTGAAGGAGAGCCTGGTTCAGGACTTCGCCGAGACCGACGACCCGCCCCTGGCAGCCGAGTTCGGCGTTCCGAACCCCTTCCGCCACGCGCGCTTCGACCTCGTACTGGAAAAGTCCGAGAAGTCGGTGGGGAGTAAGTCGTGAGCGGCGCACCGGACTTCGTCTACGAGGCCCAGCCGATGCGGGTCGTCCTGCGTGCCGGAGCGGCTGTCACCGCGACGCCCGGTGAGGCCGAACGGCTCGGCCTGCGGCGGCTGTTGGTGGTGTGCGGCGCACGCGGGAAGGACACCGCGCGGGCGGTCGCCGACGCACTCGGACCGGCCCTGGCCGGCCTGCACGACCAGGCGCGGATGCACGTACCCGTCGAAGTCGCCGAACGGGCCGTGGCGGTGGCGCTCGAAGTGGGCGCCGACGGGTGCGTGGCGGTCGGCGGCGGCAGCGCGATCGGCCTGGGGAAGGCGATCGCGCTGCGCACCGGCCTGCCGCTGATCGCCGTGCCCTCCACCTACTCCGGCTCGGAGATGACCCCCGTCTGGGGCCTGACCGAACAGGGCGTCAAACGCACCGGCCGCGACCGCTCCGTCCTGCCGCGCAGTGTGGTGTACGACCCCGAGCTGACCCTCTCCCTTCCCGTCCCGCTCTCGGTGACCAGCGGCATCAACGCCATCGCGCACGCGGTGGAAGCCCTGTACGCCCCGGATGCCTCCCCGCTCGTCTCCCTGATGGCCCGGGAAGGTGTACGGGCGATGGCCGAGGCACTCCCGGACGTGGCCGCCGACCCGGCGTCCCTCGACGCCCGCGGCCGGGCCCTGTACGGGGCGTGGCTGTGCGGCTCCTGCCTCGGCGCCACCACCATGGGCCTGCACCACAAGCTGTGCCATGTCCTCGGCGGCACCTTCGGCCTGCCGCACGCCGAGACCCACACGGTGGTCCTGCCGCACGCCCTGGCCTACAACGCGCCCGCCGCCCCGGACGCGGCCGACGCCGTCGCCCGTGCGCTGGGCGGAGCGCCCGACGCACCGACAGCCCTCTGGGAACTGGCCGGACGCCTTGGCGCACCACGCTCCCTCGCCGAACTCGGCCTGACGGAGGGCGATGTGGAGGTGGCGGCGACCCAGCTCACCGCTCAACGGCCTTACGCCAACCCGCGCGAGGTCACGCAGGAGGGAGTGCTTGCCCTGCTGCGCGCGGCGTTCCGGGGCGCGGCGCCCGGGACGACGGACTGAGAACCAAAAAAGATAAAAGAACCCAAAACTTAAAACACAACTGAATACACAACAGATATGACAACAGAAAGGCATTTCCCATGGCCCTCGCACTGCTCAGGCGTCTGCGGTCCAAAGGCGCCCCCGGTCGCGCGGGCCTCGCACTACCCCTGCCCGCCGGGGCCGGGGCCCTCAACTGCGAGGTCCTCGACCCGCTGGGCCAGCCGATGGGCGGCGCCGAGGTGACGGTGAGCGCGACCGACGCCCACCAGGTGGTGGCACGCGGTACGACGGACCCGTACGGCTACTTTCTCGCCGTGCTGCCGGCAGGCCGCTACAGCCTCATGGTCAGCGCCGAGGGGCTGACGCCGTACCGTGAGGCGGTCGATCTGCTCGCCGGTGAGATACTCCCGGCCCAACCTGTCCGGCTGGAGCCGGCCCGGCCGCTGGACCTGCCGGTGCCCGGCACCTGGCTGTTCGACCCGCCGCACACGGCGATCCGGTTCATCGCCAAGCACGTCGGCATGGGCCATGTGCACGGTCGCTTCGAGCGGTTCGAGGGCGGGATCCAGGTGGCGCGGACGATGACCGAGTCGCGGGTCCAGGTCCGTATCGACGCGTCGAGCATCACGACCGGCAACCGGACCCGGGACGACCATCTGCGGTCGCCGGACTTCCTGGACGTCGAGCGCTTCCCGTACATCGACTTCGTCAGCTCGCGTTTCTCCTACCGGGCCGGCGCGAAGTGGGCGGTGCAGGGCTCGCTCTCGATGCACGGCGTGAGCCGCTCGATATCGCTGGACACGACCTACCTGGGATCGGTCAACGGCGGCTACGGCGAGGAGTTGCGCTGCGCTGCCCACGCCAGGGCCGAACTGCACCGGGAGGACTACACCCTCAACTGGCGTTCCATGCTGGCGCGGGGCATCGCGGTGGTCGGTCCGACGGTCCAACTCGAGCTGGACGTACAGGCGATGTACCGGACTCACGACACCCCCACGCCTCCCGAGTGACCCATCTATGATATGGGCATGCCAATCTGACCGAGCGCCCGTTCCCGGGACGTCATCGATCAGGAGGCACTCATGACCCAAGCCGCTCCCGCGAAGAGACGTACGCGCACCCGCAGAGCCTCGCTCGTCCTCGGCAGCGCGGTCGCGCTGGTCGTCGCCTTTCCCGGCACGGCCCTGGCCGATCCGCCCGGGGCCCTGCCGGCCAACGCGGACAGCACCGAACAGACGTACCAGCCGGCCTACGACTACGACACCGACGGCTGCTACTCCAGCCCCGCCATCGGGTCCACGGGCACCCTCAACGGCGGCCTGAAGCCGACCGGCTCTCTCAACGGGCAGTGCAGGGACGCCTCCGACCTCGACAACACCAACGGCTACTCCCGCTACAAGTGCAACAACGGCTGGTGCGCGATCATCTACGGCCTCTACTTCGAGAAGGACCAGGCCCTCGCGGGAAGCAGCATCGGCGGGCATCGGCACGACTGGGAGCACGTGGTGGTGTGGGTGCGGGACGGCGTGGCGCAGTACGTCTCGACCTCCAACCACGGCAGCTTCAGCATCCACACCCGGGACCAGGTCCGCTGGGACGGCACGCATCCCAAGATCGTCTACCACAAGGACGGCATCAGGACGCACTGCTTCCGCCTCGCGGGCACCAACGACGAGCCGCCGGAGAACCACAAGGGAACCTGGCAGTTCCCGGCGCTGGTCGGCTGGAACGGCTACCCGTCAGGCATCCGCGACAAGTTGACCTCCGCCGACTGGGGCAGCGCCAACTTCGGCCTCAAGGACGGAAACTTCAACTCCCACCTGGCGGCGGCCATGCCGGCGGGCATCCCCTTCGACCCGAACGCCTGACGTCACCGTCATCGTCCCCGTCATTCGCAGCCGACGCCGTCGCCGTCCCGGTCGAGATGCCGTCCATAGCCGGGATCACCCACATGCACCGGGGCGGCTCCGGCCGCGCGGGCCGCCGCGCAGTTCCGGTAGTACACGTCGCCGCCACCGGAGTCGGAGCCCCCGTCCGATCCGGAACCACCGTCGGATCCGCTGTCGGAGCCGGTGTCGGATCGGGTGTCCGGCGCCGGTTCGGCCGTCACCGTTTTCGTCGCCAGCACGGTGACCGTGGCCGCGGGTTCGGGCGTCGCCGTCTCGGTCGCCGTGGCGGTGGCCGTGACCGTGGCGGTCGCGGTGGTGGTGACGGTCGCGGTGGGCTTCGGTTCGGCGGACACCGGGTCCTTCCCGTCCCCTTGGCCGCCGTCGCCGATGCCGAGCCCGATGATGAACGCGAGCCCGATGGCGGGCAGTACGAATCTCTTGCGCGCCCATCTGGGGCCCTGCCGGTCCGGTCCCGGGCCCGGTATCGGCCCCTGGGGCGTGTTGCCGGGCGGGATGCCGGGAGTGTTGTACGGGTTGCTCATGCTCGTCCCCCCTGTTGCGTTTCAGGTGGGACGACGTTAGAGCGTCGGATGAGGTGATAAGCGGTCCTTGATGCGCCGGTGACCGTTCCGTGACCGCTCGGACGCCCACGCGGGCGTGCGGTAGGGTTTCTCTGTGCGATCACGCGGGGCGACCGCGGGTCGACACAACGGGACGTGGCGCAGCTTGGTAGCGCACTTGACTGGGGGTCAAGGGGTCGCAGGTTCAAATCCTGTCGTCCCGACTCGAACGAGTCGCAGATCAGGGGCGGTTTCGGAGAAATCCGAGACCGCCCCTTGATCATGTTGTGGTCGTCGTCCTAGAGGAGACAGGGAGCTCATGACCGACTCGAACTCGGCGCGCGTGACCCTGCTGGTGCTGTACTCGCCCCGGCTCGAGGAATGCCGGCGCTTCTACGAGGGCCTCGGCCTGCGCTTCACGGCGGAGCGACACGGCCAGGGCCCCGAGCACTATGCCGCCGTCCTGGGCGACGGCGCGGTGTTCGAGCTGTATCCGGCCGGCCCGGACAAGCAGACCGGCGCCCTGCGTCTGGGCCTGACGATCGACGGCTCACGGGCTGCCGAACCGCTCGTCCGAGGGCGCCATCTGCTCACCGATCCGGACGGCCGCACCGTCGAGGTCCACTGCGACTGAACGGCGAGGACCACGTTACGAGCGGCCACCTTCATCGTTGACCGCACGGCGGACCGGGCGCCGTCCCTCGCGGGGAACGGCCGCCAACAACTCGCGGGTGAAGGGGCGTTCACGTCCGCTGTTCTCCCGCCGACGAGCGGCGAAACCCTCGCGCCGCACGCAACCGCCGCGTCCTCCGACCCCTCATACACAGGAGAGGCACAGACAGCGCGCGGAACGACAGGGGTGG
Organism: Streptomyces sp. NPDC047042; assembly: GCF_040644035.1. NCBI lineage: Bacteria > Bacillati > Actinomycetota > Actinomycetes > Kitasatosporales > Streptomycetaceae > Streptomyces > Streptomyces sp. NPDC047042. The sequence continues at coordinate 278,179 of NZ_JBEYVP010000004.1, read as the reverse complement.
CGATGGAGCGGCAGTGGTCCCGTCGAAGGTTCATGGTTTACTCGCTGGCCGCGACCACCCTGACCGTGGCCGCGCCGATCGGCTGCGACACGTCGTCGGCGGAGGGCGCCGAGCGCCGGGCCGCCGGCCCGGGCGCCCGGCCCGGCGTCGTGGTGACCGGTGACGACGACGAGATGCTGGTCCTGGAGGTCACCGCGGCGAACCGGGTCGTCGTGCGGCTGCCGCGTGTCGAGGTGGGCCAGGGGGTCACCACCGCGGTCGCCATGATGATCGCCGAGGAACTCGACGCCCGGCTGGCCGACGTCGACATCCCGCTCGCCGACGCCCGCACCAAGGGCAACCAGTACACCGGCGGTTCCAGCTCCGTCAGTTCGCTCTACGGACCGGCCCGCGCGCTGGCCGCCACCGCGCGCGCCCGCCTGGTGACCGCCGCCGCCCAGCGCTGGCGGCTGCCTGCGCGCACACTGCGGACCCGCAACACCATGGTGGTCGCACCGGACGGGCGCAGCGCCACCTTCGGATCGCTGACGGCGGTCGCCGCGAAGGTCACCCGGCCCAGGGTGTCCAGCAAGCCCAAACCCGCCTCCCGGCACCGGGTGATCGGGAAGCCGACGACCCGGATCGACGCACGGGACATCATCACCGGCAAGGCGCGGTACGCGGGCGACCTGAAGGTGGCCGGCGCGAAACCGACCGTGGTGGCCCGGCCGCCGACGCTCGGCGGGAAGATCCGCACGATCGACGACCGCGCGGCCCGCGCCATGCCGGGCGTCCGCGCGGTCGTACGGGTCGCGGGCGGCGTCGCCGTGGTCGCGGACACCTTCCACCACGCCTTCAAGGCCCGCGACGCCCTGCGCATCACCTGGGCGCCGGGCCCGCTGGCCGCGCTCTCCGACGCGGTCATCAGGTCCCGGCTGCGCGCCGCCGTCCCGCGTCTGGGCGCGGCGCCGAGCGGATCGACGCAGGTGACGGGCGAGTTCGAGTTCGCGTTTGTCGGACACGCCCCGATGGAGGTGCTGACCGCGGTGGCGGACGTCCGCGTGGACCGCGCCGAGCTGTGGTTCTCCACCCAGACCCCGATGGACGCGCGGGACTCCATCGCCTCGGCGGTCGGACTGCCGCCGTCGAAGGTCAAGGTCCATGTGATGCGGGGCGGCGGCTCGTTCGGGCGGCGGCTGAGCTACGACTTCGCCATCGAGGCCGCCCTGGTCGCCAAGGCGGCCCGTCGGCCGGTCAAGCTGATGTGGAGCCGAGGCGACGACCTGCGGCACGGCGCCATGCGCCCGGCCACCCACCACCGGATCAGAGCCAGCCACAAGAGCGGCCGGGTGGTGGCCTTCGCCCACGCGACGGCTTCGGTGAGCGAGGCCTGGGAGCGGGAGGGCACCTCCGCGCAGGGCGGGGTGACGTCAGTGGTCGCGCCGACGGGACGCATCCGGGAGGCGGGTCCGCTGCCCAGCGACAGCGGGCTCTACAACTTCGGCCGGCTGTCCGGGGATTCGGGCGGGGTGGAGCTGGCGGCGATACCGCTCGGCGCCTGGCGCTCGGTGGACTCCGGGACGACCAGGACCGTCGAGGAGATCATGGTCGACGAGATCGCCCGCAGCCTCGGCAAGGACCCGGTCGCCTTCCGGCGCACCGCACTCCGCAGCAGGGCCGTGCGCGCCGTGCTCGACAAGGCCGCGTCCGCCGGGAGTTGGGGTCGGACCATGCCCGCCGGACACGGGCAGGGCATGGCCGTCCACGAGGAGTACGGCTCCTGCGTCGCCTGCCTGATCGAGATCGACGCCACCGACCCGAAGAACCCGCGGGTCACCAGGGCGGTGATGGCGGCCGACGTCGGAACCGCCGTGAATCCGCGCGGACTTGAGGCCCAGCTCATGGGCACCACGATCGACGGCATCTCCACCGTCCTGCGGGCCGGCCTCCACATCGACCGGGGCGCGGTGCGCGAGGGCAGCTTCGCCGACTTCCACTATGCCCGCCAGCGGCACGCACCCCTGCACTTCGAGGCGCACATCATGCCGTCCAAGGGGGAGCCCGGCGGGGCCGGGGAGCTGGGGGTGCCGGCTGCGGCGGGCGCGGTCGCCAACGCGTACGCCCGGGCCACCGGCACCAAGCCCCGGCGATTCCCCCTCAACTTCTGACACCTGCCCCTGTCCCGCTTCCCTCCCGCCCCTGCCCCCGTCCCGCTCCCTCCCGCCGCTACCCCCGTCCCCTCCCTCCGGCCGCCAACCCCGTCCCCGTCTCCGCCCCACCCCCCACCCCGACCTCGCCTCCGAGAGGGTTCCGATGCCCCGCTACACCTTCGTCCTCAACGGCAAACCGGTCACCGTCGAGGCCCCGGCCGACATGCCGCTGCTGTGGGTGCTGCGCGACCTGCTGGACGTGACCGGCCCCAAGTACGGCTGCGGGGTCGGCGTCTGTCGCGCCTGCACCAGCCATCTCGACGGCGCGGAGATCCAGCCCTGCGTCGTGCCCGTCGCCGAGTGCGCGGACCGCAGCGTCACCACCATCGAGGGGCTGGCCGACGGCGAGACCCTGCACCCCGTGCAACAGGCGTGGCTCGACCAGGATGTCGCGCAGTGCGGCTTCTGCCAGCCGGGGCAGATCATGGCCGCCGCGGCCCTGCTCCAGCGCACGTCCGAGCCGACCGACGCGGACATCGACGCCATCGAGAACGTCTGCCGCTGCGGCACGTACTGCCGGATCCGCGAGGCCATCAAACAGGCCGCCGCCAGGACCGAGGGCTGACCCGCGGGGCGAAAGCAGGTCGGCCGGTATTGGCGAGTTCAGTTCCTCTGTGGCCGATATGGGTATGCTTCCGTGGAAGATTCCATCGGCCTGATCATGATGTGACGTTTCTGCGTAAAAACACCGCCCCGATAGACGTAGGGGTTTTATAGCACGTTGTGCTGTGCGGTGGATGTGATTCCCTGGTTTTCCATTCGGACGAGTGGTAGCCAATCGGCTCGGTTTGTCCGTGAGTTGACCCGGACAGTCCTTTCCCGTCGGGTTTGGGGATAGGCCGTGCGAATATTCTGGATTCGCACCCAAGGGATCATTTCGGGGCCGTGTACTGCATGAATTCGGAAGACTGTGCAAACGAGTTCGTCATCGGCGATGGGAAAATTCTTCGGGAGTTGTCCTGGGCGGAGATCGCCGGCCACCGGGAACGACTGATGAGACTGGTCCGCCGGCGGCTGCCGACCGCCCAGGACGCGGAGGACTGCGTCCAGGAGGCGATGCTCAGGGCGGCGGCCCACGACAACCTCGACCGGGAGCGGATCGGGCCCTTTCTGACCTCGGTCGCGCTGCGATTGTGCGTCGACCACTATCGCGAACTGGAGCGCAGGCGACGGCTGGTGGGCCGTACCGCGCACGTCAGCAGGCCTGTGCTGCCGGACGAGGACGTGTGCGACGAGGACTTCGGACGCTGGCTGCTGCGCCAGGTCCAGCAGCTGCGGGGCCGTGAGCGCCAGGTCATGCTGGCCCGCGCCGACGGTATCTCCACGATGGAGTTCGCCCGGATGCACCAGATCTCCCTGAAGGCGGCCGAGGGCGCGTTCACCCGGGGGCGGGCACGGCTGCGGCTCGTGTGCGCCCAGACGCTGGACGGGGCCCCGGCGCACCACAGGTAACGGACGGCCGAAATGCGATTCGGTGTGCGTCCGGCCTCTTGTGAACGACTTCCGGGTTACGGGAGTTCAGTCGACAAGGAAGGCATCGTAGTGGGCAGGAACAATACACAGGACACGATCAAGGATTTCATCGGCGATATCGCCGACAGTACCAAGAAGGCCTTCGACGACATTCTCGACCGAAGGGGTGACGAATACCGTGCCGGGGACTGGATCTCCGCGGGAAATCCCTACCAGGCACTGAACGGATTGCCGGGCGACGTACTGCGAACCGTCAGTGCTCTCTCCGCGCTCGGCGGGGTGGCAAATCCCGTGGCCGCACTGGCGAATGCGGCAGGCGCCGCCGCCGGAGTCGGCGCCGCGAATCCGCTGGCCGCTCTGACCGGCGCGGCCCCGAACCCGCTGGCCGCCCTCACCGGAGCGGCTCCCAACCCGCTGGCCGCTCTGACCGGCGCGGCCCCGAACCCGCTGGCCGCCCTCACCGGAGCGGCTCCCAACCCGCTGGCCGCTCTGACCGGGGCGGCCCCGAATCCGCTGGCCGCTCTCGCCGGAGCTGCCCCGAACCCCCTCGCCGCGCTCGCGGGCGGGGGCGCCAATCCGCTGGCCGTGCTCGGACAGGTGGCGGGCGGGGCGTCGTCGGCCGTGTCGGGAGCGGCCGACATGGCGGAGGGGCTGGCGGCGCTGCCCCGCCAGATCGCCCAGCTCTCCGAACTCGTCGCGAACCTGGTCGGCGTCCTGGAGAGCGTCCAGGGGGTCGCCGGAGCGGTGACGGGCGGTGGCGGCCGGGCACCGGCGGCGAGGAAGAGCGGCTGACGCTCACCGGCTGACGCGGGGCAGCCGACAGACGGCTGACCACGCTAGCCGACAGACGGCTGACCACGGCAGCCGACGGCGGGGCGGGGCCGGTCCCGCCCCGCCGGGTCGGCCACCGCCCACTCCCGCACCGCATAGGCACCCGTTCGCACGCGCTGCGAGGAAACGCGGCACACACAGAAGGTCGTGACACATGGGCAGTGCCCTGCTCGGCAGCCGGCTTCGGCTGGTCGTGAAGGTCCTGGGAAGCCTCGCGGCCGAAGAGGCCGGCCGGCTGGCCCGGGACCGCCGCCGCTCCCGGCGCGGAGCCGACGGCGAGGACGACGGGGGAGAAGGCGCAGGGGAGGGCGACGGAACCCGGCGCGCCAGGGCCGTACGGCACGCGCTCGAGAGTCTCGGCCCCTTCTACGTGAAGCTGGGTCAGATCCTCTCCACCCGGCCCGACATGGTGCCGCCCTCGATGATCGCGGAGCTGCAGAACCTGCACGACCAGGTCGACGTCCAGCCCTTCGCGGTCTTCGAACCCGTCCTCAGGGAGCAGCTCGGACCGGACTGGAAGCGCCGTTTCGACGACATCGACACCGTACGACCGCTGGGCGCGGCCTCCCTCGCCCAGGTGTACCGGGTCACCCTGCCCGGCGGGCACCCGGCGGTGGTGAAGGTGCAGCGCCCCGGCATCCGGGACGCGGTCCGCGCGGACATGGCCCTGATGCGCAGGGCGTCCAAGATCCTCGCCCGCACCGCGCCCCGCTTCAACGAGGTCATCGACATGGAGGCGATGCTCGGCTCCATCTTCGACGCCATGGAACCGGAACTCGACTTCACCGGCGAGGCCCGCAACATGGACGAGGCCCGTGAACACATCCGGCGCTATCCCACCCTCGCCGTGCCGACGGTCGTCCACGCCACCCCGAAACTGCTGGTGCAGTCGCTCGCGCCCGGCTCCTCCGTACGGCATCTCGACCGCGGCTCGTTCAGCGACCGGGAGCGCACGGACATCGGCAAGGACCTGCTGCGCTTCATGTACCGGGGCTACTTCGTCGACCGCATGTTCCACGCCGACCCGCACGCCGGCAACGTCTTCGCGCTGCCCGGCGGCCCGGCCACGCTCATCGACTGGGGCATGATCGGCCGCCTCGACCGGCGTACGAGCCTGCAACTGCTGCCCCTTCTCATGGCGCTCGCCCAGAACGACGGCCACGGCCTCGCCCGGGCCTGGGCGGACATGGGCCGGGTCACCCCGTGGTCCAACCTCCCGGCGTTCGCCGCCGACATGGCCGCCCTGGTGCCCAAGGTCGCCACGGCCTCCCTGGAGGACATCAACTTCGGGGTGTCCCTGACGACCGTGCTGGAGAAGGCGACGAAGCGGGGCATCGGCTCGGCGCCCGCCATCTCGCTGCTGGGCAAGTCCTTCGCCAACCTGGAGGGTTCGGTGCGCTGCCTGGCCCCGGACATCGCCCTCGCGGAGGTGTTCAAGGCGGAGGCGCGCGGGATCGTCATGGCCCTGCTGCGCGAGTACTTCTCCCTCGACCAGGCGGCCCGCAACACGATGGACTTCCTGTCCTTCGCCGTGTCCGCCCCCGAACAGCTGCGCGGCCTCCTCTCCGACGCCGCGAACCGGCAGTTCGCCCTCCAGCTCCATGAACCGCATACCCCCGCCGGTATGGGCGGGCAGCGGCCCTGGACCCCCTCGCGGGGACTGATGGCGCTCGGCGCCGCCGCCCTCCTCTTCGACCGCCGCCGCCCGCATCACTGACCCCTCTTCCCCTTCGCGGGCGTCAGCCCACCCGTCGTGCCACGTCCCGCAGCGCCTGCCCCAGAGTCGTCAGGAAGAGCCCCACCTCGTCGTCGCCGATGATCGCGGGCGGTGTCAGACGCAGCACCCGGGAGGCGTTGAGGGAGTGGTTGACCAGGACGCCCCGGCCGACCAGCTCGAGGACGAGTTCACCGACGAACCGTTCCTCGGTGAACTCCAGGCCGATCAACAGCCCCCGCCCGCGCACCTCGTGGACAAGCCCGCCGACGTACGGCGCGCACACCGCGCGAACCCCCGTGAGCAGCCCCGCACCGATCGCCCGCGCCCTGGCGACGACATCCTCCCGGGCCAGCGCCTCGACCGCCGCCCGCGCCGCCGCACAGGCGATCGGCGAGGCGGCGAACGTCGAGGTGTGCAGATAGGGGTCCCGGGAGAACGGCCCATACGCCGCCCCGGTCGCGACCATCGCCGCGACGGGCACCACCCCGCCGCTCAGCCCTTTGCCGACGAGGAGGACGTCCGGCGCGACCTCCCCGGCGGTCTCGACGCCCTCCTGCCCCTCCCCGTCCAGCCCCCACCACGAGCCCAGCCGCCCGAGGCCCGTCTGGATCTCGTCGACGATCAGGAACGCCCCGTACGCCCGGCACAGTCGGCTTACCTCCGCCAGATGGCCCGGCGGCGGAATCCGCACCCCGCCCTCGCCCTGCACCGGTTCGACGATGACGCAGGCCCGTTCGCCGAGCAGGGCGAGCGTCTCCTTCAGGGCGTCCGCGTCGCCGTAGGGGACGACGTGGCTGTCCGGCAGCAGCGGGCGGAAGGGCTCCTGGTACTTGGCGTTGGCGGTCGCCGAGAGCGCGCCCAGGGTCTTGCCGTGGTAGCCGCCGGCCATGCTGACCAGCGCGGTGTGCCCGTGGGCACGCGCCAGTTTGAGGGCCGCCTCGGTCGCCTCGGCACCGGAGTTGACGAAATGCACCCGGTCGAGACCGGCCGGGGTGCGGGCGGCGAGGGCCTCGGCGGCGCGGGCCGCGACCGGCTCCAGGAAGACCCGGGAGGCCAGCGGATGGGCGTCCACCTGGCAGTGCACGGCCGCTGTCACCGCGGGGTGCCGGTGGCCGAGGATGAAGACCCCGTACCCGCCGAAGTCGAGATAGCGGCGCCCGTCCTCGGTGAAGATCCACGCCCCGTCGGACGCGGTCTCCAGCATGCCGCCGAGCACGGTGCCCATGACGGCCCGGCCGGAGGAGAGATGCTCGCGGTAGAGGTGAGCGACGTGCGCGCGGCTGTCCGGGCGGATCCCGGAGTCGATCGGTACCGTCGTCATGACGCCAACTCCGTTTCCTGGACCGACTGTTGGGGTTTCGCGGAGGTGGTGGCCGACGGGACGCGTTGCCGCCCGCGCATTCCGCCGGGGCGGGCTGCCCAGGCGACCAGGTTGCGCACCAGGGCCCGGCGCAGCTCCGCCTTCGTCACCGCCCGGCCGCAGTGCGGGGTACCGAGGGACGACTCGAAGGGCAGTGCCCGCTGGAAGACCAGCAGCAGTTCCGCGTACGTGTGGAAGCGGCGGCGCAGCGACTCCGGGAACGTGGGGCCCTCGATCAGCGGCAGCAGCAGCCGGTGCACGGACTCCAGCGGAATCAGCCGGGGCGGATGCGGCCGGGGCCCGTACCGGTCGGCGAACTCCAGGCAGATGTCGATGACTTCGGTCTGCGGCAGCACCTCCGAGCCGGCCGTCAGCCAGTACTCGCCCCCGGTCACCCCGCCGCGCATGAGGTCGCCCACCGCACGGGCCACGACATCCTGGGGCACCATGTCGATGCGCGAGTCCGGCCCACCCGGCATGACCGGAACCTGGCCCTTGACGATGGCCCCCAGTGCCCGCGTCAGCCCCTGCACCCCGGCGATCCGGCCGGTCACCGAGTCGCCCATCACCACCGACGGCCGCATGATCACCCCGGGCACCGGCGCTTCCCGGACCGCCTGTTCGGCCTCCGTCTTCGAGGCGAGATACGCGGCGGCCCCGGGAAAGCGCTCCTGTTCCTCCGGGGCCAGCGGGTTGGCGACGAACGCGGTGCTCATGTGGAAGAAGGGTGCGTCGGCGAGGGCGGCGAGGTCGAGCATCGTGCGGGTGCCGCCGAGATTGGCGCGCCGGATCAGGTCGGGTTCCCACTGCCAGTTGGTGGCGGCGGCCGAGTGGAGCACGACGTCCACCTCGGCGGCGAGACCGGTGAACTCGGCTGTGGACAGGCCGAGTCGGGGCTGCATCAGATCGGCGTGGAACTCCCGCACCCGGGGATCGTCCACCGGGGTGCGATGGCGCGGGCAGATGATGCGGAAGTGGGGCAGGAGTTCGTCGATCAGAGCTCTGCCGAGCACTCCGGTGCCACCGGTGAGCAGGACGGTGGGCCGGGTACCGGGCCGGATGTCGGGCCGGATGTCTGGCCGCGTCCCGGGCATGGTTTCGGGCATGGCGAAGTTCCCCCTCGGTCGGATGGGCGACGGTCGGCGTCGGGTCGTACGGCGCCGTGGGTCTCGTACTGCCTGAAAAACCCTCAGGCGACCGTCAGCGGTGCCTCGTCCAGATACGCGGCCAGTGGGCCCGTCATCCGTGACCTCGACGGCGGATGCAGGGCGAGGCCGTTGACGCAGGCGGCGAGGTAGCCGATCTCGTCCGAGGCCATGAAGCCGAGCCCGCCCAGCAGTTCCACCGCGCGCGGGACGATCCGGGCGAGCGTGTCCTGCACGGTGTAGCGCACGTACAGGGAGTCGGCGAGAGCGGACTCGTCGGGGGTCGCCTCGTCCACCCGCCTGGCCAGGCCCTCCACGGCGGCCATCGCGCCCTCCGTCTCCACCAGCAGCCGCACCCGTTCGGCGTCGGGCACCCGGTCCTTGCGCAGCACCCGCTCCACCAGGGCGCTCGCGGCGCCGAGATAGCTGCCGGTCATCAGCAGTTCGAACCAGATGAGCCCGGCGGTCTGCACCTCGTCCAGCCGGGCGCCCGCCGGGGACGCGGTGCGCACCAGCAGTTCCGGCGGTACCAGGACGTCGTCCAGGGTGACCTGGTCGCTCTCGGCGCCCGCGAGGAAGCTGCTCGCCCAGAAGGCGCTGACACTCAGGCCCTCGGACTCGGCGGGCACCAGGGCCACGGCCAGTTCCTCGCCCTCGCCGTCCTCGCGCGGCACCATCACGCTGGCCGTGAGCAGATCCATCGACCGGGCCAGACTGCACGGCCGTTTCACCCCGGTGACGCGTACGCCGTCGGCGGTCACCGTGGCGGTCATGGCGGGGGAGAGGATGCCGGTGCCGCTGCGGCCCTCCGCGAAGCCGGACGCCATGAGGCGGTTGTCGGCCGCGACGCCCTGGACGAGCATCCACTCCAGACCCTCACCCCCACCGGCTTCGCTCAGCCCGACCAGCGTGGCCATCGAGAAGTGGTGCATGGTCGTCGCCACCGCCAGCGAGGGGGAGCGGCTGCCGAGTGCCCGCTGCACCCGTACCGCTTCGAGAGCGGTCGCGCCCCGCCCCTGGAGGGCCGTCGGCGCCAGCAGCCCCGGGCCGCCGCACTCCCTGAACAGCCCGATGCCCGGACTCTCCGTGCTCTCCAGCACCATCAGCGGCAGGGCCCGCAGCCCGTCGTCGAGGCCGGGCAGCAACTTCGTGAGGGCCGCGCGCTCGCGCTCCAGGAATCTCATGTCGTCCCCTGCTTCCTCGGTCCGCGAAGGCCGCCGGCGTCGTCGTTCGTCTCGTCACGAGCTTTACGAGCCCACCGTGTGGACCCCTCGCCGAAGGGGCGGGGCGGACGCGGCCCGGCGCCCCGGGCGTCCGCCGTACGAGACGCCCTTGACGTGTGCCGCGAGCGGATCGACACTCCATTTGGGAATCCTAGTGAAAAGGTAGGGAAACGTGATGCGCGTGGAGTCGAAGGCCCCTCGGGTGGCTCACCCACCCCGGCCGACCCCGCTGCTGACCTCCCGCCGGCACATCGACCTGCAGCGAGTCTGCAGCTCCATCAGCCGCCCGCGCTGAACCCGGCCGCCCACCCCGCGCCATACCGGCGGCCACCCGACTACGCCTTCCGCCGCGCGTACGTCTGCGCACCACACCTGGGGAGACTCATGTCCGTCACACCACTGGCCGCCGGCTCCGCCCGTCCGGGCCCCGCCTTCCGTGGCCGGCTCGGCCGGGACTCGCGCAGCGGCCACTACGCCGTGCCGCGCCGCTACCGCCTCCACCTGTCCCCGGCCGACCCCGACTGTCTGCGGATCGCCGTCACCCACAGCCTCCTCGGCCTCGACGCGGCCTGTCCGGTGACCGAACTGCCCGCCGTCCCCGACGCCCCCGGCGGCGGACACTCCGCACTGCGCCCGCTGTACGAGGCGAGCGCGCACCGCTACTCCGGCGCCGCCACCGCCCCCGTGCTCAGCGACGACTGGTCGGGGCGCATCGTCAGCACGCACACCCCGGACATCCTGCGCGACCTGGCCAAGCACTTCGGCGGCGGCCGTCCCACGCTGTACCCGTGCGGTCAGGAAGCGGAGATCGAGGCCGTCGAGCGGCTGTGCGCCCAGCACTTCGGCGGGCCCGCGTCCACCGCGCAGCGCGCCGGAGACGCCGACGCCGACGACACCGACCGCGCCGAGGCGCTCGCCTCCCTGCTGCGTACCCTGGGCTCGCTCGACGCACGGCTGGCCGCCGACCCGTATCTGCTCGGCGACCGGCTGACCGCCGCCGACGTGGAACTCTGGGTCGCCCTGGTGCGCCTCGACACCGTGCACCGCTGGCACCTGGACGCCGCCGCCGTGCACCGCATCGCCGACCACCCCGCGCTGTGGGCCTATGCCCGCCGGCTCGCCGCCCACCCGGCGTTCGGCCCCCACCTCGACCTCGACGCCATCGCGCGCCGGCATCACGCCCACTGCCAGGGGCTGGAGGCCGCGGGGGCGGCGGTGCAGATCCTGGACTGGGCCGCCCATGCGAAGCGCTCCGCGGGTTAGGCGGTTTTTGGCTGCGGCTCCGGTGGGGGCTTGTCGCGCAGTTCCCCGCGCCCCCATGGGGCGCGTTTCGCGGGCGGTCAGTGTTCATCTGGCTGTCACGAAAGGGTGGAAGACGTGGGGCTGGGTGGTTGTTGACCTGGTTGTGTTGAAGCCCATTCCATGCCGTCCGAGGTTGTTCTCGCGGCGGCACATCGACCTCCTGCGGGTGGCCGGTGCGCTCTGTCGTCCCTGATCGCTGTCTCGGTTTTCTCCCGTACGGTCGATCAGGAAGGCACCTCGTCGTGTCCGCATCAGCTTCGCCCCATTCCTCTTCCTCTGCCCCCCTCCACCTCGCCGTCGCCCTGGACGGCGCCGGCTGGCACCCGGCCGCCTGGCGTGAACCCGTCGCCAGGCCGGGGGAGTTGTTCACCGCCCGCTACTGGGCCGATCTGGTCGCCGAGGCCGAGCGCGGACTGCTCGACTTCGTGACCATCGAGGACGGCCTCGGCCTCCAGTCCTCGCACCCGCTCGAGCAGGACGGGCGAACCGACCAGGTCCGGGGCCGCCTCGACGCGGTCCTGATCGCCGCCCGCGTCGCTCCCCTCAGCCGGCACATCGGTGTGGTGCCGACCGTGGTGGCCACGCACACCGAGCCGTTCCACATCTCCAAGGCGATCGCCACTCTCGACTATGTGAGCACCGGCCGCGCGGGACTGCGCGTCCAGATCACCGCCCGGCAGAACGAGACCGCCCACTTCGGCCGCCGCTCCGTGCCGGACGTCGCCTCGGTGACCGACCCGCGGGCCTGGGAGTCGGCGGCCGCCCTCTTCGACGAGGCCGCCGACTACGTCGAGGTGGTGCGCCGGCTCTGGGACAGCTGGGAGGACGACGCGGAGATCCGCTCCACCGCCACCGGCCGGTTCGTCGACCGGGAGAAGCTGCACTACATCGACTTCGAGGGCCCGCACTTCAGTGTCAAGGGCCCCTCGATCACCCCTCGCCCGCCGCAGGGACAGCCGGTGGTCACCGCGCTGGCCCATGCGACCGTCCCGTACCGCCTGGTGGCCCGCTCGGCCGACGTCGGCTATGTCACCCCGCACGACGCGGCCCAGGCGCGCGCCATCGTCGAGGAGATCCGAGCCGAGCAGTCGGCGGCCGGCCGCGCCGGTGAACTCCTGCACGTCTTCGGCGACCTGGTGGTCTTTCTCGACGAGACCCCGGAGGCCGCGGCGGCCCGCCGGGAGCGGCTGGACGCCCTCGCCGGGTACGAATACACCAGCGACGCCCGGATATTCGCCGGTACGCCCGGCCAACTCGCCGACCTGCTCCAGGAGTTGGCGTCGGCCGGACTGTCCGGCTTCCGGCTGCGGCCGGCTGTCGCCGGGCACGATCTGCCCGCCATCACCCAGGGGCTGGTCCCCGAACTCCAGCGCCGGGGCGTCTTCCGGCAGGCGTACGAGGCCGACACCCTGCGCGGGCTGCTGGGCCTGGGCCGTCCGGCCAACCGCTACGCCACCGCCACTGCCTCTGTCAGCGCCTGAGCCGGAAGGACCGTACGACCATGAGCAAGCCGCTGAAGCAGATCCATCTGGCCGCGCACTTCCCCGGGGTCAACAACACCACCGTGTGGAGCGACCCGCAGGCCGGCAGCCATATCGAGTTCAGCTCCTTCGCGCACTTCGCGCGGACCGCCGAACGCGCCAAGTTCGACTTCCTGTTCCTCGCCGAGGGCCTGCGACTGCGTGAACAGGGCGGAAAAATCTACGACTTGGACGTTGTCGGACGCCCCGACACCTTCACCGTCCTGGCCGCGCTCGCCGCCGTCACCGAGCACCTCGGGCTCACCGGCACCATCAACTCCACCTTCAACGAGCCCTACGAGGTGGCCCGCCAGTTCGCCAGCCTCGACCACCTCTCCGACGGGCGTGCCGCCTGGAACGTCGTCACCTCCTGGGACGCCTTCACCGGCGAGAACTTCCGCCGCGGCGGCTTCCTCCCCCAGGAGGAGCGCTACTCGCGGGCCAAGGAGTTCCTCCAGACCGCGGGCGAGCTCTTCGACTCCTGGCAGGGCGAGGAGATCCTCGCCGACCAGCAGAGCGGCACCTTCCTGCGGGACGCGAAGGCCGGCGCCTTCGTCCACCACGGGCAGCACTTCGACATCGAGGGACAGTTCAACGTGCCCCGCTCCCCGCAGGGCCGCCCGGTGATCTTCCAGGCCGGTGACTCCGACGAGGGCCGAGAGTTCGCCGCCTCCACCGCCGACGCCATCTTCAGCCGCTACGCCACCCTCACCGAGGGCCAGGCCTTCTACACGGACGTCAAGAACCGCCTCGCCAAGTACGGCCGCCACGCGGACGAGCTGAAGATCCTGCCCGCCGCGAGCTTCGTCCTGGGCGACACCGACGCCGAGGCGGAGGAACTCGCCCACGAGGTACGCCGTCAGCAGGTCAGCGGTGCCACCGCCATCAAGCACCTCGAGTTCGTGTGGAACCGCGACCTCTCCGGGTACGACCCCGACGGGCCGCTGCCCGACATCGACCCCGACCTCGGCGAACACACCATCGCCCGGGGGCGGGCCCAGGTGCGGATGTACCGCGACCCGCTGGCCACCGCCCGCGAATGGCGCGAGCGCGCGGAGGCCAACAACTGGTCCATCCGTGACCTTGTGATCGAGACCAGCAACCGGCAGAACTTCGTCGGCTCCCCGGCCACCGTCGCCGCGACCATCAACGATTTCGTTCAGGCCGACGCCAGCGACGGCTTCATCCTCGTCCCGCACATCACCCCGACCGGCCTCGACCCGTTCGCCGACAAGGTCGTCCCGCTCCTCCAGGAACGCGGCGTCTTCCGCACCGAGTACGAGGGCACGACATTGCGCGACCACCTCGGCCTCGCCCACCCCGACGCCGAGAAGGCGGGGGAGCGGGCGGCGTCCTGACAGTTCCCGTACCCGCATGGCGTGGTCGAGGACGTCACCCTCCCCCAGAAGGTGACGTCCTCGACCGCTCCCCCGAGTGCCCGACGGTTGGTTCGATTCGTCCGCGGCCGTCATGTGCTGGTCTCTGCCCCCAGCTTCACCAGCACATGACGGCCGTTTCCCCCGATCCCCAGGTGGAATAGAGGCGTACCCGGACGAAGTAGTTGCGGCCCTTGACGAGCCGGACCCTGACCTGGGCGTTGTGCGGAGTGCCGCCGTCGTCCCCGGCGGCGAGATAGCGCGGCTCGCCGTCGATCTCCTCGAAGACCGCCACGACCGTGTCGCTCTCCCCGAAGGTGCCCACGGTGTAGTCGCGGGTCTCCGGCGGCGCGATCGCGAAGTCGGCCTGCTCGCCCGCGCCGAGGCACAGGGGAGCGGACCGGAACGGCACGAGTTCGGCCGGCCGGTGCGTGCCCGTCGGCGGATACCAGCGGAGCACGACCTCCTTGTCCGCCGGGGAGAGGGTCCCCGGCGGCCGTACCCCGGACCGGAACTGCTCCGGTTCGAGGATCAGCCCCGCCGCGAACGGAAACTCCATGATCGACAGCGGGTCCCAGACGGAGCCGTTGACCTCGTCCGGGTCGAGCTTGCGCAGCACATTGGCGTACGTCCTGTCGCGGCCCCAGAAGTTCGGCGGCCCCGCCAGATCGTCGTACACCGCCTCGTCGTCCCAGTGGAGGCCTGCGAACGGGCTCTGGTGCTCGTGCAGCAGGCCCAGGGCGTGCCCGATCTCGTGCAGGGCCGTCGCGCGCTCCCCGGGCGCGGTCAGGTCCCAGCCGAAGTTCATCGTGCGCCGCCCCAGGCCCACCGAGAGTGCGTCCCGTCCGACCGTGGAGTACGAACCGTCACCGGTCTGGAAACCGATGCGCAGTTCTGCCTCCGAACGGTCGCGCACCTCCACGAAGGAGAGCCCGATCCCCAGGCCGAGCCACTCCCCGAAGCAGTCGCGGACGACGTCGCGCTGTGCCTCGGCGCCGACCCACGACTCCCACCGGGTCTCCCCGGTCCCCGGCAGGGGGATGACCGAGCCGTCGCCGTCCCGGTCGAAGAAGTAGTAGTGGAGCACGGTGCCGTTCACCCATTTCAGCCGCCCCGCCAGGAGCGCGCTGAGCCGCTCGGCCGGCAACCCCGGTGGGAACGTGGGGGCCGGCTGCTGCGGGAGTGAGCAGAACCGTGCGTTCATGGGGAACAGGTTGCGGCCCACGGGCGTGCGGGCGCCTGAGTCGGGGGCTACTCAAGTCGGCCTGTATCAAAGCTGAGTAGCCCTGCTCTAGTTCACGTGATGACTTCGCTACGGGACGCCGAGGCCCTGGAACCGAGCTGGCCGTTCACCGGACGGGACGACGAACTGGAGCTGGTCCGCCGGTCATTGGCGGGCGAACGGCACGGCGTCGTGGTGACGGGCCCGGCCGGGCACGGCAAGACCCGACTCGTCACGGAGGCCGTCCGGGGCACCGACTGCGCGAAGGTGATCGGCACGCCCGAGACCCGGGGCATCGCCTTCGCCGCGTTCGCCCACCTCCTCCCGGAGCAGGTCTCGCTGCACCGCGCGGTCCAACTCCTCACCGGCGTACGGTCCCTGCTGGTCGACGACGCCCATCTGCTCGACGACTCCTCGGCCGCCCTCGTCCACCAGCTCGCGGTGCACGGACGTACCCGGCTGCTCGTGGTGGCGACGGACGGGGCGTCCGCTCCCGGTGCGGTGTCCCGGCTGTGGACCGGCGAGGTGCTGCCGCGGCTCGCCCTCGCGCCGCTGCCCCTCGCGGACACGGCCCCGCTGATCGCGGCCGGTGCCGGTGGCCCGGTCGAGACGCTCACCGCCCGCCGACTGCACCACCTCTGCCAGGGTGACCTGCGACTGCTGCGCGACCTGATCGGCGCGGTGCGCGCACACGGCGAACTCACCCTGGAATCGGACGAGTTGCTCTGGCGCGGCCCCGTACCCGTGACGGCGGCGATCCGCGAACGAACCGCACAGGCCCTGGACCCGGCCCGCGCCCACGCCGACAAGCGGGACACCCTGGAACGCCTGGCGTTCAGCGAACCCCTTCCACTCGATCTCGCCGACCTCGACCTGGACGCGCTTGAGTCCCTCGAAGCGGACGGCCTGATCCGTGTCGACGCCCTGTCCGAGGTGCGCCTCGCCCACCCCCTGCACGGCCCCGTCCTGCGCGCGGGCGCCGGGCAGCTGCGGGCCCGGCGGCTGTCCCGCCCTCCGGCCGACTGCGCGTCGGCCCTGGACTCGGAGCGCGCGGAACTGGCCGAGCGGATCGAACGCGCCGACGTCCAGGAACCGGCGGGCCCCATCGGCGACTGGCTGACGGCCGAGAGCACGGCCCCGCACCCGGCCGTACCGGCCGACTACGCGACCGTACGGGCCCGCTTCGCCCGACTGCGCGGCGAACTGCGCGAGGCCCTGTCCTGGGCCAGGGAAGGCCTCCGTGGCACCCCGGACGACCTGTCCTGCCGTACGGAACTGGCGCTGGCGGCGGCCCAGTTGAGCGAGGTCGCCACCGCGGCCGAGGCCCTCGCCGGCCACGCGTCCCCCGACCGGGCGACCACCTGGCCAAGGCCGGCACACGGCGACGTCACCGACGAGGCATCGGGCGAGGGAGAGGCGTACGTCCTCTACGAAGCCGTACGCCTCGGAGCCCCACACCTGGTCGCGGACCGGCTCGCCCAACTCCCCGGCGAGAAGGCCGAACCCCTGGCCCGGCACGCCGACGCACTCGTCCGCCAGGACGGCCCGGCACTGGACCGCGCCGCCGAACTCCTCGAACGACGAGGCCTGTTGCTCTTCGCCGCCGAGGCCCACGCCCAGGCCGTCCCGGCCCACCGAGACCCCCGCGCCGCCCGCAGATCCCGCTCCCGGGCGATGACCCTGGCCCGCCGCTGCCAGGGCGCCCGTACCCCGGCCCTCTCCGGCCTGGTGCTGGGTGAACTCACCGCCCGCCAACGCCAGATCGTCACCCTGGCAGCCGCAGGCCTGACCAACCGCCAGATCGCGGACCGCCTGACCCTGTCGATCCGCACGGTCGGCAACCACCTCTACAGCGCCTACACCCGCCTCGGCGAAAACGACAGGGCCGCACTGCCGTGGCTCCTGGCGGAGGGGCAGGCGGCGACACGGTCGGCGTGATGGCAGGGGGAGGGGGGGCGGCGACGTCAGGTGTTCGAGCGCCCACCGGATGACGGCTCGCCCTACGTTGCCCAGCGGCATGGTCGGTGTGGCCGCCAGGGAGGGCCTGGCCACCCCCGAGGGCCGAGGGCGCCTGCTCGTCACCGGATGTCGCCTGGTCGGCGGGGCCGAGCGGGTGGGGGCCCGAGTTCCGGGTTGAGGGGTGGCTGGAGGCAGGGTCGGTCATGCAGTGGGTGCGGCCGCCGGGGCCGGCTCGGCCGCCATCAACGTCGAGAGGCAGCCCTGGCGCCGGACGTCGCGTGTTGGGCAGGTCCGGGCGGGCGGTGCCTGAGTCCACGGAGGCGTGGGCGGGCCGGTGTCGGAGGGACTTCGTCCCGTCGTCGACGGGCGCGTTGCCGAACGCCGTCGGAGGCAGGGCCGGCGGTGCGATCAGTGTGATCGCGGGGGCCTTGGCTCACGAGGGCCGAGGGGCTCGCCCTTGGCGTCGGACGTCGAGTCCCCGGCAGGGACCTGCGTTCGTCGTTGACCGGTGTCTTGCCGTGGGCGCCCGAGGCATCGGCGGCCATGCGGTCCGGGACCGGGGGCAGGGCGTGACATCGCCGGCCACCGTGCTCATGCCCACCGTGCGGGCACTGGAGCCTCCCGGCGGCTTCAGGCGGAGCCGAACGCCGAGAATGCCCATCCTGTTGCCTGGTGGGTCGCGTCGCCCGGTAGGGCCGCTCGGGCGTCTCGGAGGGCCTCGGCCAGGGAGAGGCCCACGGTGAGGCCCTTGTGGAGGGCCAGCATCAGGGGGACCACCGCCGCGTCGTTGACCGGGGCGCTGCTCGCCACCACGCCCGCCGTGCCCAGCGGCAGCAACGCCGTGACCAGGCCCAGGAGTTCGTCGGCGCCGACGTTGGCCAGGCGGCCGGTGTCGCAGCTGGAGAGGATGATCCGGTACGGGCTGCGACCCAGGCGTTCGAAGTCGTGCACGATCAGCGGACCGTCGGCCATCCGCAGCGACGAGAAGAGCGGACTGTCCGCCCGGAACGTGCCGTGGGCCGCGATATGGGCGAGCGCGGCCCCGTCGAGCGCGTCCAGCACCGCGGGTACCCGCGCCCCCTCGTGTTCGAGGACCGTCGGCCTGCCGTACCGGTCGACCAGGTCGGGCACCTCCGCCCCGCCGCTCGCCAGACCCGGTCCCCGGACCAGGACGTGCCGCCCGCCCGGCGGGGGCCCGGTCTCCTGGGCGCGCAGCCAGCTGCTCGCCGACGGGGACACGCTGAGCACCCGCTCCCGGAGGGAGGGAAGGAGGGCCCAGGGGACCCGGTGCAGCCGCCCGGGCGGGACCACGACCACGGGGCCGGACCCCAGATGTGGTACCGCCGCGCCCAGCAGCAGTTCCTCGAGCCGGCGCCCCGAAGCCTCCAGGACCGCAAGCCTGCCCTCCGCCCCGGGATGCGCGAGCCGCCGCAGCCCGGCCTGTACATGCTCCGCCTCGATCACCGCGTCCGCGAGCAGCCCCGCCTCGAAACGGCGCACCCGCCCCTCGCCGCACAGCAGCACCTGCACCCGGCCGTCGACGACCGCGATCTCGATCAACCGCCCACCACCGCCCAGGCGTTCCAGCAGCCGGGCGGGGTCGAAGCGCCGTTCGGCCCCCGGGGACTCGCCACGGATGTGGAGGGTACGGGAGCGCACCTCCCGTTCCAGGCGCCGTTGTTCCCGCTCCAGCGCGGGCACCGGACGGCCGTCGATCCGGGCCTCCTCCGCCCGCGCGGCGATCTCCCGGAACGCGGTCAGGCTCTGGACGAGCGCCGGATCGTCCGGCGGCCGGGCGGGCGGCGCCGTGAGGACCGTCGCCCGCCACCGCTCGCTCCACACCAGCAACCGCCGCGACCCACCCGAGACCAGGGTCGCCCGCTGAGCCAGGGCCGCCAGTTCGGCACCCTGCGCGGTCGCCCGGGCCCGCAGCTCCGACGCGCCGAGCGTCATCCGGTGGTCGTCCAGGACGGCCAGCCCCCGCCGGCAGGCCTCCAGCACGCCCCGCCCCGATCCGGCCGCCTCCGCGCGCAGCGCCTGCGCCGCCCACCCCGTCATCCGCGCCAGCGGCGGCCCGACGCGCCGGCTGCGGGCGGCGACCCGCAGATGCTTCTCCGCGTCCTCCCGCCAGCCCAGCTCGAGCGCGATCCGCCCCGCCAGCAGCGACGCCTCGGGGGCGGCCGGCGAACCGAAGGCGGCGAGCCGGTCGGCCACCGCCGCCGCGTCCGCGACGAGCCGCCCCGACTTCCGCCCGGTCGCCACCCGCGCCTCGAGCAGCACCAGCCGGGCGTGCGCCTCCCACCAGCTGCGCCGCTGCCCGGCGAACAGGCGTACGGCGACGGCCGCGCGGGCGATCGCGGTCTGCGGATCGTCCGCGAGCCGCGCGGCCTTCGCCGCGGTCAGCAGCAACTCCGCCTTGCGGGTGCTCTGTCCGCCGATGCCGTCGAGCACACCGAGCGCCGCGTCGGCCTCCGCGACCGCCTCGCGGGCCAGCCCGGCGGCCATCAGCACTTCGCAGCGCCGGATGTAGAACATGAAGATCGGCGTGCCCAGCCGGTCGTACCGCTCCGCCGCCTCGTCGAACAGGCGCAGCGCCGCCGGGATGTCGCCCGCCCGGTACGCGGCCAGCGCGCGGCTCTCCACGACGTCGGCCTTGTCGTGCTCCTGGCCGGTGGTGTCCCACATCTGCTCGGCGGCGGTGAAGTCGGCGTCGGCGCGCTCGGGGCGCCCGAGCGCCAGATGCACGGTGGCCCGCAGGGTCAGCGCCCGAGCCGTCCAGATGGTGTCGTCCGCCTGCCGCAGCACGGGAATGGCCCGACGTACGTCGTCGAGGGCCTCGCGGTGATGCCCGAGCACCCACCAGGCGTAGGCCCGCCGGTACAGCACGCGCGCGCGTGTATGGCCCGTACCCCGGTCCACGCCCTGTTCGAAGGCGGCCAGGCCCTGCCGGGTGCGGCCCGCGTGGACCAGCGCCACGCCCAGTGTGCCGAGGACGTCCGCCTCGCGCTCCGCGGACCCGGCGTCCGCCGCGAGATCGCGGGCGCGCCGCAGATGACGCAGGGCGACGCGCATGTCGCCGAAGTCCCGCTGCCACATCCCGATCACCTGATGGGCGACGGAGGCGTGCAACGGCGTCGGATCGTCGCCCAGGACGTTCTCCGCGCGCGCGAGGGCGTCCTTCGGGCGGGCGAACACCATCGGAAGCAGTTCGAGAACCGTGTCACTTCCCGCTGTCACCCAACGGATGGTAGTGCTCCGCGACCCCCGTCACACAGGTTTGGCCATGGATAACTCGCTGTCCATCGCTGATCGATCCCTGTATCAACAAACGTGAAGCGGCACCTGTATCACGCGGCGTCCCGGCGGCTCTTCATAGAGGCAACAGGGGATCGGTTCGAGGGGGAGGACATTCATGGCACCTCAGCGTTTCCAGGAGCAGTTCGACCAGATCCAGCGCTCCATGCCCGGCGTCGAACTGGCGATGGGTCCGGACGACGCGGCCGAGTTCATCTACGAGAAGGGCGTCGTCCTGGCCCGCGACGGCGAGGAGGCGCGGATCGTCGAGGACACCGTACGCGCGCACTTCACCACGTTCGCCGGCCTGACCGCCGACGACGTGCGCCGGGCGAGCCCGGAGACCAACCGGTCGGGCATCACCCGCATCCGGGTCGGCGACCCCGGCGAGGGCGGCCGGCGCGGCGACCGCGCGGTGGCGGGCGCCCTGCGCGCGCTCAGGCAGACCGAGGGCAACGCGGGGCGGCGCCTGGTCAGCCGCAACCACGTCGTGCACATCGCCCCCGTCAACGCCTGCCCCGGCGACGAGCCGGTCCCCGTCCCGTTCAGCGCGGGACCCAACCCGGCGGTGTCGGAGGGCGGTTACGACGCGGACAGCGCGGTGGCGGTCCTGGTCGTCGACACCGGCCTCATGCACGACTTCGCGTCCTACCCGGCGATGGCCCACGTCCAGGGCGACACCCAGATCGACGAGTGCGACGCGGCCGGCGTGCTCCAGCAGTACGCGGGGCACGGCACGTTCATCTCGGGACTCGTCGCGGCCGTCGCCCCCAACACGAACATCGTCTCCCGCAACACGCTCAACGACGCCGGCGCGATCCTGGAGTCCGAGTTCGGCGACAAGCTCTTCGAGGCCGTCGAACGCGACGGCTGGCCGGCCATCATCAGTCTCTCCGCCGGCACCTCCAACGGCAGTACGGAGGGCCTGCTCGGCCTCGCCGCCTTCATGGAGGCCCTGCGCGAGCAGCCGGGCACCCTGCTGGTCGCCGCCGCGGGCAACAACGCCAGCGCCACCCCCTTCTGGCCCGCCGCCTACGCCGACCAGCCCGAGTACGCCCAGTCCGTGATCTCCGTGGGCGCCCTGCGCAGCGACGGCGAGTTCGGCGCCTGCTTCACCAACCACGGCGCGTGGGTGAAAGTCTACGCCCCCGGCGAGCGTCTCACCGGCGCCCTCACCGGCTTCGACGCCCCGGTGCCGTACATCTACCAGCACAGCACGTACGCCACCTGCCGCCACCACTTCACCTACGCCTGCACCTGCCAGACCCCCCAGCACCTCGGTGTGCTCTCGGGGGACAACGAGACCACCTCCGGCACCCCGGACCAGGTGATGTTCGACGGGTTCGCCCAGTGGAGCGGCACCTCCTTCGCCACGCCGGTGGTCGCGGCGCTGATCGCCGCCCACATGACCGCCCACAAGGAGACCGACCCGCGCGCCGCCAGGCAGCAACTCCTCGCGGCGAACACCGAGTTCGCGGAGGTCCGGGGCGCGGTCGTACCGGCGCTGATCCCACCCACCTGGACCCCGGTTCCGGTCGTGAACATCCCGCCCGCCCCATGAGGCCGACAGGCCTTCATGAACAGGCCTTCGCAAAAGGACATATCGAGTGAGGACCATGCGCAGGACGAGTGGAGCACCCCCTTCCACGGCGTACGATGACTGGCCGTACACGAGGGGTGGGGACGTGGAGCGAGCTGCGGTCGGCGCGTTGGTCCAGTCCGCCGTCGACGGTGACGCCGCGGGCTGGAAGGCGCTGGTGGAGGGGCTGAGCCCGCTGGTGTGGTCGGTGGCGCGCGCCCACCGGCTGTCCGACGCGGACGCGCATGAGGTCTACTCGACCGTCTGGTTCCGTTTCGCCCAGCACCTGGGCCGGATCCGTGAACCGGAGAAGGCCGGCTCGTGGCTCGCCAGCACCGCACGGCACGAGTGCCTCAAGGTCATCAAGAGCGCGCACCGGATGACACCGACGGACGACGCCCAACTGCTCGACCGGATCAGCGACGACCGTACGCCCGAGCAGTGGGTGATCGAGTCCGAGGAGGCCTCCACCGAGGCCGAGCGCATCCGGAGGTTATGGCAGGAGTTCGAGGAACTGGGCGCCCGATGCAGGCAGTTGCTGCGCGTCCTGATGTCCGCGCCGCCACCGAGCTACCAGGAGATCTCCGCCGCACTCGGCATCGCCGTCGGCAGTATCGGCCCCCTCCGCCAGCGCTGCCTGCGCCGGCTGCGGGTACGGCTCGCCGCCCGGGGGGTGCTGTGAACAACGCACACGATCACGACGGATCACCCCACGACTCCGACGACCTGGACGGCACGGCCGACATGAACAGCGCTGACGACACGGGTGCCTTCGACGACGCGGACGACGAACTCGACGGCGAGACCGACGACCTGGCCGGGTTGGAGGGCGACGACTCGCTGGACAACGACCTCCTGGAGGAGACGCTCCGCCAGGCCGCCGCGATCATGGATCCGGTACCGGCGCAGCTCCAGCAGACCGCCGTCGAGGCCTACGCCCTGTACTCGCTCGACATTCAGCTGGCCGAGCTGACCTTCGACTCGCTCGTCCACGGCATCCCGGTCAGAGGCGCCGTCGACGCACCCCGCATGCTGACCTTCCGCACGGACGAGCTGACGGTCGACATCGAGGTGACCGCGCACGGTCTGATGGGCCAGCTGCTGCCACCGCAGGGAGCCAGGATCGAGGTGCTGAACGGCCCGCAGCTCGCCTCCCCGCCCGCCCTCACCGCGGACGACATGGGCCGCTTCGCCGGAGACCTGCACGTCACCGGCCCGTTCGCGCTCCGGCTGCGGACGGACGCGGAGGTCGTCATGACGGAGTGGCTGCGCGCCTGACACGACCGACGGCCACCGGGGGCGGCTCCACCGCGGACCCGCCCCCGGACGCCGTCAACCCGCCGCCACCAGGGGATGATGGCAGGCGACCGCGCGTCCCGGCGCTGTCTCGATCAGCCGGGGCCGTTCCGCCGCGGCCCTGCCCCCGGGCGTCGTCAACTCGGCGCCACGAGCGGATGGTGGCAGGCGACCGCACGACCGGGCGCCACCTCGACCAGCCGGGGCCGCTCCACCGCGCACACCTCCCGCGCGTACGGACACCGTGTGTGGAAGGCGCAGCCGGCCGGTTTGGCCACCGGGTCGGGCACGTCCCCGCTGAGCACGATCCGCTCCCGGCGGGGCGCGTCAGCGGCGCCGGTCCCGTCGTCGATCTCCGGGACGGCCGACATCAGCGCCTCGGTGTACGGGTGCGCGGGAGCCCCGTACAGCGTCTCCGTGTCGGCGAGTTCCACGATCTCGCCGAGATACATGACGGCGATCCGGTCCGAGACATGACGGACCACGCCCAGGTCGTGCGCGATGAAGACGTACGTCAGCCCGAACTCGTCCTGGAGGTCGGCGAACAGGTTCAGCACCTGCGCCTGGATCGACACATCGAGCGCGGACACCGGTTCGTCGGCGACGACCAGCTTCGGGTTGGTCGCCAACGCCCGGGCGATACCGATGCGTTGCCGCTGGCCGCCCGAGAACTCGTGCGGGTACCGGTCCAGATGGGCCGCCGCGAGCCCCACCACGTCGAACAGCTCGGCCACCCTGCGCCGGACGGCGGCGGCATCCCCGTACCGGTGGATGAGCAGTGGCTCGGCGACGATCTCCCCGGCCCGGCGACGCGGGTTGAGGGAGGCCTGCGGATCCTGGAAGACCAACTGCATCCCTGGCCGTACGGGACGCAGGCGGCGCGCGGACAGAGTGGTGATGTCCTGCCCGTCGAACTCGACCCGCCCAGCGGTGATGTCGGTCAGCCGGACCAGACAGCGGCCCAGGGTGGACTTGCCGCAGCCGGACTCGCCGACGATGCCGAGGGTTTCACCCGCGCGCACCTCCAGCGAGACCCCGTCCACGGCCCGCAGCACCTTGCGGTGGCGGGTGAAGGAGTCGCCGCGCAGGGGGTAGTGCTTGGTGACGTCCGTGGCGCGCAGCAGCACCTCGGCGCCGCCGGTCGCGGTCTGTGCGTCCATGGTCACGGTGCCGCCCTTCTGTCCGGTGTCGAGTGCGCCGTACGGGCCGATGCCCGCTCCCCGGGCGGCAGCCAGCAGGCGTCCCGGTGCCCCGACTCGCCGCTGAGGACCGGGCGTTCGTCGCACCGGTCGTGCCGCGCCGGGCAACGCGGCGCGAACGCGCACCCCTCCGGCACGTCGTCCGGCGACACGGGCACGCCCGCGATGGTGGGCAGCCGGCGCAGCCGGGGCCCGCCGACCCGGGGCACCGAGTCGAGCAGCCCCCAGGTGTACGGATGCCGGGGACCGTGGAACACGGCCTCGCGCGGGCCCTCCTCGGCCGCGCGGCCGCCGTACATGACCAGCACCCGGTCGGCGATCTCGGACACCACACCCATGTCGTGCGTGATGAGCACCACCGCCGAACCGCGCCCGTTCAACTCCCGCATCAGGTCGAGGATCTGGGCCTGGATCGTCACATCGAGCGCGGTGGTCGGCTCGTCGGCGATCAGCAGCGCAGGACCGCAGGCGAGGGCCATCGCGATGACCGCCCGCTGCCGCATCCCGCCCGAGAACTCGTGCGGGTAGGCGTCGACGCGCGAACCCGCGTCCGGGATGCCCACGTCCGACAGCAGCCCGACCGCCCGGGCGAGCGCCTCCTTCCGGGACACCTTCTCGTGCGTCCGGATCTGCTCGGCGATCTGCCGGCCGACCGTGTAGACCGGGGTCAGCGCGGTCATCGGGTCCTGGAAGACCATGGCGATCTCCCGGCCGCGCACCGACCGCATCTCCTTGTCGGGGAGGGTGAGCAAGTCCCGCCCACGGAAGCGGACTTCGCCCGTGACGGTGACGTTCGGGCTGGTCAGCAGCCGCAGCACGGCCAGCATCGAGACGCTCTTGCCGGAACCCGACTCGCCGACCACGCCCAGGATCTCGCCGGGCGCGACCGAGAAGGAGAGCCCGTCCACGGCTGTGACCGCACCGGTGCGGGTGCGGAAGGAGATCCGCAGATCCCGTACGTCCAGCAGGGGTTCAGACATGGCGGGCCCTCGGATCGAGTCGCGCGTACAGGATGTCGACCAGGGCGTTGGCGAGGACCACGAAGAACGCCGCGTACAGGACCGTCCCCATGATCACGGGCAGATCCAGGTTCTGCAGCGCGTCGAAGGTGAGCTTGCCGACGCCCGGCAGGCCGAAGACGACCTCGGTGAGCAGGGCGGCCCCGCCCACGAGCGCGCCGAAGTCCAGGCCGAACAGCGACACGATCGGAATGAGCGAGCAGCGCAGCGCGTGCCGGACGAGGATCCGCCGCTCGGACAGCCCCTTGGCCCGCGCCGTACGCACGTAGTCCTCGTTCAGCGCGCTGACGATCTCGCCGCGCAGCAGCCGGGCGTAGATACCGGCGTACAGCAGGGCCAGGGTCAGCCAGGGGAACAGCAGGTGCAGCGCCCACTGGCCGGGGTCCTTGCCCAGTTCGACATAGCCGGGCGGCGGTACCCAGGAGAACACCGAGTCGTGCAGGCGCTTCTGGGTGAGCAGGTTGACGACCTCGCCGAGCCAGTAGGCGGGCAGCGAGACGCCGACGACTCCGACCAGCATGATCAGCGGGTCGGCGGCCGTGCCGCGCAGGGCGGCGGCCACCGTGCCCATGAGGATGCCGACCGTCATCCAGATGACCGCCGCCCCGATCACCAGCGACAGCGTCACGGGCATGGCCTGCGTGATCTGCGGGATGACCTTCGAGCCGCGGTTGACGAACGACTCCAGGTCCCGGTCGATCAGCAGATGCCGCATCATCAGGAGGTAGCGCACGGGCAACGGCCGGTCGAGGCCGAAGGAGTGCCGTACCTGCGCGAGGGTGGCCGGGTCGGCGTTGCGGCCCGCGATCCGGGCGGCGGGGTCGACTCCCGGGGTGGCGAAGAAGATCAGGAACACCAGCACACTGATCGCGAACATCACCAGCAGCGCGGAGAGGAAGCGCCGCAGCGCGAAGTACAGCATCGGATCACACCCCTCCCCGGAGCCGGGCGCTCGGGTCGAGGGCGTCGCGCACCCCGTCGCCGAGGACGTTGAGGGCCGCCGTCGTCAGCGCGATGAGCAGCCCGGGGGCGACGGTCACGGTCGGGCGGGTGTACAGCAGGCCGAGTCCGTCCTCGATGATCGTGCCCCAACTGGCGTCGGGAGCCTGGACGCCGACCGACAGGAAGGACAGCGCCGACTCCGTGAGCATCGCGAGCGCGGTCATCAGCGGCAGGAACACGATCGCCGTGGGCAGCACGTTCGGCAGGACCTCCCGGCGCATCACGCGCAGCGCGGGCGCGCCCGACCCGATGGACGCCTGGATGAACTCCTTGTTCCGCAGCACCAGCACCTGTCCGCGCATGGGCCGGGCCACGTACGGGACGTAGATCGCCGCGATGATCACCACCGGCAGCCACAGGCTCCCGGCCTCGACTGTGAGCGGTCCGAGGCTGAGCCCGTCGGTGAGCAGGACGACGGACAGACAGATGGCCAGCAGATAGACCGGGAAGGCCCAGATGACGTCCAGGACACGGGAGATGACCGCGTCGACGACCCCGCCCGCGTATCCCGCGATGACCCCGACGGCCGTACCGAGGACACAGCACAGCAGTGCCGCCGTGACCCCGATGAACAGGCTGGTCCGGCCGCCGTACAGCAGTCGGGCCATGACGTCCCGGCCCTGGTTGTCGGCGCCGAGGAAGTAGTGACCGAAGTCCCAGGTGGGGCCGATGGGCGTGACACCGAGGCCGAGGCCGGTGGTGCTGGGGGTGAGCACCGGCACGGTTCTTCCCTCCACGACCGTCGTTCCGGAGACATGGGACTGGAACGGGTCGGTGTGCGCGATGTGGTCGGCGTACAGCGGTGCGCACAGGGTCACGGTGACGACGGCGAGCAGGACGAGGGCCGCGGCCACCGCCGACCTGTTGCGCAGCAGGTCGGCGGCGGCGGTCCGCCAGGGGCCCGGCGAACGTCGCCGGGCCTCGGGGACGGCCAACTGGGTCGCGATGCCGCTCACTTGACCCACAACTGCCCGACGAGCATGTAGAACTGCTTGCTGAACCGGTAGTTGCCGACCCGCTTCGACGTGAAGTCGATGATCTTCGGGTTGATCACCGGGACCACCGGGGACTGGGCCATGATGTCCTGGTCGATCGTCGCCCACTGCTGGTCCGCTGCCTTCTGGTCGGTCTGGCCGGTCTTCAGCGCGGTCTGCATCCGGCCCTCGATGCCCTTGTCACAGAACCCGGAGATGTTGATGCTGGAGTCGCTGCCCGGGTGGAACGAGGCGCAGGACAGCAGCACGTTGAGGAAGTCGGAGGCGGCCGGATAGTCCTGGTACCAGGAGGTCAGGGCCAACTGCACCTTGTTCTTGGTGTTCTGGATGTACGTGAACTGGATGTTCGCCGACAGCGGCTTGAGGGTCGCCTTGTAGCCGAGCTGGGTCAGCAGACTCTGCAGGTACTGCCCGATCGATTTGTTGACCTCGTCGTCCTGCACGACGATGCCGACCTCCTGCCCTGCCGTCCCCGACTGCTTGACCAGCGCCTTCGCCTTGGCGAGGTCGGGCGCCGACCAGGTCTTCCCGCCGCCCTTCGTGTACTGGCACTTGTCGACGTGTCCCGGGAAGCCCGGCGGCAGGATCGTGCACGCGGGCGAGGCGAGGTTCTTGCCGCCGTACAGCCCGACCACCGCGTTCCGGTCGACCGCCCAGTTGATGGCCTGCCGCGCCAACTTGTTGTTGAACGGGGCCGAGTTGACGTTCAGCGTGACGTACCAGAACGCGGTCAGCGGATTGACGTGCGCCTGGGAGGCGTACGTCGTGCCGATCTCGCTCAGCCGGTCGGCGGGCGGCGGGTCGAACATCCAGTCCGCCTGACCGTTCTGCACGGCGGTCACCTCGGACTCGACGGTCTGCCCGAAGGTGTAGTCGACGTCGTCGGCGTAGGCCTGCGGCTGCGCCTCGCGGGACCACTCCTTGAAGTACGGGTTGCGCACCAGCTTCAGCGCCCGGTTCGGGTCGTAGGAGGCCGCCATGTACGGGCCGGTCGTCGGCAGGGGCTTGGTGCCCGCGTCCTTGGCCGGCGAGTCCTTCGGCAGGATGCTGGCGTGCGGAACGGCCAGTTTGTACGGGAACTCCGGGTCCGGCGCCGTCAGGTTCACGGTGACCGTGCCGGCCGCCGCGTCACCGACGACGCCCTTGGCGAGGGTGCAGGACGCCGGGGTCTTGAGACAGGCGTCCGCGCCGACGATCCCGTTGTAGAAGGTGCCGGCGGTCGGGCTGGACACCTTGAAGATCCGCTGGAAGGACGCCACGACGTCGTCGGTGGTCACCGGCTTCCCGGTGGAGAACTTGATGCCCTTGCGGAGCGTGAAGGTGTACGTCTTCCCGCCGTTGCTGACCACTGGCATGGCCGCCGCAAGATCGGGGACGACGGTGAACGACTCCTGGCCGCCGGTCTTCTTGAACGCGAGCAGGCCGTCGTACATCGACTGGTACAACTGCCAGTACTGGAGGGTGTAGTTGACCTGAGGATCGAAGGACCCGGCGGCCGCGTGGGCGACCAGCTTCAGCGTGCCGCCCTTGTGCGCGGGCTGGAACGCGGTCGACTGGGCGCCACCGGTGGTGGTGGAGGTCGGGTTCGACGTGCCGCCGCCACCGTCGTCGGACGACGAACAGGCGGTCGCGGTGAGGGCGAGGGCGGCGGTCACGGCGGCGAACGTGGTGCGACTGGTGATCCGGGACATCGGGTAACTCCCGTCGGTGCAGCGGGTGTTGATGTGATCAGGGGGAGTGGGGGACTCAGTCGGTGGAGTCGAGGAAGTCGCCGACGATCTGGAGGTACAGCTCCTCCTCCTCGACGTGCGGCATATGGCTGGAGTGCTCGAACATGTGCCAGCGCACATCGGGGACGAGGTCGGCGAAGGGCCGGAGTGTGTCGGGCGTGGCCTCGTCGTGGCGGCCGGACACCAGCAGGGTCGGCACGTCGATCAGGTGCAGCCGGTCGACGACCGACCAGTCCTTCATGGTCCCGACGACATGGAACTCGTTCGGCCCGTTCATCGTGTGGTAGACGGTCGGGTCGGCCGCGATGTTGTCCCAGGTCGCCTGGACCTCGGCGGGCACGGGGACCGTACGGCACACATGGCGCTCGTAGAAGACCTGCTCGGCGGCGTGATAGTCGGGGTGGTCGGTGGTCCCGGCCGCCTCGTGGGCGGACAGGGTCTGCTGGACCTCGGGCGGCAGCGCGGAGCGGAGTTCGGCGGCGCCCGCGAGCCAGAGTTCCATGGAGGCGGGGGAGTTGGCGATGACCAGACCGCGAAGTCCGGCCGGGCGGCGCACGGCGTGCTCGGCGGCGAGCATGCCGCCCCACGACTGGCCGAGCAGGTGGTAGCCGTCGGCGAGGTCCAACTTCCGCAGCAGGTTGTCGAGTTCGTCGAGGAAGAGCTGAACGGTCCAGAAGTCGGCGCCCTTGTCGGGCAGATGGGTGGACCGTCCGATGCCGAGCTGGTCGTAGTGCACGACCGGGCGGCCCTGCCGGGCGATGCCGGCGATGCGCAGTGTGTAGTCGTGCCCGGCGCCGGGGCCGCCGTGCAGGACCACCAGCGGTGTCCTGCCGGGTTCGCCGGTGATCCGGTACCAGGTGGACCAGCCGTTGAAGTCGATGGTCCCGGTGTGGTTCGGTTCGGGAATCGCCACTGGAGAGCCTCCGGGGGCAGGCGGAATCAAGCCAGTCCATGTCTTGAATCGCTTGGGCGTCTGTGGATGGCTGACATACTGTTTGGGTAAATGCTCAGTCCACAAGACCTTTTAAGACCTTTTAGCGGTGGCCCGGCAGAAGTAACTGCGCGTTCACGCGCCCGGAATCCGCGATCGACCGGGGAGGACCGCTGACCGTCGCACCGGAGTCACCACAACCACCCGAGCCGCCGGAGAGACCGGGCGCCGTGGACGAGTTCACGCGGGTGCTCGACCGTGCCCTGTCCGGAGGCGGCGCACCCTCGCCCGAACTGCGTCCGGTGCGCGTGGCCTCGGCGGTCGACGAGGTCTCCGACCGGCTGCTCACCGCGATCGCCGTGGGCGACTTCCTGCCGGGGGAGCGGCTGCCTGTCGAACGCGAGCTGATCACCCTGCTGGGGGTGAGCCGGCCCACGGTGCGCGAGGCGATCGGCCGGCTCCAGGCCGTGGGCGTCATCGAGATCCGCCGGGGCCGCAACGGCGGTGCCTTTGTGCGCGACGCCTGGACCGAGTCGTCCGGCGCCGCCGTCCGGCGCACCCTGGTGCCGCGCTGGGCCGAGTTCGAGCAACTCTTCGACCTGCGCGGCCTGGTGGAGGGGATGGTGGCGGCGACGGCGGCCCGACGCCGGCGCCCCGA
Organism: Streptomyces sp. NPDC047042; assembly: GCF_040644035.1. Taxonomy (NCBI): domain Bacteria; kingdom Bacillati; phylum Actinomycetota; class Actinomycetes; order Kitasatosporales; family Streptomycetaceae; genus Streptomyces; species Streptomyces sp. NPDC047042. Next base: position 247,159 of record NZ_JBEYVP010000004.1, on the reverse strand, counting down.
GGACCTCGTACCCATGCGCGACGCCCTGACGGCCTACCTGTCCGCGAGCGATCCGCGCGAGGAACACGCCGCCGACAGCGCCTTCCACCGCGCGGTCTGCGACGCCACGCACAACCCGCAGATCGCCATGCTCAGCCGGGACCTGCTGGCCCGCGCCAGCCTGGGCTTCCCGGTCGAACCCTGGGGCAAGGGCGAACGCACCCACTTCCACCGCGGCGGCGAGGACCACAAGGCCCTCTACGAGGCAATCGCCTCCGGCGACCCGACCCGAGCGGAGGAAATCGCCCGGGCCCACTTCACAATCAGCGCGGACATGATCCGCGACGTACTGGCGAGGGTCAGGGACGTCGGCCGGTCATGACGATCGGCCCCCGGGACAAGAATCCCGGGGGCCGATCGGTACAGCTCGAACTCCGGTGCGGAACGCGCCCCTTCAGGGGCGCGGGGAACTGCGCGACCAGCCCCCACCGGCCGGCAGCCGACGAACAGTCCTAGCTCAGGGTCGCCAACGTCGAGTTCCAGGTAGCAGAAGGACGCATGACTGTCTTCGCCTTCTCAACGTCAGGCTGGTAGTACCCCCCGATGTCCGCAGGCTTGCCCTGAACGGCGATCAGCTCAGCGACAATCGCGTCCGCGTTGGCGGTGAGCGCCGACGCGAACGAGGCGAACGCCTTCGCCAGCTCCGCGTCATCCGTCTGCGCCGCCAGCTCCTGCGCCCAGTACAGGGACAGGAAGAAGTGGCTGCCCCGGTTGTCGATTCCGCCGACACGGCGGGTCGGCGACTTGTCCTCGTTGAGGAAGGTCGCCGTGGCGCGGTCGAGCGTGTCCGCGAGGACCTGCGCCCGCGCGTTGCCCGTGGTCGTGGCGAGGTGCTCGAAGCTGGCCGCCAGCGCGAAGAACTCGCCCAGGCTGTCCCAGCGCAGGTAGTTCTCCTTGACGAGCTGCTGGACGTGCTTCGGCGCGGAACCGCCGGCGCCCGTCTCGAACAGGCCGCCGCCCGCCATCAGCGGGACGACCGACAGCATCTTGGCGCTGGTGCCCAGCTCCAGGATCGGGAACAGGTCGGTCAGGTAGTCGCGCAGCACGTTGCCGGTGACGGAGATCGTGTTCTCGCCGCGCCGGATGCGCTCCACCGACAGCTTGGTCGCCTCGACCGGCGTCAGGACGCGGATGTCCAGACCCTCGGTGTCGTGCTCCGGCAGGTACGCGTTGACCTTGGCGATCAGGTTGGCGTCGTGCGCGCGGGTCTCGTCCAGCCAGAACACCGCCGGGTCGCCGGTGGCGCGGGCGCGGGTGACGGCCAGCTTCACCCAGTCCTTGATCGGGGCGTCCTTGGTCTGGCAGGCGCGGAAGATGTCACCGGCGGCGACGGGCTGCTCGATGACCACGTTGCCGGCCTGGTCGACGAGGCGGACCGTACCGGCGGCGGGGATCTCGAAGGTCTTGTCGTGGCTGCCGTACTCCTCGGCCTTCTGCGCCATCAGACCGACGTTCGGGACGGAGCCCATGGTCGACGGGTCGTAGGCGCCGTTGGCGCGGCAGTCGTCGATGACGACCTGGTAGACACCGGAGTACGAGGAGTCCGGGAGGACCGCCAGGGTGTCGGCCTCCTGGCCGTCCGGGCCCCACATGTGACCGGAGGTGCGGATCATGGCCGGCATCGACGCGTCGACGATGACGTCCGAGGGCACGTGCAGGTTGGTGATGCCCTTGTCGGAGTCGACCATGGCCAGTTCCGGGCCCTCCGCCAGCTCGGCGTCGAAGGACGCCTTGATCGCGGCGCCCTCGGGCAGCGACTCGAGGCCCTTGTAGATGCCGCCGAGACCGTCGTTCGGGGACAGCCCGGCCGCGGCGAGCGTCTCGCCGTACTGGGCGAACGTCTTCGGGAAGAACGCGCGTACGACGTGGCCGAAGATGATCGGGTCCGAGACCTTCATCATCGTGGCCTTGAGGTGCACGGAGAACAGCACGCCCTCGGCCTTGGCACGGGCGATCTGCGCGGTGAGGAACTCGCGCAGCGCGGCGACGTGCAGGACGGAGGCGTCGACGACCTCGTCCGCGAGGACCGGTACGGACTCGCGCAGGACGGTGGTCGAACCGTCCTCGCCCACCAGCTCAATGCGCAGCGAACCGGCCTCGGAGATCACCGCGGACTTCTCGGTGGAGCGGAAGTCGTTCTCGCCCATCGTCGCCACGTTGGTCTTGGACTCGGGGGTCCAGGCGCCCATGCGGTGCGGGTGGGTCTTGGCGTAGTTCTTCACCGAGGCGGGGGCGCGGCGGTCGGAGTTGCCCTCGCGCAGCACCGGGTTCACGGCGGAACCCTTGATCTTGTCGTAGCGGGCGCGGATGTCGCGCTCCTCGTCCGACTTCGGGTCGTCCGGGTAGTCCGGCAGCGCGTAGCCCTGGCCCTGCAGCTCGGCGATCGCGGCCTTGAGCTGCGGGATCGAGGCCGACACGTTGGGCAGCTTGATGATGTTCGCCTCGGGCGTCTTCGCCAGCTCGCCCAGCTCGGACAGGGCGTCCGCGATGCGCTGGCCCTCCTCCAGGAACTCGGGGAAGACGGCGATGATGCGGCCGGCCAGCGAGATGTCCCGGGTCTCGACGTTCACCCCGGCCTGCGAGGCGTACGCCTGGATGACGGGCAGGAACGAGTGGGTCGCCAGGGCGGGCGCCTCGTCAGTGTGCGTGTAAATGATGGTCGAGTCAGTCACCGGGTGCTCCGCTCCACGTCTGCAACATTGCTCGACATCAAGATATCTCGTGCTCGGGTCTCACTCGACAGGGGTCCGTACGGAACTCGACACCCGCCCTGACAGGACTCGATCAAATTCGGTCCGGACCGATGCAACCGATCGCGCGGATCTCGTGGTCTAGGGGGTAGACCAACACCGGATCGGCGGCGGACCTGACCCCCCGGCGCCCCAGCGAAAGCGAACCATGAGATATCGCACCCGACTGACGGCCCCTGCGGCAGCCCTCCTCGGCACGGCCGCGGCCACCACCCTGGCCCCCTCGGCCCACGCGGCGTCCGGGGGGACGTCCGGCACTGCCACCGCCACGGGGAAGGACGCCGCCGAGCCGGGTGCCGAGACTCTCGGAGACCCCGTCTACCCGAGCCTGGGCAACGACGGCTACCGCGTCGCCTCCTACCACCTCGACCTCGCCTACGACGCCACGACCAAGCTGGTCGACGGCGAGGCGACCCTGCGCATCCGCACCACCCAGGACCTCAGCCGCCTCTCCCTCGACTCCCTCGGCCTCGACATCCGCTCAGTCCGGGTGGCCGGCCGCCCGGCCACGTTCGAGCTGGTCGACGAGAAGCTGCGGATCACGCCCGCCCGTACGCTGCGGGCGGACAGCCGGACGACGATCTGTGTCGAGTACGGCGCCGACCCGCGCCGCGCGCTCACCCACACCGCCTGGGTGCCCACCCCCGACGGCTTCGCGGTGTGCCCGCAGCCCAACTCCGCGCACACCGTCTTCCCGTGCAACGACCACCCGGTCGACAAGGCCGACTTCACGTTCCGGATCACCGTGCCGAACACCCTGCGCGGTGTCGCCAGTGGCACGCTCGTCCGCACGGAGACCCTGGACGGCGACCGGACGGCGTACAGCTACCGCTCGCGCTCGCCGATCGCGACCGAGCTCGTGCAGATCACCGTCGGCGACTACGTGATCAAGGACCGGCAGGGCCCGCACGGGCTGCCGCTGCGGGATGTCGTCCCGGTCGCGCGCGCTGCGGCCCTCGAACCGGCGCTGGCGCTCACCCCGGGCCTGGTGAGCTGGCTCGAGCAGCGGCTCGGCGCCTTCCCGTTCGAGACGTACGGCCTGCTGCCGTGCAACTCCGACGACCCGGCCGCCTTCGACTTCACCGGCCTGGAGACGCAGACCCTCACCCTGTACAAGCCGAACTACCTCCTCCAGGAGGAGAGGTTCATCGGCTCGCACATGATGCACGAGTTGGTCCACTCCTACTTCGGCAACAGCGTCAGCCCCGGCACCTGGGCCGACCTGTGGCTCAACGAGGGCCACGCCGACTTCTACGGGCTGCTCTACCGCTACGAGCGCGGCTGGACCGACTCCCTCGGCCTGACCACGATGGAAGCGCGTATGAAGAACACGTACGCGCGCGGCGACCAGTGGCGCCGCACCTCGGGGCCGGTGGCGGCGCCCAACGAGGCCAACCTCTTCGACAGCCAGCGCTACCTGGGCGGCGTCCTCGTCCTCTACGCGCTGCGCGAGCTGGTCGGCGAGACCACGTTCAACGCGATCGAGCGCACCTTCCTCGACCGCTACCGGAATGCCTCGGCGACGACCGAGAACTACATCTCGGTCGCCTCCGAGATCGCCGGCCAGGATCTCTCCGGCTTCCTGCGGGACTGGCTGTACGGGACGACGACACCGCGGATGCCGGGTCACCCGGACTGGACCGTCACCCCGGTGCCCACGTCACTGGTCGCGCCGAAGAACCGCACGGCCGCCGGTCACCACGACAACTCGGCGACCCTCTGACGCACCCTCAGTCGAGCCGGGCCGAGGTCATCCCGCCCGGCTCGACCTCGATCTCGGCGCCGCGCTGCTGCGGTATCACCACCGCGCCCTGCTGCAGCGCCACCGTGCGGGTGGGCGCCGGGATCCGGATGCCCTCCGCGCGGTAGCGCCTGTGCAGGCGCTTGATGAACTCGTGCTTGATCCGGAACTGGTCGCTGAACTCGCCGACGCCGAGGATGACGGTGAACCCGATCCGGGAGTCACCGAAGGTGTGGAAGCGGACGAGCGGCTCATGGTCCGGAACCGCGCCGGTGATCTCGGTCATCACCTCGGCGACGACCTCGATGGTCACCCGCTCGACGTGCTCCAGGTCGCTGTCGTACGCCACCCCGACCTGGACCAGGATCGTCAACTGCTGCTCGGGGCGCATGAAGTTGGTCATGTTCGACTTGGCGAGCTCCCCGTTGGGGATGACGACCAGGTTGTTGGACAGGGCACGGACGGTCGTCTGCCGCCAGTTGATGTCCTCGACATACCCCTCCTCACCGCTGCTCAGCTTGATGTAGTCACCGGGCTGGACGGTCTTCGAGGCGAGGATGTGGATGCCCGCGAAGAGGTTGGCGAGGGTGTCCTGGAGGGCGAGCGCGACGGCCAGACCGCCGACTCCCAGGGCGGTGAGCATCGGCGCTATGGAGACGCCCAGCGTCTGCAGGACGACCAGGAAGCCCAGGGCCACGATGACGACCCTGATGATGTTGACGAAGATCGTCGCCGATCCGGCGACCGCCGACCGGGACTGGGTGACCGTACGCACCAGGGTGCTGACCACTCTCGCGGTCGTCAGCGTCGTGACCGCGATCAGCAGCACGGTCAGCGTCTGGTTGACGTTGTGGCCGACCGTTTTCGTCAGCGGCAGCGCGGCCGCGGCGGCCGCCGCGCCCGCGGTGAACGCCGACCACGGCACCACCGTGCGCAGCGCGTCCACGATGACGTCGTCCCCGCTCCAGCGGGTGCGGTCCGCGTGCCTGCCCAGCCAACGCATCAGCATGCGCAGCAGGACGGCCGCCAGCAGGCCCACGGCCAGGGCGATGCCCGCCACGACCAGATCGTCCACGGTGAGATCTCGCTTCACCGGTCACCTCCGAGGAGTGGTTCCGCGGCGCCCCGCGCCACCGACGGCCGGATGTGAAGTCTCGTCACTTGCCACCTGTTCGAATGTTCGTCAAGCCTTGAAATGCGCGATCAATGTCCGGACGTCTGTACGGAGTCCGGCGACCACTCATCCTGCCGCATCCGGCCGGCCCCTCGGCACCGAGCAGTGGCAAACCCGCCATTGAGCAGCTCAGACGGGGAGCGCGTCACAGACGTCCGCCGAGTGCACCTCCCATGCGGGGAAGGGGTCCTCGTAGGCCGTGTGCGCCAAGTCGGCTGCGTACGCGGCCAGTTCCTCCTCCGTCAACAGACAGCGGGACAGTGCGAGGCGCAGCGACTGGCGGCGCAGACCGATGCCGATGAACACCAACTCCTGTCCCTGTGCCGGGGATTCGACGTCCGCGGTATCCCCATTGTTTCCGGTGGCGATCGGTTCGAAGCGTGCCACCGAGCCGGCCTGGGACCACAGGCCGGTGGTGCCGGGGCGCGAGGCCAGCGTGAAGAAGCCCTTGGAGCGCAGGACGTGGCCGAAGGCGCCCGTGTCGAGCGGGCCGGTGAGCAGGTCCCAGAGGCGCCCGGGATGGAAGGGGCGAGGGTCGCGCAGCACGAGCGAGGAGATGCCGTACTCCTCCGTCTCCGGCACATGGTCGCCGTTCAACTCGGCCACCCAGCCGGGGGCTTGCTCGGCCTTCTCCAGATCGAACAGTCCGGTGCCGAGGAGTTCGGCGGGGTCGATCACGCCTCGGACCGTACGGCGTACCCGGGCGGCCGGGTTGAGGCGCCGCAGGGTCGCCTCCAGACGGTCGGCGGCCTCCTCGGTGACCAGGTCCGTCTTGTTGAGGAGGATGACGTCGGCGAACTCGATCTGGTCGACGAGGAGATCGCTCACCGTGCGTTCGTCGCCCTCGACCGGGGTGATGCCGCGCTCCAGCAGATCGTCGCCCCGGTCCAGTTCGGGCAGGAAGTTCACCGCGTCCACGACGGTCACCATGGTGTCGAGGCGGGAGATGTCGAGGAGGCTCGCGCCGTCGTCGCGGGCGAAGGCGAAGGTGGCCGCGACCGGCATGGGTTCCGAGATGCCCGACGACTCGATGAGCAGATAGTCGAAGCGGCCCGCGCGGGCCAGCTTCTCGACCTCCTCGAGGAGGTCGTCGCGCAGCGTGCAGCAGATGCAGCCGTTGGTCATCTCCACCAGCCGCTCCTCCGTACGGGAGAGGGCGCCGCCGTCCCGGACGAGGGACGCGTCGATGTTGATCTCGCTCATGTCGTTCACGATGACCGCGACCCTGAGGCCCTGACGGTTGCCGAGAACGTGGTTGAGCAGCGTCGTCTTTCCGGCGCCGAGGAAACCGGAGAGCACGGTCACGGGCAGGCGGGGGTCAGTGGAAGTGGTGGTAGTGGTGGGCATGCGTCCGCACGCTAGCTTATTGGAAACGATTTTCACAAACGGCTTCGGAGGTGCCGTCCCGGGGGCAGACCTCAGATCACCTTGAACCGCACCAGCGCCCCCAGCGTCAACGCCCCCGGCAGCAGCGGCACCCACACGGTGATGATCCGGAACGCGAGCACCACCGCCGTGGCGACGGCCACCGGCCCGCCCACCGCCACCAGGGCCACGATCAGCGCCGCCTCCACGGAACCGATACCGCCGGGCGTCGGGATCAGCGCGACGGCGACCGTCGCCGCGAGATACGCGAGCGCCATGTGCCAGGGCGGCACCGGCAGCCCCAGCGCCGTCCCCACCGCGACCAGCCCGGCGGCCTGCAGCGCCGGGAACGCCAGCGAACCGCCCCACAACGCCAGCGCCCGGGCCGGCCGCGTGTGCACCGAACGAGCCTCCCCGAGCGCCGCGCGCAGGAAGGAGAGGACGGCCGTACGCAGCCGCCGTACGCATACCAGGGCGACCGTCGCCGCCGACAGCACCGCGCACACGCCGATGACCAGCGGGCCGAGAGCCGTGGCCGGAACAACGCTTCCGAGCCGCAGCGCGTGCGGGAACGCGATCAGCAGCGCCGCCAGCAGGCCCAGCCTGCCGACGGCCTCCGCGAGCATGTACAGGGCCAGGGCGGCCGAGGAGCGGGCCAACGGCAGACCGCACACCGTCAGAAAGCGCAGATTGACCGCGCCCGCGCCGAGCCCCGTCGGCAGCAGATGGTTGGCCGAGCCCGCCGCGAACTGGGTGGCGAGCAGCCGCAGCCCGGGCAACCGCTCGACGACCGCCCCCTGCCTGCTGACGGCGGCGGCCACCCAGGTCAGACAGGTCGCCCCGGCCGCGGCCAGCAACCAGGGCCACCTGGCCGACGCGAGATGGCCGAAACCCTCGGCGAGCACCTGCCGGTGGCGCACCGCGACCACGGCGACCAGGAGAAGCGGGAGCAGGCACAGGACCTGCCGCACCGGGACACGTCGGCGCCGGGCCGGGGAAAGGAGAAGCGCTGTCACAACCGGAGAGGTTCTCCGCACCGCACCAACACCGGGTTGCGGGCGCACGGCCACCGGCCGACACACCGGGCAACGGCCGACGAGCCGGCGACGGCACGAGGGCCGCCGTGGAGCCACCCGTGATTCCCGTCCTTGACCTCAAGGTCGCTTGAGGTCGTACGGTCGGTGCCATGAGTATGGAGACCACAGCCTGGATGCAGCTGCACAGCGTCATGAACGCACAGCAGGAACGGCGCCCCTTCGACCGGGCGACCCTGCGCCGTATCGCGGAGTTCGCGCGCCCGCACCGCCGCCGCATCATCCGGTTCGTCGTGCTGAGCGTGCTCACCGCACTGCTCGCCGTCGCGACGCCCGTCCTCGCGGGCCGCGTCGTCGACGCGATCGTCTCGGGCGGCGACGAGAGCACAGTCGTCCGGCTCGCCCTGCTCATCGCGGTCATCGCCGTCGCCGAGGCCGTCCTCGGGATCGTCGGCCGCTGGCTCTCGGCGACGCTCGGGGAAGGACTCATCCTCGATCTGCGGACGGCCGTGTTCGACCATGTGCAGCGCATGCCGGTCGCCTTCTTCACCCGGACCCGCACCGGAGCCCTCGTCTCCCGGCTCAACAACGACGTCATCGGCGCGCAGCGCGCGTTCAGCAACACCCTGTCCGGCGTGGTGAGCAACCTGGTCACCCTGGTCCTCACCCTCGTCGTGATGCTCACCCTGTCCTGGCAGATCACCCTGCTCGCCCTGGTGCTGCTGCCGGTGTTCGTCGTCCCGGCCCGGCGGATGGGCAGCCGGATGGCCAGACTCCAGCGCGAGGCCGCCGACCTCAACGCGTCGATGGGCACCCGGATGACCGAGCGCTTCTCGGCTCCCGGCGCCACCCTCGTCAAGCTCTTCGGGCGGCCCGACGAGGAGTCCGTCCAGTTCGCGGCCCGCGCCCGCCGGGTCCGGGACATCGGCGTACGGACGGCACTCGCGCAGTCGGTCTTCATCACCGCCCTCACCCTGGTGTCGGCCCTCGCGCTCGCCCTCGTGTACGGGCTCGGCGGCTGGTTCGCGCTGCGCGGCACCCTGGAACCGGGCGCGGTCGTCGCGCTCGCCCTGCTCCTGACCCGCATGTACGCGCCGCTCACGTCGCTCGCGGGGGCGCGCGTCGAAGTCATGAGCGCCCTGGTGAGCTTCGAGCGTGTCTTCGAGGTGCTCGACCTGAAGCCCCTCATCGAGGAGAAGCCGGACGCCCGCGAGGCCCCCGAGGGCCCGGTCGCCGTGGAGTTCGACAACGTCCGCTTCGCCTACCCCGCCGCCGACCGCGTCTCCCTCGCCTCCCTGGAGGAGGTGGCCGCCCTGGACACCCGAGGCGGCACGGAGGTCCTGCACGGAGTCAGCTTCCGCGCCGAACCCGGTCAGACCATCGCCCTGGTCGGCTCCTCCGGCGCCGGAAAGTCGACCATCGGACAACTCCTGCCCCGTCTGTACGACACCGACGAGGGCGCCGTACGCATCGGCGGCGTCGACGTCCGCGACCTGAGCGCCGCCTCCCTGCGCGCCACTCTCGGCATGGTCACCCAGGACGGTCACCTCTTCCACGACACCGTGCGCGCCAACCTGCTGCTGGCCCGCCCCACGGCGACGGACGACGAACTGTGGGCCGCCCTGACCCGCGCCCGCCTCGACGAACTGGTCCGCGACCTGCCCGACGGCCTGGACACGGTGGTCGGCGAACGCGGCTACCGCCTCTCCGGCGGCGAACGCCAGCGCATGACCATCGCCCGGCTGCTGCTGGCCCGGCAGCGCGTCGTCGTCCTCGACGAGGCGACCGCCCACCTGGACAACACCTCGGAGGCGGCGGTCCAGGAGGCGTTGGCGGAGGCCCTCGCGGACCGCACCGCCGTCGTGATCGCCCACCGGCTGTCCACGGTCCGCGCGGCCGACCTGATCCTCGTGGTGGAGGCGGGCCGGATCCTGGAACGCGGCACGCACGACGAACTGCTGGCCCTGGACGGGCGGTACGCGCAGCTGTACCGGACCCAGTTCGCCGACCGGTCCGGCGAGCAGCCGGCGGAGGCCGACGGGTCGGGGGAGGACGCGGCGGAGAGCGCCGTACTGCCGGTGCGATAGGCCGGTCCCGGCAGTGGCACGGCGAGGCCGGTCCCCGGCCTTCCGTGTACTGCCGTTTCGGACGCTTCTCAGACCTCCAGCAGGTCCCGCGTCCGCACCGGCAGGCCGGTCTCGAAGGAGCGGTTCGCGGCCAGGCCCGTGACCAGGGAGCGGGCGCCGTCGGCCGCGCCCGCCGCGCGGTGCAGGGGGTCAGGCGCCGGGGTGCCGATGACGTCCTCCAGCATGCGCGCGTCGCCGCCCCCGTGTCCGCCCTCGCCGGTGGCGACCTCGATCTCGCGCGGCCGCTCCCAGAAGCGCCGCAGCGTCAGTCGGTACGGCCGGCGGTGTCGTCCACCGCCGTGCCGTGCGGCACGGGACCGGCGGTGTTCGCCGGCGCCCCGGGGCGGGTCCACGTCGACTCCTCCACCAGCAGCTCCAGCCGCCCTTCGCTGCCGTTGAAGGCGATCCGGTATCCCTCCCAGGGCGCGTAGGCGGTCAGGTGGTACGTCAGGGTCGCGCCGTTCGCGTACCGCACCAGGACCGCCATGTCGTCCTCGATGGTCACGCCGGGCCCGAAGACGTTCTGGTCGCGGTGATAGCCGTCCTGCGACTCCGCGTCCAGGTACAGCGCGCTGAGCACGGGCGAGTCCGCGAGATGTACGGCGAAGGGGTCGTCCCGGGCGGCGGGGGAACTCCCGTACGGCCGAATGCACCGGGTTTTGACATGCTCCTCGGGCTGAAGTGAAGCTCGAGGATTCTGGCCGTCCCTGACGGTTGCTGTGCTGCTACGCAGCACAGGTTCGGGTGGGGATTCCGTGGCTTCCTGTTTCTTCGCGCTGTGCCGGGACATGTCCCGGTCTTACTGGCGCTCCGCAACAGGCGGGGCAGGTCCATTCCCGTACGTGCAGGGGTTTGGGCCCGTCCTGGTGCCCGCAGGTGGAGCACACCTGGCTGGTGGGCTCGAACCGGCCGATCTTGACGAACGTCCGGCCGTACCTTTTCGCCTTGTATTCGAGCATGCCAACGAACTGTGCCCAGCCAGCGTCGTGCACGCTCTTGGCCAGCCTCGTGCGTGCGAGTCCGGATACCGCCAGGTCCTCCACCGCGACGGCTTGGTTATCGCGGATCAACTGGGTGGAGAGCTGGTGGTGGAACTCTTTGCGCGCGTCCGCCACAGCGGTGTGCGCGCGGGCGACCTTCGAGCGGGCCTTCTCCCGGTTATTCGATCCCTTCCGCTTGCGGGACAGTTCCCGCTGCGACTTCTTCAGCTTCTTTTCCGCTCGGCGCAGAAACCGTGGGCTGTCGATCTTCGTGCCGTCGGAGAGGACGGCAATGGGGGTACCCCCTCTGGGGGAGCGTGAGGCCCAGGTCGATACCGACCGCGGCCCCAGCGTCCGGCTCCGTCCAGCGGGCCCGCTCCACCTCAGTATCGGTGTCGATGACGAAGCTCGCGAAGTAACGGCCCGCCGCATCCACGATCACCGTCACACTCGACGGCACGACCGGCAGGACCCGCGACCACCTCACCTTCACCTCACCGATCTTCGGCAACGCCAGCCGCCCGCCGTCGGTGATCTTCCAGCGGGCGTTCGCGGTGAACCGGATCGCCTGCCGACGGTCCTTGCGCGACCTGAAACGCGGCGCACCCACCTTTCGGCCCTTGCGCTCCCCCTTCAGCGAGGCGAAGAAGTTCCGGTACGCGGCCTCCACATCCCGCAACGCCTGCTGCAGAACAACCGCCGAGACCTCACCCAGCCAGGAACGCTCGGGAGTGTTCTTGGCACGGGTGATCAACTGCTGGGACAGGACGGCAGCCTTCGGGTAGGGCAACTCGGCGGCGTGGGCGTCCTGGCGGGCGCGCACCGCGTCGTTGAACACGACACGCGCGCACCCGAACGCCTTGGCCAACGCAGCGCGTTGACCAGGCTCCGGGTACAACCGGAAGGCATACCGAAGCTGCATTCGCCGATCGTACGAACACGCGACATCCCCTGTCGCCGGGAACACCCGTTCCCCACCTCACCCCCGTGCGACCGCACTGTCCGGCTCTACCGGAACGACATGGCGACGCTCCGCGCCGCCATCACGAGATTCGCCTCACCACCGGTTGAAACCCGATGCACTGCGAATGCAACGTCGAAGGACATGCTTGTCTCCGTTCGCTGGGGGCGTCGTCCCGTATGCCTGGGGCATCACCGGCCACTGCGGTTGGTGTTGACGCAGTGGGCCGTACGTTGATCCCTGACCGGCCGGGCCGGCCCGGGCCGCCCCCGGCACCGGACTGCGTTTCCGTCAGCTCTCCGGGGTCTGCTGGAGTTTGGCAAGGGTCAGCACGTTGCCGCCGATGCCCCAGCCGCCGTCGGCGACCTCCTCGACCAGGACGAGGGTGGTGGCGCGGGCGCGTTCGCCGTACACGTCGACGTAGAGCTCGGTGGCGCGGGTGATGATCTGTTCCTTCTGCTCCTCGGTGAGGGTGCCTGCGGGGACCTTGAAGTTCGCGAACGGCATTTCGGTTCTCTCTCTGTGCGTGTGGTGCCGAAGGGAATGCTGAGGGGATTGCTGAAGGGATTGCTGAAGGGACGAGGCCGACCGGTCAGACGATGCCGCCGTTGGCGCGGACGACCTGGCCGTTGATCCAGTGACCGGCCGGGGACACCAGGAAGGCGACCGTCTCGGCGATGTCGTCAGGGGTGCCGAGCCGTTCCAGCGGCGGCTGGGCCGCCAGCCGGGCCACCGTCTCCTCGTCCTTGCCGTCGAGGAACAGGTCGGTGGCCGTGGGACCGGGCGCGACGGCATTGACGGTCACGTCCCGGCCGCGCAGTTCGCGAGCCAGGATGAGTGTCACGGCCTCCACCGCGCCCTTGCTCGCGCTGTAGGCGCCGTAACCCGGGAAGGCCAGGCCCACCACGGACGTGGAGAACGTGACGATCGCCCCGCCCCGGCGCACCGTACGGGCGGCCTGCTGGGCGACGACGAAGGTGCCGCGGATGTTGGTGCGGTGCAGCGCGTCCAGTTCCGTCATGTCCAGGTCGGCGATGAGCGCCGTATGGGCGCGGCCGGCCGCGTGGACGACGACGTCGACACCGCCGTACTCGGACGCGGCGACGGCGAACAGTTCGGCCACCGCCTGCTCGTCGGCGACATCGGCGCGTACGGCGACGGCCCGGCCGCCCGAGGCGATGACCTCCTCGACGGCCGACTCGGCGAGGTCCTTGCTGCCCGCGTAGCCGACCACCACCGCGAATCCGTCGGCGGCCAGCCGGTGCACGGTCCGGCGCCCGATTCCCCGGGAGCCGCCGGTGACGACGGCGACGCGCGGACGGTCGGGGTCGGGGGCGAGGCCGGACGCGGTGTCACTGGCCAGGACATTCGAACTTGGCATGGAGAACTCCGGTGCAGGAAGGAAGGGCCGGCGGGGGCTGCGGATCGAAACCCTCAGCTCGGCCGCCGTCCACACCACAGTCGCCCGGTCGGCGAGGCGCAGCCAGGGCTGCGCCCACCCTGGGGTTGGCGTCCCCTGGCTGCGCCTCCTCGGCGCAAGTGATGATGGGAAGGTGAACCTTCCTGAGCTCGCCGCGTTCCTGAGGTCCCGGCGCGACCGCGTGCGGCCCTCCGACGTCGGACTGCCCACCGGACCCCGCCGCCGGGTCCCGGGCCTGCGCCGCGAGGAGGTCGCCCAGCTGGCCGGACTGTCGGCGGACTACTACACCGAGCTCGAACGCGGAGGCGACGTCCAGCCCTCGTCACAGGTGCTGGCCGCGCTGGCACGGGCGCTACGGCTGGGCGGCGACGAACGCGACCACCTGTTTCACCTCGCCGACCGGCCCGTCCCCTCGGCGGCCCACAGCCCGAACGCCCACGCCCAGCCGGCCCTCCTCGGCCTGCTCGACCGGCTCACCAGGACACCCGCGCAGATCATCACCGACCTCCACGAGACCCTCGTACAGAACGAGCTCGCCGCCGCCCTGGTGGGCCGTGCCCCCGAGCGGCGCGGTGTCGCGGCGAGCTTCGTGTACCGGTGGTTCACCGACCCCGCCTCCCGGGAGATCTATCCCGCCGACGACCACCCGCAGCACTCCCGGGCCTTCGTCGCCGACCTCCAGGCCGTCGCCGCCCGGCGCGGCCGTGATACGGAGGTCGCCGCGGTGGTGGCCGAACTACGGCGCCGCAGCGAGGAGTTCGCCGCCCTGTGGGACACGCGCGACGTCGCCCTGCGGCGGACCGACCACAAGCGCATCGTCCATCCCACGCTGGGCGTCGTCGAACTCGACTGCCACACCCTGTTCAGCGAGGACGGACGCCAGCGACTGCTGTGGTTCAGCGCCCCGCCCGGCACGGAAGGCGCCGCCCAGCTGGAACTGCTCTCGGTCATCGGCACCCAGGACATGTCCACGGACGAGAGCACGCATCGCTGAGGTTCAGTTCTCGGCGGTCTGCTTCTCGGGGCCCTGCGGGCCCACGGAGAAAAGGGTGTTGCCCGCCATCGCCACGATCTCGTCCCGGACGAGGGTCAGGCTCGGGACCCAGTCCTGGGACGCGTCCCCGAGGATGTCGACGGCGGAGGTGCGCCAGAGTTCCGTGCCGGTGCTCAGCTCCAGGGCCAGCACGCGGCCGATCCGGTTGGTGAAGTAGATCCGCCCGTACGCCGCCGACAGGACCGGCTGCGAAAGGCCCTCCATGCCCGTGGCTCGTTGCCACAACTGCCTGCCGTCGGTGGCGGACACCGCGGTGACCGTCCCGTTGGTCTGGGCGAAGACCACGACGTCGCCGAGCAGGGCAGGCGCGCCGCGCAGGGTTCGGGGCAGCGGGAGGGGGCGGACGGTGCCGGTGCGCGGGTCGACCCGCAGCAGCGTGGTGTACTGACGCTCGCTGTCGATCTGCCCGTCCTGGTTCGCGGCCGCCGCGGGCTGCGTGTAGACCGGCTCACCCCGGGACAGCCCGAGGTTCTTCGCCCCGATCGGCAGGGTCGCGAGTCTGCGTGCCGTGCCGTCGGCGGGGTCGAGCCGCAACAGGGTGACGGGGACGTGACCGGGCTCGCCGGCGATCGTGCACTCGCCGTACGGAACACCCGCCAGGGCGAGCGGTTCGCAGAACGCGGCCTTCGGCGACTGCCACAGCTGCCTGCCCGACCTGTCGTACGCCTTGAAGCCCTGGATGTCACCCGTCGAGGTCAGCAGCCCGCCGCTGAAGACCACCGAGTCGTCGTTCGGGGTCTCCCGGGCCCACCGCCGCTTCCCGGTCGCGGTGTCCACGGCAGCGGTCCGGAACTCACCCTGGGTCTGCTCGGCCACGTACACGATCCCGTCCCGTACGCCGTACGGTGTCGAATTCTGTACGGAGTCACCCGAGCGCCAGATGACGTGGCCCGTGGCGGCGTCGACCTTGGCGACGGTGAATCCCTCGCCCCCGCAGTAGAGGACACTGCCCGCGGGCACGCATCCCGGCGGACCGGAGTCCATGGTGGCGTCGGACGCGGCACCGAAGCGCAGCGGCGTCTGCCAGGGCCGCCAGCCCGCGGGCAGCGAGGCAGTGTGCCCGGTGCTTGCCCCGTCACCGTCGAAGGCGTTGACCGCCGCGAGACTCACCCCGGTGACGGCGACCGCCGTGGCGACGGCCGTGAGCAGCCGGAGCCGTCGGGCGCGACCCTTCCCACGCGGGCGCCGGTCGGCGACGGGGGCGCGAACGGGAGCGGTGAGGTCCCCGAGGGCTGTGCTCCCTGCGGTGAGAACCGCGTCGGCGTCGGCGGTGGCGTCGGGGAACCCTTCCGGGACAGGGGCGGCGGGTCCGGGATCGTCTGGGCGACCCTGCTCTTCTCGGGAAGCGGTGATGAGATCGGTGCCGACGCCGACGGTCGCTGTCTTGGGCAACGCGCGGAACCAGTCGTGCAGTTCGGTCAGTCCGGGGCGCGCCGCCGGGTCCTTGTCCAGACAGCGGGCGGCGATGTCCCGCAGTGGCTGCGGAACCCCGTCCAACGCCGGCGGCTCGTACATCACCTGATAGCCCGCCATGTAGGGCGTGTCCGCGTCGAACGGGCCGTTCCCCGTCGCCGCGTAGGCAAGCAACGAGCCCAGCGAGAACACGTCCGAGGCCGAGGTGACATCGCGCGGTGAGCGCAGTTGCTCCGGCGACATGAACGGCGGTGTGCCGATCACCCGCCCGGTGACGGTCAGTTGCTGGTTGTCGGCGGCGCGGGAGATGCCGAAGTCGATGACACGTGGGCCGTCTTCGGCCATCAGTACGTTGCCCGGCTTCAGGTCGCGGTGCACCACCCCGGCCCGGTGGATCTCGCGCAACGCCTCGATGAGTCCCAGGGCCAGGATCCGCAACTCCGGCGCCGGCAGCGGGCCGTCGCGGTCCACACACTCCGCCAGACTCCGGCCCGGTACGTACAGCGTGGCCATCCACGGCTGTTCGGCGTCCGGGTCGGCGTCCACGACGGGTGCCGTGAACGCGCCGCTGACCCGGCGGACCGCCGCGACCTCCTGCCGGAAACGCGCCCGGAACTCTTCGTCCTCGCACAGTTGGGGGTGCACCAGCTTCACCGCGACCCTGCGTCCGGCGGCCGAGCGGCCCAGGAACACGGTGCCCATACCGCCGGCGCCGATCCTGTCGAGCAGGGCGTAGCCCCCGACGGACTCAGGATCACCATCTCGCAACGGCATGGACGGTCACACCCTCTTCGTACGTGGATCAGCGGCTCAGCTTAGGCCAAGGCCATTGCCGCGCAAGCCGGTTGGGCCCCGGTCGCCGGTCACCAGGTGAGTGCGTCGTTCGGGGTGTCCTGCCAGTACGTGACCTGGGCGTTGTCCTCCTCGACGTACAGGGAGCCGCCCGGGACGGGGACCTCCACCTCGGCGTCGGTGCCTTCCTCGTCGGGGCCGAACAGGCTCAGCCCGATCGAGGGGGTGGTGACCTTGATCTCACTGTTGCGGTCGGAGGACGCGGTGATCAGTCCCGCGTACGCGGTGGCGCCGCGGTCGAGGGTGACGACCGCCTGCGGCTTGCTCTCGCCGATCACGGCGGTGACGGACTGCGAGTTCTCGCTGATCCGCAGTGCCGGGTAGCTGTAGAGGTGGCAGGCCTTCGTGCCGTTGTTGGTCGCCGTGATGAGCACGTGGTTGACGGGATTCCTCACCGCCTTGACGGCGAACCTCAGTGAACTGGTGGCGCAGTCCACGGGCTTGACGGTGCTGGTGCCCTTGCCGGTGGACGAGGACTTGGTGGCCTCCGCTCCGGCGCCGCCACCCTCGCCGGACCCTTCTGAGCTCGTGTCCGGCGTGGCTTCCTCCGTGCCGGTGGCCGATGCCGAGGCCGATGGCGACGCGGGAGTGGAGGACGCCGTAGCGGTCACGCCCGTGGACTCCGGCGTCGCCGACGCGCCGGACTCCGACTCTCCGTCGCCTCCACCGCAGGCGGTGAGGGCCAGGGCCAGAACGGCGGAACTGGCTGCGGCCATGGCAAGTCGGGGCGCGCGCACGCTGGTTACCTCTTTCTGAAGGGATCCCGTTCACCTGCGGGAAGCCTCTGGAAGGAGATGCGCAACCGCATGACAGGAGGTTCTTGACCGCCGGGGGCGGACCACACCAGACCATAGTGGATCGAGGAACCGCTCACCGCGTGCTCAATTGCTGCTCAGGCACCGTTCGTTGCTTCCGTTGCTTCCGTTGCTTCCGTTGCTTCCGTGGTCCGGCTCTGCCGTCGCGGCCTCGTCCCGCGCCGGTACCTGTGGGCGGGGCGGGACGAGACCGCGACGACGGTCAGGCCTTGGTCTCCGCCTCCTGGTCGGCGCGCGCCCGGGAAGCCGCAGGGTGGGACAGCGGGATCGACTGCGTCAGCTTGTCGCCCTCGACATCGAGGTCGGGAAGCAGCCGGTCCAGCCAGGCGGGGATCCACCAGGCCTTCTCCCGCGCGATCGCCATGGTGGCCGGGATGAGTGTCATGCGGATGACGAAGGCGTCGATGAGGATGCCCGCCGCCAGCGCGAAGCCGGCCTGCTTGATCATGGGCTGGGGATTGAAGACGAAGCCGGCGAAGACGGACACCATGATGGTCGCGGCCGCGACGACGACGGAACTGGCACGGGCGAAACCGGTCGTGGTGGCATCCCGTGCGGAGGCGCCGTGCACATGTGCCTCGCGCATGGAGGTGACCAGGAACATCTGGTAGTCCATGGCGAGCCCGTAGAGAACGCCGGTGATGATGATCGGGAGCAGACTCACCACGGGTGCGGTGGCGTCGAGGCCGATCAGGTCCTGCAGCCAGCCCCACTGGAACACGGCCGTGGTGAGACCGAAGGTGGCCGCGATGCTCAGCAGGAAGCCGAGGGTGGCCATCGCCGGGACCATGAGGGAGCGGAACACCAGGAGCAGGACGATCAGGGAGAGCCCGAGCACGGTCGCGACATAGAGGGGCAGGACGTCGGCGAGCCGGTCGGAGACGTCGATGGCGAGCGCGGTGAAGCCGGTGATGCCGATGACGGCACCGTGGGTCTCGCTGATCCGCGCGCTCTTGTCCCGTACGGCGGTGACGAGGTCCTTGGTGGCGTCGTCGTTCGGGCCGCTGCCGGGAACGAGGGTGAGGACGGCGGTGGTGCCGGTGCTGTTGATCCCGGCCAGTGAGACCGAGGTCGCGCCCTTGACGCCCTGGAGGTCGGAGGTGACCGCGGCGAGGGTCTCGGGGCTGACGGGCCGGTCCTTGACGGTGGAACGGACGGCGACCATGAGCGGGCCGTTGTAGCCGGGCCCGTACGCGTCGCTGACCAGCTCGTAGCTCTGGCGCTGCGCGGTGTCGGGGTTGTAGCTGGCCCCGGAGGGCAGGCCCATCTTCATGTCGGCGGCGGGCACCGCAAGGATCAGCGGAACAAGGAACGCGGCGGCGAGCGCGGGGTACCGGTGGCGGACCAGACGCGCTCCCCAAGGGGTGGCCCGCGTGGGCGCGGCGGCGACTTCCTGCCGCTGCGCCCTGACCCGGGTCCGACTCGGGCAGACGCGTTCCTTGACCAGGCCCAGCAGCGCCGGCAACAGGGTCAGGGCGAGCAGGACGGCGATCGCGATCGTGGCCGCGGCGACGACGGCCATGGCGCTGAGCAGGGTGATCCCGATGACCAGGAGCCCCGCCAGGGCGATGATGACGGTGCTGCCGGCGAAGAAGACCGCGCTTCCGGCGGTGCCGATGGCCCGACCGGTCGCTTCATGGGCGTCCAGCCCGTCGTCCATGATCAGCCGGCGTTCCCGGTTGACGATGAACAGGGCGTAGTCGATGCCGACGGCCAGTCCCAGCATCAGCGCGAGTACCGCGGTGAGGGAGTGGATCTCGAAGACGGTGGAGAGGGTGAAGGCTCCACCCACGCCGACCGTCACACCGACCAGCGCGATGACCAGGGGCAGGCCCGCTGCCACGACCGAGCCCAGCGTGATCAGCAGGACGAGGGCCGCGACGACGACGCCGACGATCTCCCCGACCCCGGCGATCTCCGGTATCTCCATCATCGACGCGGAGGGCAGGACCTTCAGACCGCCGTGCGCGGCCTGCCGCTCGGCGGTCCGGACGAGCTCGTCGATGGTCCCGGAAGGAAGTTCGTAGGTCTGCTGGTCGAACTGGAACTGCATCAGGGCCGACGACCCGTCGGCCGAGACGATGACTCCCGGCACCGGACGGCCATCCACCTGGAACGGGACGGGTGTCCGCCCGGAGGACGGCGCCTCGGCAGCCTTGGCCACCGCGGCCTGGGCCCGCATCAGCGCACTGCCCTGCCCCTTGGCGGCTTCCTGGGCCAGAACCTTCCTCACGTCGATCACGTGGTCGTGGCGGTAGACGGCGTCCACCGCCGTGAGCAGCGGGGTCCGGACGCTCTCCTCGTCGATACGGGAACCCGCCGGGGCCTGGAAGACCAGCATGCCCTGACCTCCGGAGGCTCCCGGCAGGTCGACGGCCAGCTCGTCGATGACCTCCTGGGCCGGGGTGCCGTCGATGCGCACCTCGTTGCTGAGCTTGACGGGGTTGACCGCCAGCAGCGCCACGACGGCCACCACCACGGCCAGCCAGCCCCCGATGACGAACCAGGGCTTGCCGTAGGCGAACCTTCCCAGCCGGTAGAGCAGGACGGACACAGTTCTCTCCCATCTCCGGGCGCCCTCGGACGGGCGACACCTCATGCGAAGTGAGAGGCTACTATCAAAACGATAGGAGACTATCGCTTGGGCAGTGGATGGGCGAGGGGCAGTCCGGCAGCGGTCGCGAGGAGTGGTCCGTCGGGGAGCGGTCGGGGCGGGGGTGGTCGAGCCGGTGAGCGGTCGAGCCGGGGGAGTGGCCGCTCGAGAGGCGCCGTAGCGGCGATAGCCTTCAGCGCAGAGCAGGGAGGAGCCGCAGATGGCGACCACGAAGGACCGCGCCCCCAAACGCAGGGTCGACGCACGCTCCAGCGTGGAGCGCATCACCGCAGCCGGACGAATCGTCCTTGGTAGGGGTGAGGCCTCTCTGGAGCAGATCGCGGCCGAGGCCGGCGTGGGCATCGCCACGCTCTACCGCCACTTCCCCAACCGGGAAGCCATCGTCCGGGCCGTCCTGGACGACATCCTCGAAACCGACCTGTTCCCCCTCATCGACGATGCCGCCGACGCACCCCACCCGCGTCAGGCCCTCCAGGACATCGCGACACACCTGCTCGACCTCGTCGTCCAGGAACAGGGACTGGTCAGCTTCGCCAGCAACTTCGCCGATGTCGCCGTGGACGCGCTCCAGCGCCTCAGCGACTCCCTCCACCCCGTACTGCTGCGCGCACAGCGGCAGGGTGAGATCCGCCCCGACCTCACGGCGGAGGACATTCCCCGCTTCCTCGTCATGGCCGTCGTCGGCCTGGGGCTCCCCGGCACCGCGCCCTCCCTGCGGGCCCGCTTCATCGCCCTGCTCTTCGACTCGCTCAACCCTGCCAACGCGACGCCCCTGCCCCCGCTGGTGCCTGAAGAGGGCGATCTGCACATCGCGGTAGGCAACGTCGCCGCACACACCTGATTCACGACCACGCCGGTTTGAATTTGGAAACCGATCGGTTTACGATACGTCGAAGCCGACCGGTTTCCACGGGGGTGACGCTCGCGAGCTGATCCCAGCGTCCTCGCCGCGCTGGCCGCGAGTGCTCACTTCCCCGACATGGCCGCGTCGCCGAAACCGGAGTAACCGATGAACATTCACCCCTTCCGCGTCCTGCGCGCGAAACCCCTGTGGATCGCCAACGGTGTCATCACGGGCGTACTCGCAGTGCTGTTCACGGTGTTCTACGTCGGCGCCAACATCGATCCGGTAGACCACATGAAGAACCTCCCGGTCGCCGTCGTCAACGCCGACAAGGGGGCCGACGCGGGCGGTAGCCAGGTCAACCTCGGCAGTCAGATCACCGGCTCGATCGCGAAGTCCACCGCGGGCGGGGACAAGATCGACTGGAAGGTGATGGACGAGAAGGAGATGAAGGAGGAGATAGGAAAGGGCAAGCTGTTCGGCGCGCTCGTCGTCCCCGCCGACTTCACCTCCTCCATCACCGCACTCACCACGACCGAAGGCGCCAAGAACCCGGTACGTCCGACGCTGACGGTGCTGACCAACCAGTCCGCCGGCAGCGTGGGTTCCAGCCTGGCGCGCACGGCCACGACGCAGGCGGCCGAGAACGCCTCGCTCCAGGTGGGCAGGGAACTGATCGCGCGGGCCGACGCCGAGCAGGCGAAACTGCCCACCGCGGCGCGGCTCCTGCTCGCCGACCCCGCCGCCGTCACCGTGAAGGACGGCCACCCGCTCGACTCGCACAGCGGTTTGGGCCTGACGGCGTTCTACTACTCGCTCGCCCTCGTGGTCGTCGGGATGCTCGCCGCCAACGTCATCAACGGCCAGGTCGACCACGCCCTCGGCTACACCCACAACGACATGGGCCCGCTGCGCCTGCACCGCCCCCTGATCCGGGCCACCCGCGTGCAGACCCTCGCCGTCAGCAGCACCCTCATGGCCGGACTGTCCCTGCTGATGGGGAGCCTGATCATGGCGGGCGCGGTCGGCATCATGGGCATGGACGCCTCCCATCTGCCGCTGCTGTGGCTGTTCTCGGTGTGCGCCGTCGCGGTCTCGGGCATCGGCGCGCTCACGCTCCTCGCCGTGTTCGGCACGCCCGGCATGCTGGTGGTCACGCTGGTCTTCATCGGCATGGCGGTACCGACGGCGGGCGCCACGACCCCTCTCGAGGCGCTGCCCGCCTTCTATCGCTTCCTTGCCGAGTTCGAGCCGCTGAGGCAGATCACCGGCGGCATCCGCTCGATCCTCTACTACGACGCCCAGGGCGACGCCGGCCTCACCCGGGCCTGGGTCATGATGGGCGCCGCCCTGGTGGCAGCCGCCCTGTTCGGCTTCGGCGTGACGGGCTGGTACGACCGCAAGGGGCTGCACCGCATCCCCGCCGAGACGGAGCCCGAGAAGACCGCGGCCCCGGTGTAGCGCGCGGCGGGCTCGACTGCACGCCACCCTCATACACCGATCGGTGTCCATTTCGTCGGGATCGAGTTACTCTCGGGGCATGACCACGGATGTGAAGCCAAGTTCCCGAGAGCGGCTACTGGAGGCAGCGGGCAAGCTGACCTACCAGGAGGGTGTCGGCATCGGCATCGAGGCGCTGTGCAAGGCGGCGGGAGTGTCGAAGCGCTCCATGTACCAGTTGTTCGAGAGCAAGGACGATCTGCTGGCGGCAAGCGTGAAGGAGCGCGCCGCCGCGTTCGTGGCCGGACTCGTGCCCCCGGCGGACGACGGCCGCTCACCCCGCGAGCGCATCATGCACGTCTTCGAGCGGCTGGAATCGCAGGCGGCCGCGCCCGACTTCCGAGGCTGCCCGTACCTGGCTGTGCAGATCGAGCTGAAGGATCAGAGCCATCCTGCGAGCCAGGAGGCACACCGGATCAAGGCCAACCTGACGGCCTTCTTCCGTGGTGAGGCCGCACAGGGCGGGGCGAGCGACCCCGACCTGCTGGCCAGGCAGCTGATCCTGGTCTTCGACGGCGCCAGCGCCCGCGCGGGAATCGAAGCCGACAAACTGACGGGGCTCGTCGCGCCGACCGTGACCGCCCTGCTCGATGTGGCAGACGTGAGCTGAGCAGCCGCTTCCTGCAGCCAGAGGGGCTCGTCGACCTGACGGGCCCCTCTGGCGTATGTCGTTTTCCTGCGTGAATCAAGGTCTTGCGGCGTCTGTGGAGCCCTGGGACTTGCGGCCGGGAAACCGATCGGTTTACAGTACTGGAAACCGATCGGTTTCCCGATCGTTTCCACGCAATCGCACAAGGAGACGACGACATGCCCAACCAAGAGGCGCGTCCGACGATTCACATCCCCGGGACCACCAGTCACACCATTGCCCCGCGTGGAGGCCGTGACAGTCGCGAGGGAACGCTGCGCTATCTGAAAGCGGGCACCGGCGCTCCGCTGGTCCTGCTGCACACGGTGCGTACGCAGGCCGAGCACTTCCGCTTCCTCATCCCGTTGATCTCCGACCAGTACACGGTGTATGCCCTGGACCTGCCCGGGATGGGCTACTCCGAGATCGTGCCCGGTGCGTCGTACGAGGAGCCGGCGCTGCGCGCGGGTGTCGAACGGCTCCTCACCGAACTCGACCTCCACGACGTGACGCTCGTCGGGGAGTCCCTGGGCGGGGTGCTCGCCCTGACCACCGCGGCCGATCTGCCGGAGCGGGTACGGCGCGTCGTGGCCGTGAACCCGTACGACTACCGTGACGGAATCGCCCGGTCCAGCCTCCTGGCGCGTGCGGTGATCGGCGGAATCCAGGCTCCGGGGCTGGGCGCGGTGATCGCCCAGCAGGAGCCCAAGCCCGTCCTGCGCAGAATCCTGCAGGGCGGCGTGGGCGACAAGGCCGCGCTGCGGGACGACTACGTGGACGAGCTGATCCAGGTGGGCAGGCGACCCGGTTACCCGGACGTCGCCCGGGGTCTCTACCGCAACATGCCCAGCCTCATCGCGGCCCGCTCGCGCTACCCCGAGGTCAAGGCCCCCGTCCACCTGGTCTACGGGGAGAAGGACTGGTCCCGCCCCTCCGACCGGGCGGCCAACAAGCGACTGCTGCCCGACGCCCAGTTCACCCAGCTGCCGGGAGTGGACCACTTCATCGCACTGGAGTGGCCGGAAAAGCTGGCGGCCCTACTGCACACGGAGGCATGACCGCCGGTCCACTCGCCCGGGGCGGTACGTGCACGGGGCCCGGCACGGACCACGCCTCAGGGTTCCGCCTTCGCGGCTCCACGTCGCCGGGACACCGCAGCCTGGCGGACGCTGTTCGTGCTCCTGCATGCAGGCGTTCGCTTCCACAAAAGCTGCTGTCGAGTCCGCCCTGCGCGACCGTGACGGTCGGCTACCGGCCTGACGGTGTGCACCTCCGTGTCGATGACGACGGTCGACACGCGGTACCGGACCCGCTGCCCGGCCACGGCGTACGCCGGTCGTTGTTCGCCTGCCGGATGGACCTGGAGTCCCCGGGTCGGTGTCCCGTGGGCAGCGTCACAGACGGTCAGGTTTGCCGGGGGTCGGGTGAAAAAGTAGCTTGAACGCCTGACGTGTGTGAAAGGTGTTCCCGGTGGGACGACGTGAGAAGCCGGTCGATCCCGACGCCGGTGCCGTGCAGCGCCTCGCGCACGAACTGCGGCTCCTGCGAGAGAAGGCGGGAAAGCCGCCGTACCGGGAGATGGCCGCACGGGCGGGCTACTCCATCACCGCGATGTCCCAGGCCGCGGCCGGTGATCAGCTGCCTTCCCTGGCGGTGGTGCGGGCGTACGCCGAAGCGCTGGACGCGGACCCGGACGAATGGGAGCGCCACTGGCGGGAGGCGGACGTCGAGGTCCGTACATCCATACCGGACGAGAAGCCGCCGTACCGGGGGCTGGCGCGGTTCGAACCGCACGACAGCGAACTGTTCTTCGGCCGGGAGACTCTCGTTGCCGAACTGGTGGAGTTGGTGCGCGAGCACCGGTTCGTCGCGGTGTTCGGGCCGTCCGGCAGCGGCAAGTCGTCCCTGCTGCGGGCGGGACTGATTCCGAGGCTGCGGCAGGCGGCGGGCGCGGAGCGGCCTGCGGTGATCCGCGTGCTCGCCCCCGGAGAACAGCCCGCGCGCACGCACGCGGAGGCACTGGTGCCGCGCGGCGGTGGCCAGGAGACCTGGGTGATCGTCGACCAGTTCGAGGAACTCTTCACGCTGTGCCACGACCGGGCGGAACGCGACCGGTTCCTCGACCTGCTGCTCGCGGCCCGGCGGCCGGAGAGCGGACTGCGGGTGGTGGTCGCGGTCCGCGGCGACTTCTACGGCCACTGCTCCGCACACCGTGAGCTGGCCTCCGCCGTCAGCCGGGCCAACCTGCTGGTCGGGCCGATGAGCCGGGACGAGCTGCGCGAGACGATCACCGGCCCGGCCGCCTCCGCCGGACTGAACGTGGAGCGCACCCTCACCGCCCGGATCATCGACGAGGTCGTCGACCAGCCGGGCGCGCTGCCCATGCTCTCCCATGCCCTGCTGGAGACCTGGCGCCGTCGGCGTGGCCGCCTGCTGACCCTGGCGGCGTACGAGGAGGCGGGCGGAGTACGGGGCGCGATCGCCGCCACCGCCGAGGAGGTGTACAGCCAGGTGCCGGCGGAGCAGAACCGTATCGCCCGGCGCATCCTGCTGAGGCTCATCGCTCCTGGCGACGGCACGGCCGACACCCGCCGTCCGGCATCCCGCGCCGAACTCGGCAGCGGTGCGCAGGGCGTGCTGGAGCGTCTCGTCGCCGCCCGTCTGGTCACCCTGGACGGCGACACGGTGGAGCTGTCGCACGAGGCGCTGATCACCGGCTGGCCGCGTCTTGCCGGTTGGATCGAGGAGAGCCGGGAAAGGCTGCGTGCCCAGCGCCGACTCGGTGAGGCGGCTCGCGGCTGGGAGGAGTTGGCGCGTGATCCCGGAGCGTTGTACCGGGGCACGAGGCTGGCGCGGGCCGCCGAACTGTTCGCCGGTCAGCCGAACGACGACCTCACCCTCCTGGAAAACGACGACCTCACCCCTCTGGAAAGGGACTTCCTCACTGCCTCCCTCGCCGCTCAGGACGCCGAGCGGGAGGCCGAGACACGCACCGCACGCCGGACGCGTTCCCTGACCATCGCCCTGTCCGTGTTCCTCGTCCTGGCGCTGACCGCCGGCCTGGTCGCCTGGCAGCGCAACGAGGTGAGCCGGGAGGAATCCGCCAAGGCCACCGCTCGCCGCCTGGCCACCGTGGCCGGCAGCCTGCGCTCCACCGATCCGCGCACCGCCGCCCTGCTCGGGGTGGCGGCATGGAAGATGGCCCCGCTCACCGAGTCCCGCTCGGCGCTGCTTGGGTCTCTGACACAGCCGGAACGCGACGCTTTCACCGACCCGGTGGCTGGAAGAGACGTCCGGCGCTTCCTCGCCGACAGCGGCCGGACGCTGCTGAGCGTGGAGGGCACCACGGTGACCGCCCGGAATGTGACCGACCACAAGGTCACCGCCACCTACCGCCTGCCGAGCGGTACGGAGGTGGGCGATGTCGGGCCCGACTCCCGGTTCCTCGATGTCATCGGGCCGGACGGGGGAGGCAGGCTGTGGAACCTTCCGGCGGGCAGATCCGAGGCCGAGCTGGGCAACGCGTCACTGCGGGGCAGCTCGCCGGACGGGAAAACGTACCTCACCGGACCACCCGACGGCCCGGGCGCAGCCGCCTTGCACCGGACGGACGACGGCCAAGTCCTGTTCACCACCGACCTCGCGCGCACACTCTCCTCGGAGGCGGTCGGCCCCGGCGGACGTCTGCTCGCCCTCTGTCCCGCCGACGGGCCACTCCAGCTGTGGGACACCGTCGGCCGCAAACGGCTCCCGGGAGCCTGGGAGAAGGCGGACGGGACCGTCTGCGGAACCGGCACCGGTGCGGACAGCGGCTCCCGCCTGCTGCGGTTCAGCGCGGACGGCAGCCGGCTGGCCGCCGTCTACGGCACGCGGGCCCTTGTCTGGGACGTCCCCAGCGGACGCACGCTCGCCGACTTCGCCAGTGCCGGGAGCACCGGCTTCACACAGGCAGCGCTCTCCGCCGACGGCGAGTTCGTGGCCACGGCGGACGACCACGAACTCGCCGTCTGGCGACTGGCCACCGGCGGGACCCAGGTCTTCGACCGGCCGATGTCCAAGGACGAGGCCGCTTGGCTGACGTGGGACCGGGGAAATCCCGACCTCCTGCGCTACCTCGACGGCGCCACGGTTCACACCCTTGACCTGACCGCCCGCCTCGCCCCGCGGTGGCACAGCACACCGACCGACGCGAGCGTGCTCAGCCCGGACGGCACCACCCTGGCCACCGTCACCCGTTCCGGCGCCGAATACCGCTTCGAGCTGCGAGCCACGCGCACGGGCACGGTCCTCGCGCACGCGAAGCTCGGCCCGCTGCCGAGCACCTCCGACGAGGACGTTCCCCTGCTGGCCTTCAGCCCGGACGGCCGCGCCCTGGCCCTCGCCGACACCGCGTCCTCCCACGGCTCGTCGCGGCTGCGCTTCACCGTGTGGGACGTACGCAAACACCGGATCCGTACGGTCTTCGACACCTCCGGCGCGGCCGACCGCCCTGCCGCAGCCCTCGCCCTGGGACCCGGCGGCCGCACCCTGCTGGCCGTCCGCTTCACCGACGGCACCTCCACGACGGAGGTCTGGAACACCCGCGACCACCGGCGGTCGGGGACCGTGCGCGGCTTCTCCGGGGAGGCACTGGCCGGGCGACCGGACGGGGATCTGCTCGTGAGCTCCGACGACCAGTACGTCGATCCAGGGGCCGGAACGGTCAGTGGACGCGCGCTCGCCGACGGCCGCCAGGTCACCGCGCTCGCCTTCAGCCCCGACGGCACCCAGCTCGCCGTCGGCGATTCCACCGGGCACGTCACCCTGTGGGACGGCGCGATCCGCGACCGCACCGGCGCACTGACCGGCACCTCCGACACGGTCACCCAGGGCGAACCGGAGGCGGTGGGGGCGCTCGCCTTCTCCTCCGACGGCGGCACACTCGCCGTGGGCGGCGCGAACGGGACGCTGAGGCTGTGGGACACCGAGGGACATCAGCCTCTCGGGACGGACCTGCCCACGCCCGGCGACGGGATCGACTCCCTTGCCTTCACCGAGGACGGCGGCACGGTCTACGCCGGCAGCCCCCACGTGCCGCTCCTGCGTTTTTCTGTCGCCCCGGACCAGGTCGTGGACACCGTCTGCGCCCGCGCCGGCGGCGGGCTGACCGCGGCGCAATGGCGGACCTACGTCCCCGACGCGCCGTACGAAAGCGTCTGCCCCACCAGCGGCTGACGCGGCCGCTCACAGGAACCGGATTTTTCAGAGTGGCCTCGAGGGTCGCTGAAAAACGCCTCTGACCTGGACGCTCGTGACCAGAACGACCGCGGCGCCCGCCGACGGCGTCCGCCCTCCCCTCCCTCAGGTTCTGGTCACCCATGCGCACTCACACCCTGCTGCCCTCGCTCCTGCTGCTCGGCACCCTCTCGATCACCACGGCCTGTTCCCCAGGTTCCTCGGAGCCGGCATCCGCCGGCCCTCCGCGTGCCGCTGCCGCATCCCCCTCGCCCTCACCCGTCCACAGCGTCGACCCGTCGAAGATCAAGGGTCTGCGGATCGTCAGCAACAGCAGCGAGGAGCGCTCCTGTCCGTTCGCCACGAGCTACCCGGACGTGCCCGGCGCGGAGGCGATGACGGCCGTGATGAAGAAGGAGGTGGACCAGCGCCTGGCCACATTCCGCGAGGTGGCGTGCGACAGCGGTTCAGGCGCCGAGTTCAACGTCAGCCACAGGTTCCTGGTGGCCTCCGGCGATGTACTGGGCGTCCGGCTCACCACACAGGACGGCAGCGGCGCCGGGTCCGGGCTGGCCACCAAGACGTACTGGTACGACGGTGACGCGGGCGACTACGCCCCTGCTCTCGAACTCATCGCCGACGACTCCCGTGACGCCTTCATCGCCGCCTTGAAAGACGAGCTCAAGGGGCGCGAAGGCTTCGACACGACCGCCTTCGACGGCGCGCTCTCCGACCCCGCCTCCCGCGTCACCGCTCTGGAGAACATGGCCTTCACCGCCGACGGCGGGCTGCAGGTGAGCTTCGACAGCGGCGAGGTGGGCCCGCCGCCCGCCGGGACCTTCCAGGTGACCCTCTCCGAGGAGACGGTCACCCCCTGGCTGTCCGCGTTCGGCAAGCGCGCCCAGCGACAGACCATGACCCCCAGCCGTTCCCTCGACCTGGGCGCGAGGAACACCCCCAGCCCGGTCGTCCCCACCCACACCGCGTCCGGCGACGACGACACCGACTGCAAGCAGGTCACCTGCGTCGCGCTCACCTTCGACGACGGACCGGCGGCTCCCGAGACCGCGACCCTGCTGAACTACCTGGCCCAGTACAAGGCACGCGCCACCTTCTTCACCGTCGGCCAGAACGTCGCCGCCCACCCCGACCTGGTCCGCGCCGAGGCCCGTGCCGGACACGAGGTCGGCAACCACTCCTGGAACCACCCCGACCTCACCAAGCTCACCCCCGGGCAGATCGCCTCCCAGCTCAACCGCACCAGCGCCGCCATCAAGGCCGCCACCGGCAAGGAGCCCACCCTCTTCCGCCCGCCCTACGGCGCCATCAACTCCACGGTCCGGTCGGCCACCAGCCTCTCCCCGGTGCTCTGGGACGTGGACACCGAGGACTGGAAATATCCGGACGCCGCCAAGGTCGCCCAGACCGTCATCGACAAGGCGCAGCGCAACAGCGTCGTCCTGATGCACGACATCCACCCCACCTCCGTCGCCGCGGTCCCGCAGATCCTGCGCACCCTCACCGCCCGCGGCTACCACTTCGTCACGGTCAGCCACCTGCGCGCCAGCCTCTGAGCACCGCGTAGGCCGCCAAATCGCCGCACCACCAGATTCCGGCGCGGAGCCGGACACCGAAGGAGTACGCATTGCTGCCCAAAACAGTCAGGTGGGGGATGCTCCCCGCCCTCGCGGGTGTGGTGACCGTCCTGGTCGCCGTGCCGGGACCGGACGCGCAGGCCGTCGCCCCCGACGCGGCGTCGGTGGGGCAGCACACGGGGGCCGCCAGAACCGTCACCCTCATCACCGGCGACCGGGTCATCCTGCGTCCCCAGCCCGGCGGCAAGGCCCCCGCCGTGTCCGTGCTGCCCGGCAAGGGCCGGGAGGACATGGGCTTCCGCCTCGTACGCTCCCTCCGAGCCGGGACACAGCACATCAGCGTGTTCCCCAATGACGCCGAGCGCCTCCTGTCGACCGGGAAGGTGGACGCGCGGCTGTTCGACGTCACGGAGCTGATCCGCATCGGTCGGGACGACGCGCGCTCGCGCTCACTGCCGTTGATCGTCATGGAACGGGCCGGCCGGCGGTCCGCCCGGTCCGCCCTCACCGCACACGGCGCCGACCTGGGCCGCACCCTGCGCGCTCTGAACGGCGGCACCCTCACCCAGCCCAAGAAGAGCACCAGTGGTCTGTGGCAGTCACTGCTCGAGGGACCGTTGGCCAGCCATGTCGGCAAGCTCTGGCTGGACGGCAGGGCGAAGGTCCTGGACGACGAGAGCAACAAGATCGTCGGCGCCCCTGCCACGTGGAAGTCCGGCATCACCGGCAAGGGCGTGCTGATCGCCGATCTGGACACCGGCATCGACGCCGGCCACCCCGACTTCCGGGGCCGCATCGCCGCCTCGAAGGTCTTCACCGGCACCCGCCTCAAGGACGGGTTCGGGCACGGCACCCACACCGCCTCGACCATCGCCGGCACGGGCGCGGCGTCCCGAGGCAAGTACGCGGGCGTCGCACCGGGCGCCAGACTGCTCATCGGCAAGGTCTGCGACGACAACGGCGGCTGCCCCGACAGCGCGATCATCGCCGGCATGGAGTGGGCCGCGGCCCAGCACGCGGTCGCCGTCAACCTCAGCCTCGGCGACACCGTCACCGACGGAACCGACCCGGTGGCCACCGCCCTGAACCGGATCACCGCACAGACCGGCACCCTCTTCGTGGTGGCCGCCGGCAACGCGGGCGGGCCGACGGGCAACGGCGTGGACGGCACCGTGGAGAGCCCCGGCAGCGCGGACGCCGCGCTCACCGTCGGCAGCACCACCAAGCGCGACACCCTCAGCGACTTCTCCAGCCAGGGTCCCCGACTCGGCGACGACGCCGTCAAGCCCGACCTGGTGGCACCCGGCGAGGACATCATCGGAGCCCGCGCCGACGGCACCAACATGGACACGCCCGTGCCCAACCCGCGCTACGAGCAGGCGTCCGGCACCTCCATGGCCACCCCGCACGTCACCGGCGCCGTGGCCCTGCTCGCCCAGGCCCACTCCACCTGGAAGGCCGCCGACTTCAAGCGGGCGCTGACCTCCTCGGCGCACGGCCTGAAGAACCTGACCGCCTTCCAGCAGGGCGCCGGCCGCCTCGACATCGTGCGCGCCCTGAAGCAGAAGATCTATGCCACCTCCGGCGCCGCCAACCTGGGCCTGTTCGCCTGGCCGCACGCCGACGCCACCGCCACTCGGCAGATCACCTACCGCAACGACACCGACCGGGCGGTCACGCTCAAGCTCGCCCTGGACACCTACGGCCCCGGCGGTAGGCGGGCCCCGGCCGGGATGTTCTCCCTGGACGCCACCAGCGTGACCGTCCCCGCGCACGGCACCGCCACCGCGAACGTCAGCGGCCGTACCACCAGGGCCCAGGTCGGCCGCTACGGCGGTGCCGTCCTCGCCACCGCCCCGGACACCACGGTGCGTACCGCGGTCGGCCTGTTCGCCGAACCGGAACGCCACACACTGACCGTCACCGGCCTCAACCGTGCGGGCAAGCCGGCCGCGGGCGCGACGCTGACAGTCGTCGGCCCGCACACCGGCATCCAGCAGGACATCCGGCTGGGGAGTGACGGCACGTCCCGGCTGCGCCTGCCGAAGGACGACTACACCGTCCTCGGCATCGACGACAGCCTGGCCGAGTTCGACGGATCCGGCACCCGTACCGGCACCCGGACCCTGCTCGCCGCCACCGGCATCCGCACCGACCGGGACCGCACCGTGACCCTCGACGGCCGCAAGGCCGGCAAGGTCTCGGCCCGCGTCGACCACCGCGGCGCCACAGCGATCTCCACCTCGGCCTCCCTCGCGCTGCCCGGCGCAGAGGCAGACGACGGCTACTCACTCACCGCCGTCGTCGGCAGCAGGGCCACCCTGTACGCCACGCCCACCGCACAGGCCCCTGGCGTCCGCTACGCCGCCTCCACCACCCTCACGGGCAAGGACTCGCGCGGCGCCTACCGCTACTCCCTCCGGCAGTCGCACAACGGCGGCATCCCCGCCGACACCGACCCCGTCGTCCACGACCGGCAACTGGCCACCGTGCACGCCAGGTACGCCTCCCAGGGCGGCAGGCGGGTAGCAGCCGTGCGCTCCGACCAGCCGACGAACGACGTGGAGCTGATGCCGTTCGTTCCGACGCTGCACACCGCACTGCCGAGCCGAGTGACCGAGTACTACTCGGTCGCCCCCGGACTCACCTGGACGCACTACCTCGACCTCTTCGGGACGACGGACAACAGGCCCGACGGCACTCTCCCGGACCATGACGAGACGACCGCGACCCGTCGCTACCAGGCCGGACGCACGTACACCGTCGACTGGAACCGGGCCCCCGTCGGCCCGGCCCTCTACAGCGCCACCCGCGAGGGCGACTACCTGTCCCTGGACCTGGCGCCGTACGCCGCCACCGGAACCGGGCAGCGCCTCGACGGCTCCGCCGACTTCGCGGTGGACGGCGAGGTCGTGCTGTCCTCCGGCGGACGGGTCGTCGGCCGGACGGGCGACCTCTCGAACATCGGCTTCACCGTCGCCGGCGCCGCCAAGCGCCGCTACACGCTGACCGCCCGCACCACGCGCACGGTCGACTGGTCGGCGCTCGGCACCCGCTCCACGCTGACCTGGGGCTTCACCTCGGCGAGGCCCCGCGGCTCGACGACCTCGGCGCTGCCGCTGCTGACCGTACGCACCGGCGGAGCCGTCGACCTCCAGAGCACCGCCCCGGCCGGCCGTGCCTTCCGCGTCCCGCTCACTGTGCAGCGCCCCACGGGTGCGGAACGGTCGACGGTGACCCGGCTCGCCCTCCAGGTCTCCTACGACAACGGCCGCACCTGGAAGACGGTCCCCGTCACCCGCCGAGGCACCACCGGCAGCGCCCTGCTCCACCACCCGAGTCGCACCGGTTATGTGTCCCTGCGGATCAGCGCGGCGGACAGGGCAGGCAACACCGTCACCCAGACCGTCGTCCGGGCCTACCGAATCGCCGCGGTGCACTGACCCGTCACACCCGAGGCCGGTTCAACAGCCGGGAGAGCACGATGGCGCTCTCGGTCCGTTCGATGGGAGCTGTGGCGCGCACGCGCTGGATGGCCTGCTCCAGGTGGTGGATGTCCCTGGCGAGCATGTGGACGACCGCGTCGGCGGCGCCGGAGACGGTACAGGCTTCGACCACCTCGGGGATGGCCTCCAGGGCTTGGCGCAGCTCGGCGGGGGTGGGATTGCCGGTGCAGAAGACCTCGACGAAAGCCTCGGTGTGCCAGGCCAAGGCCTGAGGGTCGATGAGAGCGCTGTAACCACGGATCGCGCCCGTCGCCTCCAACCGGTTGAGACGCCGCTTGGCGGCGGGCGCGGACAGCCCCGCCGCCTTGCCGATCTGGGCGTATGTGGCACGTGCGTTGTGCAGCACGTGGCGGATGATCGCTTCATCGATGGCGTCCATGACCCACTCCAGACGTCAGAACCTGGCGGCCCGGCGCAAGTATCAGCCATGAGGCCGCTGAGATTGCAATAAATCGACAGTGGACAGCAGCAAATGGCGATTGCTTGCGCTGTTTGCCCGAACATAGTCTCCGGCTTGTCCTGATGTCACGTGCCGGAAGCAGTGTTGAGATGACAGCGAGCCTGAGCGATGTGGAAGCCTCGGCCCTGGCCGCGGTGGACGAGGCGGCCATCGGCCGGCTGCTGATGGAACTCCTCCTTGTCCCGAGCGTGACGGGGAGCGCCGCGGAGTCCGAGCTTCAGCACGTTCTGGCCCGGCAGCTGGAGCGGATGGACCTCGATGTCGACCTGTGGTCCATGAACCTGCCCGAGCTGCGTGCCCATCCCCACTTTCCCGGCAGCGAGGCCCCGCGCACGGAGTCGTGGGGCCTGGTGGGCGGCACGCGGCCCCAGGGCGACGGGCCGACCCTGGTCCTCCAGGGCCACGTGGACGTCGTCCCTTCCGGGGACCCGGCGCAGTGGGAGGGCGACCCCTTCCGCCCCCGGGCCACCGGGGACGTGGTGCACGCGCGAGGAGCGTGCGACATGAAGGGGGGAGTGGTGGCGATACTCGCCGCCCTGGCCGCGATACGGGCGGCGGGCGCAAGACTGCGCGGCCAGGTGTCCGCGCACTTCGTGGTCAGCGAGGAGGACGGCGGACTCGGAGCGTTCGGCACCCTCCAGCGCGGCCACACCGGTGACGCCTGCATCATCCCGGAACCGACCGGCGGCACGCTCATGACCGCGAACGCCGGCGCCCTGACCTTCCGCATCGAGGTACCCGGCCGCGCCACCCACGGCAGCACCAGATACGTGGGCGTGAGCGCCGTCGACGCCTACCTGCCCATCCACCTCGCGCTCGCCCGCCTCGAAGCGCGCCGCAACACCGGCGCCGACCCGCTCATGTCGGAGTACCCCGTCCCCTACCCGCTGTCCGTCGGCACCGTCCATGCCGGCGACTGGGCCAGCAGCGTGCCCGACCTGCTGGTGGCCGAAGGAAGACTGGGCGTCCGGCTGGACGAGGATCCGGCCCAGGCCCGCACCGAACTGGAGGCGTGCGTGGCCGAAGCCTGCGCGGCCGATCCGTGGCTGCGCTCCCACCCCGCCACGGTGACCTGGCCCGGAGGCCAGTTCGCCAGCGGACGCCTGCCCGCCGGGCACCCGCTGGCAGCCCTGGTCGGCGACGCGCACGCCGACGTCACCGGCGGCCCACGACCACCGGAGCGAGGCGCTCCCTACGGCAGCGACCTGCGGCTGTACTCGGGGGCGGGCATCCCCACGCTGCAGTACGGCCCCGGCGACGTACGCCTCGCACACGGCCCACAGGAACAGGTCCGCGTCAGCGAGATCGTCACTGTCACCCGGGCACTGATCCTCGCCACACTGCGCGCGGTCGGCGCCGACTAGTACCGGTCTTTCATGGGATCTCTTGAGTCGTGCGGGCACTGCACTAAGACATGGCATGTCTGGAACGGCAATAAGGTATTCAGCTCGCAAATTGGGCGCCAATGACTGGAGATGGGGAGCTTACATCCCTTCAACGGGTTGACATGGAGCCGTCACATCACTGAACTTCATGCGTAACACTCGGCGCCTTGGGGCCGGAGTCCCCTCAACCTGGAGTACGCCCATGTCGTCAG
Organism: Streptomyces sp. NPDC047042; assembly: GCF_040644035.1. Taxonomy (NCBI): domain Bacteria; kingdom Bacillati; phylum Actinomycetota; class Actinomycetes; order Kitasatosporales; family Streptomycetaceae; genus Streptomyces; species Streptomyces sp. NPDC047042. The sequence continues at coordinate 211,477 of NZ_JBEYVP010000004.1, read as the reverse complement.
GAAGACTGTCCCGCCGCTCGCTGCTGGGTGCGGCGGGGGCCGCTGCGGCCACCACCGCGCTGCCCGTACTCCCCGCGTTGTCCCCTCTGCTCGCGCAGGCTGCAGCCGCGGACGCCCAGACCAATCTCAGCAACCTGGTGAACATGCGGTTCGGTATGTTCAACCACTTCAACCTGGGCACGTTCACCAACGAGGAGTGGGCCGCCCCGAACCAGAGCCCCACTCTGTTCGCGCCCACGGCCGTGGACTGCGAGCAGTGGGCCGCCGCGGCGGCCGCCGCGAAGATGAGCTACGGCATCCTGACGACCAAGCACCACGACGGCTTCGCGTTGTGGCCCAGTGCCTACGGCACCCAGAACGTCGCGAACAGCTCCTACAAGCAGGACGTGGTGAAGGCGTACTGCGATGCTTTCCGGGCGAAGGGGCTGAAGGTCGGGCTCTACTACTCGATCTGGGACCGCACCTACGGCGTCGAGGCGTGGGAGAGCCGGCACGGGGTGTCCGGTCTTGAGATTACCGACGCCATCCAGTCCAGCGACATGACCTTCGTCCTGGGGCAGATCACCGAACTGCTCACCAACTACGGCAAGATCGACCTGTTCGTCACCGACGGCTATGCCTGGCAGATGGGACAGCAGGCCCTCTCCTACCAGCGGATCCGGGAGCACGTGAAGTCGCTCCAGCCGGACATCGTCATGATCGACCACGGTGCGCTGTCGGTGCCGTTCCTCGGTGACGCGATCTACTTCGAGGAGCCGCTCGGCGTTTCCGCGCCGGTCGGGAACACCTACGCCGCCACGCAGGGGCAGACGATCAGCAACGGGTGGTTCTGGCATCCCTCCACACCGACCGAGGGCCTGATGAGCAAGGACGCGATCCTGTCCCATCTGGCGGACCTGGAGCCGAAGTACACCTCGTTCATCCTCAACTGCCCGCCCAACCGCGACGGCAAGCTGGACACCAACATCGTCAACCGGCTCGCCGAGGTCGGGGCGGCCTGGAGCCCCAACACCTCCCGGCCGCCACTGCCGACCCAGATGCCGCGCGCCGAGCATCCCGTGACACCCATCAGCGCCTACGCGACCGGATTCCGCACCGGTGAGGGGCCGCTCAACGCCATTGACGGGTTGAGCGACAAGGGATATGAGACCTGCTGGTCGACGTGGGGACTGTCCGCGGCGCTGCCGCACTCGATCACGATCGACCTGGGCGGTGTCTGGAGCAACGTCTCCACCCTGGAGTACCTGCCCAAGCAGTGGAACCGCAACGACGCCACCGACGGTGACATCACCTCGTACACCATCTCCACCAGCACCGACGGCACGAACTTCACGCAGGTCGCCACCGGCACCTGGGCCGGCGACCGCGCGACCAAGGTGGCCGAATGGCCCGCCCGCAACGCGGGGTTCGTGCGGATCCGGGCCGACGCGGCCACCGGTGGCTACGCCAACATCGGCGGTGTGCACATCGGCGGCAGGACGGCCACCCCCGCCCTGGTGTCCTCCACATTGCCCGGCAACAGCACGGTGTACCAACTGGTCAACCGCAACAGCGGCAAGGTCGCCGACGTGGCGGCCGGGGGCACCACCGACGGCTCCAACGTCCTTCAGTGGCCCTGGCTCAACGCGGCGAACCAGAAGTGGACCTTCACCAACACCGGCGACGGCTACTACAAGGTCAAGGGTGTGGCCAGCGGCCGGCTCATGGAGGTGGCCGGCCTGTCCCGCGACGACGGCGGCAACGTCGGCATCTGGTCGGACGCGTCCGCCCCCCAGCAGCAGTGGGCCGTCACGCCCACCGGTGACGGCTACTACTTCCTCGTCAACCGCTACAGCGGGCTCTGCCTCGCCGTCGACGAGGGCAGCACGGCCGACGGAGCCAACATCGAACAGCAGCCGTACGCGTCACTGACGCGGCAGCAATGGCAGATCATCGCCGTCTGACGCACGCAGTTGCCTCACCCTTGCTGAGGGCCTGGACGCACAGGTCGTCCACCGCGCCTTCCACACAGCCGCCGGACACCGAGCCGGCGGCCGTGCTTGCCCGATGTGATCGGCAGGTCCCGCGCCCGCTCGCCGAACGCGTGATGGACGTGGGCCAGTGTGAGTCCCGATACACCACGCGACAGCTGACCGGAAACGCGAACCGTTGTAGCCTCCGAAGACCGCCCTTGACCTGCGACAAGCAGGCAGGGAGCAGACAACCCGGGAGCTTCGCCATGCTGCGCACCATGTTCAAGTCCAAGATCCACCGCGCCACCGTCACCCAGGCCGACCTGCACTACGTCGGCTCCGTGACCATCGATGCCGACCTCCTCGACGCCGCCGACCTGTTGCCCGGCGAGCTCGTGCACATCGTCGACATCACCAACGGCGCCCGGCTGGAGACGTACGTCATCGAGGGCCAGCGGGGGTCCGGTGTCGTCGGGATCAACGGGGCCGCGGCCCACCTTGTCCATCCCGGAGATCTGGTGATCATCATCAGTTACGCTCAGGTGACCGACGCCGAGGCGCGGGCGCTGCGGCCGAAGGTGGTCCATGTGGACCAGGGAAACCGTATCGTCGCCCTGGGCGCCGACCCGGCCGAGCCGGTGCCGGGTTCGGACCAGGAGCGCAGTCCGCAGGCGGTCACGGTCTGAGCGTCCGGTGAGTCGGCGCGTCCGGCGACCCGATGGACCCGATGGTCCAGAGTTTTCGATGATTCGATGAGGAGTGTGTCGATGAGCGACATCGAGATCCGCGACGACCGACCGGCGGGCCGCCTGGAGGCGGTGGCCGCGGGTGAAGTCGTGGGCCGCATCGAGTACTTCGTGCTGGCCGCGCGCGGACGCGCACTGGTCCCGGTCCACACGATCGTCGAGCCGGCGCACGAGGGAAAGGGCATCGCGGGCTCACTGGCCCGCGAGCTCTACGCCATGGCCGCCCGCGAGGGCATCGACGTGGCCCCGCTCTGCCCGTACGTCGTGAAGTGGGCCGAGCGTCACCCCGCCGAGGCCCCGGCCGCGGACCCCGATCTGCTCCGCGCCGCCAAGGAGTGGCTCGCGGCGAACCCCGGCCGCTTCTGACGTCCACGAGGAAGGGGCCCTCCGTCCCGTGCTGGCACTCCTGCACACCTCGCCCCTGCACATCCCGGTGTTCGACGCCCTGCGCGACGAGGACCACCCGGGCCTGGAACTCGTCCACTTGGTGTACGAGGACCTGCTGGCCCGGGCCCGCGCAGAGGGCCCCGACGCGGTGTCCGACGAGGTCCGGGCCGTACTGGACCAGGCTGCCGCAGCCGGCGCCGCCGCCGTGCTCTGCACCTGCTCCTCCATCGGCGGTGTCGCGGAGGCCGCCGCCGAGGAGGTCGGGGTGCCCGTGCTGCGGGTCGACCGTCCGATGGCCGCAGCGGCGGTGGCCATCGGCCCGGGGGTGGTCGTCGTCGCGACCTCGGAGAGCACGTTCGGGCCCACGGTGGCCCTGGTCGAGGAGGAGGCGCGGCGCGCCGGGCTCCCCGTCGACGTACGGCAACTGTTCGTGGAGGGCGCCTGGGCCCTCTTCCAGGCGGGCGACATGGACGGCTACGTCCGGTCGGTGGCCGACGCGGTGGATACCCTCCCCGGAGACAAGACCGACGCGATCATCCTCGCCCAGGCCTCCATGACCCCGGCGCAGCTGCTGGCCACCACCACCGTTCCGGTGCTGTCCAGCCCCCGGCCGGGGCTGGCGGCGGGCGCGGCGGCGACCCGTACGGCCCCCTAGGTGAGTGGGGGCGCGTACGCCGGGTACGCGGGGGAGAAGTCCAGAGCCGACGCATCCCCTGGCTGGAGGACACCATGACGCAACCGGACCCGCACCCCGTACCGCCGAGCCCCACCCCGGGCCCCTTCCCGGACCCGACCCCGGGCCCCCCGCCGGGCCCCGACCCGACACCCCCGCTCCCCCCGGACCCCATCCCGCAACCCCCGGGCCCCGAACCAACCCCCGACCCGGAACCGGGCCCCCCGCTGTCCTGAACGCCGAGCAGGAAAGCGCCCCTTGAGGGGCGCGGGGAACTGCGCGACCAGCCCCCACCGACCCGCACCAAAAACCGATACCCCCGACCCGGCCGCCCCGCGCCCCCGCGACAGGGGGCGGGGGGACCGGTCCGGGGGCAAATGGCAATCCGCCAACCGACCCGCAGCGAACCGCCAGCCCAACCCGTGGAGCGCCTAGCCGGCGACCTCGGACCGGTCCCCACCCCACAGCGTGTGGAACGCACCCTCACGATCCGTGCGCCGGTAGGTGTGCGCCCCGAAGAAGTCCCGCTGCCCCTGCGTAAGCGCCGCGGGCAACCGCTCCGCACGCAGCGCGTCGTAGTACGCGAGCGCCGCCGCGAACCCCGGCGTCGGGACACCCTGCCGCGTCGCCGCGACCAGCACCTCGCGCCAGTCGTCCTGCGCCGCCGCGATCTCCTGCGCGAACGTGTCGTCGGACAGCAGGCTCGGCAGGTCGGCCCGCGCGTCGTACGCGGCGCGGATCCGGTCCAGGAAGGCCGCCCGGATGATGCAGCCGCCGCGCCAGAGCGCGGAGACCGCGCCGAGGTCGATGTTCCAGTCGTACTCGGCCCCGCCCGCCGCGATCTCGTGGAACCCCTGCGTGTACGACACGATCTTCGACGCGTACAGCGCCTGCTCGACACGGTCGGCGAACGCCGCCGCCTCCGACTCGCTCAGCGGGGTCGCCTTCGGGCCCGCCAGTCCGCGCGAGGCCTCACGCAGCGACGCGTGACCGGACAGCGAGCGCGCGAAGACCGCCTCGGCGATACCCGACACGGGGACGCCGAGGTCCAGGGCGATCTGGACCGTCCAGCGGCCGGTGCCCTTCTGCTCGGCCTGGTCCACCACCACGTCCACGAACGGCTTGCCCGTCGCCGCGTCCACGTGCGACAGCACCTCGGCGGTGATCTCGATCAGGTAGGAGTCGAGCCGGCCCGTGTTCCAGGTGCGGAAGATGTCGGCGATCTGCGCGGGGGAGTACCCGGCGACATCGCGCAGCAGCTGGTACGCCTCACCGATCAGCTGCATGTCGGCGTACTCGATGCCGTTGTGCACCATCTTCACGAAGTGCCCGGCGCCGTCGGGACCCACGTGGGAGACGCAGGGGGTGCCGTCGGCCGCCTTCGCGGAGATCTTCTCCAGCATCGGACCGAGGGAGTCGTACGACTCGACCGGGCCGCCCGGCATGATGCTCGGGCCGAGCAGCGCGCCCTCCTCGCCGCCCGAGACACCCATGCCGACGAAGTGGATGCCCTGCTCGCGCAGGTCGCGCTCCCGGCGCCGGGTGTCCGCGAAGTGCGCGTTGCCGCCGTCGATGATCATGTCGCCGGGCTCCAGGAGCGGGGCGAACTCCTGGATCACCGCGTCGGTCGGCTCACCGGCCTTCACCATGACGACCAGACGCCGCGGCCGTTCCAGCGCCGCCACGAACTCCTTGGCGGTGTCGGCCGCGATGAAGTCGCCCTCGGTCCCGAACTCCTCGACCAGAGCGTGCGTACGCGCCGCCGTCCGGTTGTGCAACGCGACCGTGTAGCCGTTGCGCGCGAAGTTGCGGGCGAGGTTGCGGCCCATCACCGCGAGTCCCGTGACGCCGATCTGGGCTGAGTTGCTCATGCGGATGACTCCTAGTGGGTCCTGGAAAACGGTGGTGCCGGTGGGTCCTGGAATCGGTGGTGCCTGTTCCTGCTCGCCAGTATTGCCCTTCGGGCCATCCTGACGTGCCGGTACGCCGACCGCACATCCGGGTCCATCGTTCCTGCGTACGCAGATACGGACCAGGACCCCCACCTGCCTCAGCGTTCACACAACCGGCCCGTATTCCAGGCCACTTCGGTGCGCCCCCGGGCGCTCTTCGGCCGTACGGAGGCTGATTTGCCGTCTTGTCATGGCCTGTTCCCAGCACATACTTTTGCGACTTCGGGCAAAGCTGAGGGGGGCTCTTCCATGGCCGTACGCGGCAAGCACCGCCGGTACCAGCCGAACAGAATCAACCGGGCCTCTCTCACCGTCACCGCGGGCAGCGCGGGTATCGCGCTCCCCTTCGTCGGCGCCGGAGCGGCGGACGCGGCTGACGCGGCGACCTGGAACAAGGTCGCCGCCTGCGAGTCCACGAACAACTGGCACATCAACACCGGCAACGGGTACTACGGCGGGCTCCAGTTCACCCAGTCCACCTGGGAGGCGTACGGCGGCACGGCCTACGCGGGACGCGCGGATCTGGCCACCAGGGACCAGCAGATAGCCGTGGCCGAGAAGGTGCTCGATGGGCAGGGCCCCGGCGCCTGGCCCGCCTGTTCGGTTCGCGCCGGGCTCACGCGTGGCGGCGACACTCCCGACATCAGGCCCGCCGGCGGCGCGGATAACAGGCCCCAGCACACCGTCCGTGACGTGAAGCCCCAGACCACGCCCCAGTCCCGGGCGGGCACCGCCGAGATGTACACCGTCGTGCACGGCGACACCCTCTCCGGCATCGCCGACGAGCGGGACGTCCGGGGCGGCTGGCGGAGGCTGTACGCCGCCAACCGCACGACGGTCGGCGCCGATCCCGACCTGATCGTCCCCGGCCAGCGACTCAGCCTCCGTACGAAGGCCGCACCGCACGCGCCCGCCCACACGGAGCCCGCGCGCAAGTCGAAGACCGAGTCCAGGACGAAGGCAAAGATCAGGCCCAGGCCGGAGAAGGCCGCCCCTTCGCGCCCGGCCGAGAAGGTTGCCGAGCCCAAGGCCCCCAGGACCGACGCCACGCTCACTGCGCCCGTCAGCGCCGGGACCGGGACGCCGTACCACAAGTCGGGTTCCTCCTGGTCGAAGGGCTACCACACGGGCGTCGACTTCCCGGTGCCCACCGGGACCTCCGTGAAGGCGATCGGGGCGGGCGAGGTCGTCGAGGCCGGGTGGGGCGGGTCGTTCGGCTACCAGGTGGTGATCCGGCACGCCGACGGGCGCTACTCGCAGTACGCGCATCTGTCCGCGATCTCCGTGCGGGCCGGCGGCTCGGTGTCGGCCGGACAGCGCATCGGGCGCTCCGGCTCCACCGGCAACAGCACGGGCCCGCATCTGCACTTCGAGGTGCGGACGGGGCCCGGCTTCGGCAGTGACATCGACCCGGTGGCCTATCTCAGGGCCGGCGGCGTCAGGATCTGACCCGCGTACGGTGCCGGTCCCGGACGGGTACCGGGATCGGCACGTAGGGGATGCCGTAGAAGGCCCCGTAGGGGATGGGGGCTTCTGCAAGTTCGTCCAGCGTGGGCCCCGCGCTCACCGCTGCCTTCTCCTCGCGTCCGGCCTCGGCCTGTTCCGGTACCGCGAGTGCCGGAACAGCGGAGACAGGTGAAGCAGACGAAGCAGGTGCAGCAGGGGAAGGAAAGGCGGACGGCGGTGTGTCGGTGTGCGGGGCGTGCTGCAGCCGCTCCGTGGTGAGCAGGATCAGGCCGCCGGCCGCGACCACTCCGCAGCTCAGCGCGAGGATGGTGCCCGTGGTGCCGTACCGGAACGTTTCCCCGAACATCGTGATGCCGACCGCCGCCGCCACCACGGGGTTGACGACCGTCAGGGTCGCCAGCGGAGCCGCGAGGCCGCCGCCCCGGTAGGCCGCCTGCGAGAGCAGCAGACCGGACGCACCCAGTACGGCGATCAGCGCCAGCGTGGGCAGGTCCGCGGCCGTGAGACCCCCGGTCCAGTCCACGGCGACCACCTTTGTGAACACCGACGACATACCGAAGGCGATACCGGACGCGACCGCGAGCAGCGTGCTGCGCACCGCCGGATGCCGGTGCGCGGCGCGGCCCGCCACCATCAGCGTCACCACCGCCGCGCCGCTGACCACGGCCAGCAGCACCCGATGGGTGGTGCCCAGGGACTGCGCCTCGGACGTGCCCACCAGGGACAGCAGACCCGCGAGTCCGATCGTCGCCATGATCGCGCCCCGCCAGGCGGTCGCCCCGGCCTTGCGGCGCACGAACAGGGCCGCCATCGGCAGCGCGAACACAATGGTCAGGGCGCCCATCGGCTGGACGACACTCAGCGGCCCGTACGCCAGCGCCACGACGTGCAGCACTCCGCCGAAGCCGTTCAGCGCCACGGCGGCCCACCACACCGGCCTGCGCATCGGCGCGTAGGACGTGCCGTGTTCGGAGTCCGCGACCCGCTCCTGCACGATCGCCCCGCCGGCGTAGGCGACGGCGGAGACGAGCGACAGCAGGATGGACAACGCGAGGGCGCTCATGAGCAACTCCTCTGCGTGCGGCGTGGGCCAGTGACCCGGCGCGGCGAACGGTCGGCTTCCATAGTCACCACGATCCCCCCTCGCGCGCGTCCGCGCGTCGTACCAGAGCACTCAATGAGTCCTACTACCGATGGAGTACGCCGGGCCGCACGTCCTCCCCAGGGTGGGTGACGCGGGGATGACGCTGCTGCTCTCGGCCGCCGCCCGACCTGGTACTACTGCCTGTCGTGGACCTCGACCCCCATCTCACGGCGCTGCGAGAGCTCGGCGGCTTCTTCGTACTACGCACGGCCGGAGACTCCCTCGACCCCGCGCCGACACTCGCGCAGGCATACGCCCGTCGCGAAGAGGACGTTTACCCGGATTCCATAACTTTCCGTGTCCGAACCGTGGCGGACCGTCTCCGCACGTCCGAGCCACGGGTCTCCGCGTCGATCGCCCAACAGGCCCTCGCGGCCAGACTGTGGTCCATCGCGCTCGGCTGCGCCGTCCTGTACGACCACGTCCCCGACCTCGACCCCCGACTGCTCCACTGGGACGCCGCGTCGAGCGCCCCCGACGACCTGTGGCTGGCGGACGTACGGCCCCGGGCGGCCGACGCGGCGACGGTCGCGGATCTCGTCGTACGACGGCACCTCGAGCCTCTCAACGCCGCCCTGTACGCCCGGTACGGCGTCGCCGAGGGCCTGCTGTGGGGCAACGCGGGCTCCGCCCTGGCCGGCGCGGCCCGCGAACTCGGCCGCCGGTCGCACGGCGCGCGCGCCCTCGCCGCCGAACTGTTCGCCCACCCGCGCCTCGCCCCGACGGGAACGTTCACCGGCACCTCCTTCCGGCGGCGCAGTTGCTGCCTCTACTACCGGGTGCCCGGCGGCGGAGTCTGCGGCGACTGCTGCTTCACCAGGACCCCATGGTCTTCCCCGGACGCCACATCTGGGTGACCATGTGGGAACCAACCGCCGAGACAGGGAGTTTTGGGTGCGAGTGGGCCTGCTGACCCGGGAGTACCCGCCGGATGTGTACGGCGGCGCGGGCGTTCATGTCGAGTTCCTGGCCCGGGAGTTGGGCGCCCTCACCGACCTGGAGGTGCACTGCTGGGGCGAGGGCCGCGGCACCGGCGTCATCCGCCACCGGCCCTGGTCGGCGCTCGACGGGAGCAACGACGCCCTGCGCACCTTCTCCACGGACCTGTCCATCGCCGCCGCCCTCGAAGGCCGCGAACTCGTCCACTCCCACACCTGGTACGCCAATCTCGCCGGCCACTTCGCCAAGCTGCTGTACGGCGTCCCGCACGTCATGACCGCGCACTCCCTGGAGCCCCTGCGCCCCTGGAAGGCCGAGCAACTCGGCGGCGGATACGCCCTGTCGAGCTGGGCCGAGCGCACCGCGATCGAGGCCGCCGACGCCGTGGTCGCCGTGTCCGGGGCCATGCGCGAGGACATCCTCGCCTGCTACCCGGCCCTCGACCCGGCCACCGTCCACGTCGTGCACAACGGCATCGACACCACCCTCTACCAGCCCGACCACGGCACGGAGGCCCTCACCCGGATCGGCGTCGACCCGGCCCGGCCCTACGTCCTGTTCGTCGGCCGCATCACCCGCCAGAAGGGCGTGCCCCATCTGCTGCGCGCGGTACGGGACATCGATCCGGCGGCCCAGGTCGTCCTGTGCGCGGGCGCTCCCGACACTCCGGAGATCGACCGGGAGTTCCGCGAACTCTTCCAGGAGCTGAGCGCCGTACGCGAGGGCGTCTTCTGGATCCCGCAGATGCTGCCGCGTCCGGACGTCATCCAACTCCTCACCCACGCCGCCGTGTTCGTCTGCCCTTCGGTGTACGAGCCGCTGGGCATCGTGAACCTGGAGGCGATGGCCTGCGGGACTCCCGTCGTGGCCTCGCGGGTCGGGGGCATCCCCGAGGTGGTCGAGGACGGGAAGACCGGGGTGCTGGTGTCCCTCGACGACGACCCCGGAGTCTTCGAGGCGGACCTCGCCCGTGCCCTGGACTCCGTGCTCGGTGACCCGGAGGCCGCGCGCCGCATGGGGGACGCCGGACGGGAGCGCGCGGTGGGCGAGTTCGGCTGGGACGCGGTGGCCCGGCGGACGGTGAGGCTCTATGAGGAGATCCTCAAACATGGTCAACAGGCTTAGCCCGACCGGCGTACGGGAAGGCATCGTGCACAACCACGGTGAGGGGAGCGGCGATGCGTCGTGGTGGGCCGTCTGTGCTCGGGATCGTGCTGGCGGGTGGAGAGGGCAAACGCCTGATGCCGCTGACCGCTGACCGGGCCAAACCAGCGGTGACCTTTGGCGGAACGTATCGCCTGGTCGACTTCGTCCTGTCCAATCTCGTCAACGCCGACATCATGCGCATCTGCGTGCTCACGCAGTACAAGTCGCACTCGCTGGACCGGCACATCACCACCACTTGGCGGATGTCCAGTCTGCTCGGCAACTACGTCACCCCGGTCCCCGCCCAGCAGCGCCTCGGCCCGCGCTGGTACCTCGGCAGCGCCGACGCCATCCTCCAGTCCCTCAACCTGGTCCACGACGAACAGCCCGACTACGTCGCCGTGTTCGGCGCCGACCACGTGTACCGCATGGACCCGCGCCAGATGCTCGGCCAGCACATCGAGAGCGGCGCCGGGGTCACCGTCGCCGGCATACGGGTGCCGCGCGCCGAGTCGTCGTCCTTCGGCGTGATCAGTCCCGGCTCGGACGGCCAGACCGTGGAGGGCTTCCTGGAGAAGCCCGCCGACCCGCCCGGCCTGCCCGACGACCCGTCGTCCGTGTTCGCCTCGATGGGCAACTACATCTTCACGACCAAGGCGCTGATAGAGGCCCTCCAGCGGGACGCCGAGGACGGTGACTCCGTCCATGACATGGGCGGTTCGATACTGCCCGCGCTCACGGACCGGGGCGAGGCCCAGCTGTACGACTTCAGCGAGAACCACGTCCCCGGCGAGACCACCCGCGACCAGGGCTACTGGCGGGACGTCGGCACGCTCGACGCGTACTACGACGCCCACATGGATCTGATCGCCGAGCGCCCCGCGTTCAACCTCTACAACCGCAGCTGGCCCCTCTACACGCACTCCGGCCAGTTGTCGCCCGCCCGCTTCAACGCCGGCGGCATCGCCAGTGAGTCGATCATCAGCGCGGGCTGTCTGATCCGGGGCCAGGTCACGCGCTCGGTCCTCTCGCCCGGGGTGCGCGTCGATCCGGGTGCTGTGGTGCAGGGGTCGATCCTGCACGACAACGTGCGCATCGGGCGGGGCGCGATCGTGCGCGGAGCCGTCCTGGACAAGAATGTCGAGGTCCCGCCGGGCGCGACGATCGGCGTCAACCCGGAGCGGGACGCTGAGCTGTACACCGTCTCCAAGGGCGGGGTGATCGGCCTGGGGAAGGGCCAGCACGTGTCGTAGGCACAGGTGTGTCTCCACGCCGACGGCCCCGGTGAGTCCGTGCTCACCGGGGCCGTCGGCGTGTCCGGGGCCCCCGAGTGAGCCGAACGGGCTGTTGCCGTACGGCCGCGAGGTGACCGTACGGGCCGTCGCGCGGATCGGAGCGTCCGGCGAGGAACGGATCCGGCACCCGGCCCACCGGCCCGACCCGCACGGAGGTCCCTGCTGTGAGATGGATGCTGCGAACCGCCGGGGCGGTGACGGCCGCCGCCCTGTTCGCGGGGGTGCTCGCCGCCCCGGCCGCCCATGCCCGCGACGGTCGGCTCACCGATCTCGTCAACCCGTTCATCGGCACGGAGAACGAGGGCAACACCTTCCCCGGCGCGACCGTGCCCTTCGGCATGGTGCAACTGTCGCCCGACACCGGCCACAAGACCGGTTACCGCTACTCCCAGACCCGTATCCGGGGCTTCTCCCTCGTCCACCTCTCCGGCGTCGGCTGCCGTATCGGCGGCGACCTGCCCGTGCTGCCCACGACCGGCGACATCACGAGCACCGACTACGCGGCCTACGCCGCCGAGTACGGCCACGAGGGCGAGTCGGCGAGCCCCGGCTACTACCGGGTCGGCCTGAAGTCGGGCATCGACGCCGAGCTGACGGCGACCGCCCGCACCGGCGTCCAGCGCTACACCTTCCCGGCGACCACGCAGGCCAACGTGCTGCTCAACGCGGGCCAGTCGCTGCACACGAAGGTGGCGAGCCGGGTCGAGATCCTCGACGACCGGACCGTGCGCACGACGATCACCGGCTCGGGCTTCTGCCGGGGCACCAACCCGTACACCGTCCACACGATCACCCGCTTCGACCGCCCCTTCACGGCGTACGGCACCTGGGACGGCACGACAGTCACCGGCGGCTCCCGGACCGGGGGCGACGGCGCCTACGTCCGCTTCGACACGACGGACGGGGACCGCACCGTCGAGGCGACCACCGCACTGTCGTACGTCGACGCGGCCGGCGCGGCCGGCAATCTGCGCGCCGAGGGCGGACGCCCGTTCGACGAGGTGCGGGAGGCGGCCCGGGAAGCCTGGGAGGCGCGCCTGGACGACGTGGGCGTGACCGGCGGCACGGACACGCTGCGCCGGACCTTCTACTCGTCCCTGTACCGCAGTTTCCTCGCCCCCAACATCGGCAGCGACGCCGACGGCCGCTACACCGGCTGGGATCTGAAGGTCCACCGCGCGCGGGACTTCACGTACTACCAGAACTGGTCCCTGTGGGACACCTACCGCACCCAGGCACAGCTCCTGTCGCTGCTCGCGCCGCGCGAGGCCCGGGACATGGCGCTCTCCGTGCTGAAGATCGACGAGGAGGGCGGCTGGCTGCCCAAGTGGGGCTACGGCACGGTCGAGACCAACATCATGACCGGCGATCCGGTCACCCCCTTCCTCACCCACGCCTACCAGCAGGGCCTGCTGCACGGCCACGAGGAGCGGGCCTACCGCGCCCTGAAGAAGAACGCCGACGGTGTGCCCCCGACCGCCGTGCCCATGCTGGGGCGCGAGGCGAACCGCGAGTACATCGAGAACGGTTTCGCGCCCTACCTCAAGGGCCGTGCGCGCACCAAGCCCGGCGACTCGGACTACCACTGGGGCGCGTCCGTGACCCTCGAGTACGCCCTGTCCGACGCGATGCTGGCGCAGATGGCCCGCGAACTGGGCCACGAGGCCGACGCCGACCGCTACGCGGACCGGGCGCGGAGCTACCGCCAGGTCTTCGACCCGGTGACCGGGTTCTTCCGGCCCCGGGACGGCTCGGGCGCCTTCACCGGTGACCCCGATCCGGCCAAGGGCGAGGGGTTCCACGAGGGCACGGCCTGGCAGTACCAGTGGCTGGTTCCGCAGGACCTGCCGGGCCTGGTGGACCTGCTCGGCGGCAGACAGGCGGCCAACGACCGGCTCGACGCCTTCTTCGCGTACGACAAGCTGAAGGCGGACCCGGCGGGGACGGCCCGCGACGTGTGGGTGAACGGGCCGTACGCCTACTACAACGCGGACAAGTACAACCCGCAGAACGAGGTCGACCTCACCGCCCCCTACACCTACCTCTCCACCGGACAGCCCTGGAAGACGACCGAGGTCGTGCACGCCGCGCTGACCCTCTACACGGACGGCCCGACGGGGATGACCGGGAACGACGACATGGGCACCATGTCCGCCTGGCACGTCCTGTCCGCGCTCGGGATCTTCCCGGTGCAGCCCGGCTACGACACCTGGGGCCTGTCCACTCCGGTCTTCGACCGGGTCGACCTCACCCTCGACCCCCGCTACTACCCGCTCGGCGCCCTCACTCTCACCGCACCGGGTACGTCGGACAGCCGACGGTACGTCCAGTCGGTGGCCGTCGACGGATCTTCCTACAGCCGTACGTATGTGACGAGCGGGATGCTGAAGGGCGCGCGCTCGCTCGAGTTCACGGTCGGCCCGGAGCCGTCCGGGTGGGGAACGGACGCGGACGCGGCGCCGCCCGCCCTGAATCAGGCCCCCGTGCGGTAGGGAGTAATCCCGTGAGTCACCGGCGTCCCGCCGCTCTCGAAGCGGCGGGACGTAATCCGTTGTTAACTGTGCGTAGCTTGATCGTACTTGACCGTAATCGCTCGCTAGCGATTGACTGCTGACCTACCCGTCGTCGACGCGAGAGTGATCCCTTGACCTCTGAGACCTCGGACCTGCTCGCCCCCCTCGACCTGGCGTTCTGGCACCTCGACTCCGACCTGCACCCCATGCACCTGGGCGCACTCGGCGTCTTCCCCGCGAGCTCGCCCACCGCCGGAGCACACGCGGCCGACCTCCTCGCCGCCCGCGCCCCCGCCGTACCCGGACTGCGCATGCGCATCCGGGACGTCTGGCAGCCCCGGCTCCCGCTGGCCTTCGGGGGCGCCACCCGTGAACCCGCACCGAACTTCGACCCGCTCGACCACGTCCGGCTGCACGCACCCACCGCGGACTTCCACGCCGAGGCCGGACGGCTCATGCAACGCTCCCTGCAACGCGGCCGGCCGCCCTGGGAAGCGCATGTGCTGCCCGCCGAGGACGGCACCTCCTTCGCCGTGCTCTTCAAGTTCCACCACGCCCTCGCCGACGGCCTGCGCGCACTGACCCTCGCCGCCGGCGTCATGGACCCCCTCGACCTGCCCGCGCCCCGCCCGCGCCCCGAACCGCCGGCCACCAAGCCCTTCCCGGACATGCGCAAGCTGCCCGGCCTGGTCCGCGACGCCTTCTCCGACGTCGGCCGCGCCCTGGACATCGGCGCCTCCGTCGCCCGCTCCGGCCTGCACAGCCTGGGTACGCGCTCGTCGGCGGCGCTCGTCGCCGAACCGACCGGCACCCGCCGCACCGCCGGGGTCGCCGTCGACCTCGACGACGTCCACCAGGTGCGCAAGACCGTCGGCGGGACCGTGAACGACGTACTCATCGCCGTCGTCGCCGGAGCCCTGCGGCGCTGGCTCGACGAACGCGGCGACGGCAGCGAGGGCGTCGCCCCGCGCGCCCTCATCCCCGTCTCCAAACGGCGCCCGCGCACCGCGCATCCGCAGGGCAACCGGCTCTCCGGATATCTGATGCGCCTGCCCGTCGACGATCCGGACCCGCTCGGGCGCCTCGCCGCCGTACGCAGGGCCATGGACCGCAACAAGGACGCCGGACCCGGACGGGGCGCCGGCGCGGTCGCGCTGCTCGCCGACCATGTGCCGCCGCTCGCACACCGGATCGGCGGGCCGCTGGTCAAACAGGCCGCCCGGCTCTGGTTCGACATCCTCGTCACCAGCGTGCCGCTGCCCAGCCTCGGCCTGAAACTCGGCGGCAACCCGCTCACCGAGGTCTACCCCTTCGCACCGCTCGCCCAGGGCCAGTCGCTCGCGGTCGCCATCTCGACCTACCGCGGGCAGGTCCACTTCGGGCTCGTCGCGGACGCCGAGGCCGTCCCCGACCTCGACCGGTTCGCCGCCGCTCTGTCCGCGGAGGTGGAGACGCTGGTCACCGCCTGCACCCTGTGACCCGCGTCATGATCGTCGCGGGTTTGGTCCCTGGGCCGGGGCTTCCGTAAAATCGCCTGTTCGAGAGCTGGCGCGGTCCGAGCGCCGCGAAGGCGACCCAGGGAACGGCAGCGCGATGACGGTGACAGAGGACGGCCCGACGGCCGTGGACGGCATGGACGACGTGGCGGACGTCTCCTACGGTCCCGGCATCGACCCCGAGCGCATGGCCGTCTGCCTCAGCGTGCTCGAGGAACTCGACAAGCTGGACGTCGACCACCCCGACGCCATCGCCGTGCGCCGCGCCACCGCCGGTGTCTACCGCACGGTCAAGCAGCGGCGCCGACAGGAACGCCGGGCCTCCAAGACCGCCCACGACAAGGCGGTCACCGAGGCCACGGCCACCGGCTCCGCCCAGCGCATCGACGACGAGACCGAGGGCATCCTGCCGTCGTCGGTGACCCAGGAGGGGCAGATCGCGGGGATACTCCAGCGCCCCCGCTCCTGCTACACCTGCAAGACCCGCTACGTCGAGGTCGACTACTTCTACCACCAGCTCTGCCAGAACTGCGCCGCCGAGAACCGCGCCCGCCGCGACGCCCGCACCGACCTCACCGGCAAGCGCGCGCTCCTCACCGGCGGCCGGGCCAAGATCGGCATGTACATCGCGCTGCGGCTGCTGCGCGACGGCGCGCACACCACGATCACCACGCGGTTCCCCAAGGACGCCATCCGCCGCTTCAAGGCCATGGACGACTCGGCGGACTGGCTGCACCGCCTGGAGATCGTCGGCACCGACCTGCGCGACCCCGCCCAGGTCGTCGCCCTCGCCGACCGGATCGCCGAACAGGGGACCCTCGACATCCTGATCAACAACGCGACCCAGACGGTACGACGGCTCCCCTCCGCCTACGCCGCGCTGGTCGAGGCCGAGAGCGCCCCGCTGCCCGCCGGTGAGCTGCCTGCCCACCACGTCATCGGCGCCTTCAACTCCGGCGCGGTCGACGGACTTGCCGCGCTGCCCGTCGGGATCAGCGGCATCGACGCCCAGCAGGTCGCCGACCTCGCTCTGGTCGCCGGCAACGCCAGCGTCGCCCGGCACCTCGACGGCACCGCCATCGACGCGGGGGGTCTGGTTCCCGACGTGGTCGACACCAACACCTGGGTGCAGACCATCGAGCAGATCTCCCCGGTGGAGCTCCTCGAGACGCAGCTGTGCAACTACACGGCGCCGTTCATCCTGATCAGCAAGCTGCGGCCGGTGATGGCGGGGGCGGCGCGTGCGGCGGCGAGCGGGCGCGCGTATGTCGTCAACGTGTCGGCGATGGAAGGGGTGTTCGGGCGCGGGTACAAGGGTGCGGGGCATCCGAACACGAACGCGGCGAAGGCCGCGATGAACATGGTGACGCGGACCAGTGCGCAGGAGATGTTCGAGGCGGACGGGATTCTGATGACCTCGGTCGACACGGGGTGGATCACGGACGAGCGTCCCCATTACGACAAGCTTCGGTTGGCTGACGAGGGGTTTCATGCGCCGCTCGATCTTGTCGATGGGGCGGCTCGGGTCTACGACCCGATCGTGCGGGGTGAGGCGGGGGAGGATCTGTACGGGGTCTTCATGAAGGATTACGCGCCTGGTAAGTGGTAGGTGGTTGAGGGGTCGTGGGGCGTCTGCGGGACGGTGGGGGCTTGTCGCGCAGTTCCCCGCGCCCCTAGGTGGGTTCGTGTCGCCGTAGGTGTTCATGAACCGGGGATTTCGCTGCCGTATGCGCTGGGCGGGCTCGGGTTCCTCCGTCTATCAGGAGGTCTGTTCCTGTTACCCATTCGGCTGCGTCCGAGGCCAGCCAGAGGACTGCTTGGGCGACGTCCTCGGGTTCGCCGATGCGGCCGAGTGGTAAGCCGGGGTTCTCGGTGTGTTGCCAGACGAAGCGGGCCATTTCCGTTCGTACCAGGCCGGGGGAGACTGAGTTGACCCGTACTCGTGGGGCCAGTTCGCCTGCGAGTTGTTGGGTGAGGTGGAGGAGGGCCGCCTTGCTGGTGCCGTACGCGCCCACGTTGGGGCCGACATGTGTGGCGCCCTCCGTGCAGATGTTGATCACGGTGCCGCCGTGTTCGCGCATCCAGGCCCGCCATGCGCACTGCGTCAGCCGCAGTGGAGCCTCGACGTTGAGTGTGAACGCCTCGCGCCAGAGGTCCGGGTCGGCGTCCATGAGTGGGCCGTAGGGCTGGTTGGTCGCCGCGTTGTTCACAAGGATGTCGAGCCGCCCGAACGTGTCGAGTGTGAACTCGGTCAACGCCGGCAGGTGGGCCGGGTCGGCGACATCGCCCGCCAGCCCGACACCGCCGAGTTCCTCGGCGGCCCGTCGTACCCCGGCCGGATCCCGGGCCGTCACGCACACCCGGGCCCCCGCCCGTACCAGTGCCGCGGCGACGGCCAGTCCGATCCCGCGGGTGCCCCCGGTGACCAGGGCGACGCGCCCATCGAGTCCGTGCGGTGACGTCATCCGCGTACCGTCTCATGACGGACCGTCAGCCGACAGACCCTGGGCGTACGGGGCACACGGGTACGTCGGTTGGGCCGTACGGGTGATGGTCAAATCGCCCTCCAGGTAACAAACAACCGCAGATTATGGCTGAATGAACACTGGGTGACTTGAGTTCTTTACCCCTTGTTTTCAGCCCCATCGAGCGGGCGCCCGCTCATTTGGTTAATACTGGTCCGGACGGGCAGCACGACGGGTTCCACCCACACCCACGGTCCGTCACCGGCGCCACCGCGTCCTGACTGTTCTTGACCCACGCCCGAAGGGACATGGAGCGGCCGGCACCAGACTGGTCCCGAATGCCCTGAGGGTGACCCGACACATAAGGAGTGCGCGGTGACACCGGAGAAGACGAATCTCGAACAAGGCCCTGAGGAACGCACGGCGGCCCCCGGCGACCGGAGCGAGCGGCTCGGCAGCCTCGACGTGTGGGCCAGGTCGGCCCCGATCCGCCTGGCGGGCTACGAGGACGACCTCGCCGAGCCCCACATCCTGCCCAGCGTCGACTGACGCACCCACAGGACCCTCGAGATCGTTGTCGGCATGGGCGTGCCAGACTCGCGCCCATGCTGATCATCAGGGGAGCCGCGGCCGACGACTGGCCGCGGATCTGGCCGTTCTGGCACCGCATCGTGGCCGCCGCAGACACCTATACCTGGGACCCGGACACCTCCGAGGAAGCGGCCCGCGCACTGTGGATGAGCCCGGCCAAGCGCGTGTACGTCGCCGAGGACGGCGCCGGAGACATCGTCGGCTCCGCCTACCTCACCCCCAACTACGCCGGCCCCGCCGCCCGGATCGCCAACGCCGGCTTCATGGTCGACCCCGACCGCGGCGGACGTGGCATCGGCCGCGCCCTCGCCGAGCACGTCCTGGGCGAGGCCGAGGCCCACGGCTATCGGGGCATGGTCTTCAACGCCGTCGTCGAGACCAACCCGGCGGTCAGGCTGTGGACTTCGCTGGGCTTCACGATCCTCGGCACGGTCCCGGACGCGTTCGAGCATCCCCGGGACGGCCGAGTGGGCCTGCACATCATGTACAAAGCACTCGGCGACTGACAGCCCCCATCACTCGCTCCCCATCGGTGATCAGGCGAGCGGAGCCGTCCGCTGCCAGGGGTGCAGCTCCTCCAACTGCTGGGCCACGTCGAGGAGTACGGCCTCCGAGCCCGGACGGCCCACGAGTTGGACCGCGCAGGGCGCGCCCGAGGGCAGGGTGCCGAACGGGACCGCCATCGCCGGCCAGCCCGTCAGGTTCCACGGGGGCGTCATCGGTGAGTAGTTGGTGTTGGCGAGGACGTTGCGCAGCCAGCCCCGCTCGTGCCAGGCCGCGGCGACGGGTGAGCGCCGGGCGAGGGCGGGGGTGAGCAGCACGTCGTGCTCGGCGAAGAACGGCTCGAGGCGCCGGCGCAGCTGTTCCTTGTGCTGCCCCCGCTCGACGTATCCGACGAACCGGCGCCCGACGGCCGCGTGGACCCGGGTCCGCCGGCTCAGTCCGCTCCGGTCGAAGCCCTCCGCGTCCCGTGCCGTGCCCGCCGTCCAGTGCGTGAAGGAGGTCACCCCGATCGACAGCGGGTACGGCGGGTCGGCGGGCCGCACCTCGTGACCGGCGCTGTCCAGCAGCGCGGCGGCCTCACGCGCGGCGGAGACGTACGGCCTGGCGATGGTGACGCCGGTGATGGGGCTGCGGACGGAGAGGGCGACCCGGCGGCCGGCGTGCGCGTCCGACCGTACGAACCGGGTGTCGGCGAGGACCGACAGCATCAGCCGGGCGTCCTCGACCGTCGTCGCCAGCGGCCCGTTCTCCGACATACCGAACCAGTCGCCGTTGCCGATGCCCGCCGGGACGACCCCGAGGCCCGGCTTGATGGTGACGACACCGCAGTTGGCGGCGGGGATGCGCAGTGAGCCCATCCCGTCGTTGCCCAGGGCGATCGGCACCATTCCGGCGCCGACGGCCGCCGCGCTGCCGCCCGACGAACCGCCCGCCGTGCGGGTGGTGTCCCAGGGGTTGCGGGCCGTGCCGAGGGGGCCTTCCGTGGTGCCCCAGATGCAGAGCTCGGGCACATTGGTGACCCCGACGACGATCGCGCCCGCCGCGCGCAGCCGGGCCACGGTGACATGGTCGTGGTCGGCGGGGGTGTCCTGCGTCGCGGTGGAACCGTGCCGCGTCGACTCACCGCGTACACCCAGGTTGTCCTTGACGGCGATGGGTACGCCCGCGAGCGGGAGGTCCGCCAGGTCCGCGCGGTCGGCCACCTCGTCCGCCTCGGCCAGCGCCTCCTTCGCCCGCAGCCGGCGGAACGCTCCGACGCGGGCGTCCAGCAGTTCGATGCGCGCGAGATGTTCGGCCACGACTTCACGGGGCGACACGCGCTTCTCGTGTACGGCGGCGGCGATCTCGGTGGCGGTACGGCCGACCCAGCTGGTCACGGGGGCTCCTCGGGGTGGATACAACACATCGTGCTACGCGTGCGGCGATGAGGCTACTCGTGAGTACAGGGAGCGTCGAGAGCAGTCGGTCTTGGACATTCGGGCCGGGTGTCTTGGACTTTTCTGACGGCGACGCCGTCGACCGTCCTCGCAGACCCGCTGGTCATCCGATCACTGGCTGGATCTGTATGCCGCGAGGCCCCATTGACACCTCCTGGGGCGCGCTCAATCATCACACCTCCGATGAATGGGAGCTTCCAGATGAGTACGTATCGAAGAGGCCGGCTCCTGGGTGCCGTGGTGGCCCTCCTGCTGCTCGCCGTACCGGTCCAGGCGTCCGCGCGTACGGGCGCGGCAGGAGCGGCGAAAGCGGCGGCAACTCCGGTCACCGTGCCCGCGCTCGGCAACTGGACCCCGGAGAGCGGGAGTTACCAGTTCGGGAACGCCACCCGTCTGGTCGCGGACACCGAGCGGGAGCGCCGGGTCGCGGGCACTCTCGCCGACGATCTCCGGGCGGCCGGCCATGGTGTCGTACCCGTCGTGAGCGGTGGCGCGCGAGCCGGTGACATCGTTATCGACGTGGCTCCGGCACGGACCGCCCTCGGCGCCGAAGGGTACGAACTCCGCGCCGGCGCAAGGCTGTCGGTGACCGGCGCGACCGAGAGCGGTGCCTTCTACGGCACCCGCACCCTCCTCCAGCTGCTCGCCCAGGGTGACCGGATCCCCGGCGGACGCACGGTCGACGTACCCCGGTACGCGGAACGGGGCGTCGGCGTGTGCGCCTGCTACATTCACATCTCGACGCGGTGGCTGGAGAACCTCGTACGCGACATGGCGTACGCCAAACTCAACCAACTGCTCCTCGAACTAAAGGTGAAGAGCGACACCCACCCCGAGGCCAACACCTGGGGCTACTACACCAAGGACGAGATACGGCGGCTCGTCGCCCTCGGCGACAAGTACCACATCGAGATCATCCCGGAGATCAACTCTCCGGGCCACATGGACCCGTGGATCGAGAACCGCCCGGATCTGCAGCTCACGGACTCCGACGGCAACAAGCAACCCAGCAGGCTCGACATCACCCAGCCGGCCGCCTTCGACTACTACACGAGCCTGATCGACGAGTACACGCAGGTCTTCACCGGTGCCTCCTGGCACATGGGCGCCGACGAGTACATGCTCGGCTCGGACTTCGCCAAGTACCCGCAGATGCTCCGCTACGCCCGGGAGAAGTACGGGGCGAACGCCACACCCCAGGACGCGTTCATCGACTTCGTCAACCGAATCCGGACCTATCTGGCGGCCAACGGCAAGAAGCTGCGCATCTGGAACGACGGGCTCACCGGAGCCAACACCGTGCCGGTGACCGCGGGCACCACGGTGGAGCACTGGCTGAACGTGGCCGTGAAACCGAGCCAACTCCACGCCCAGGGTTACCCGTTGATGAACGCGGCCTACGCCCTGTACCTCGTCCGGGGCGGCTTCCACACCGACACCAAGGGCCTGTACGACCAGAGTTGGGACCCGCGCAGCTTCGAGGGCGAGAAACTCGCCTCCAGCCAGGGCATCGTGGGCGCGAAGATCAGCCTCTGGCCGGACAACGGGCGGGGCGAGACCGAGAACGAGGTCGCCGTGGACACCGACCCCGCGCTGCGGCATCTCGCGCAGGCGACCTGGGGCGATCCGCATCCGGACGCCACGTATGCCCAGTTCACCGCGCGAGGGACGGCCGTCGGGCATGCCCCCGGCTGGCGGGATCCGGCCCAGGTGCCGGTCGCGGACGGCACGTACACCCTGCGGTCGGGCACCGTCTCACTGGCCGCCGAGGTGCGACGCACGCCCGACGGATACATCACCTTGAAGACCGGGACCGGCTGCCTGGAGGTGCGCGGCGGGAAGCTCACGCTCAACACCCCGCTCCAGCCCGGCGTCGAACTCACCGAGCAGACCTGCGCCACCGCGAACACCCTGCAGCGCTGGGAGTTGGAGCAGTCCGCGGGCGGTTACCAACTCCTCAACGCGATCACGCGGATGGCGGTGCATGTGACCGACGACGGTCGTCTCGTGCAGTACCCGCCGGACCAACGCACGCCCGCCGTCTGGCACTTGACCCCCTCCACTGACCTCCAATGACCCGAGGAGTCCGTTCCCCATGACAGTCTCCAGACGTCTCTTCGTCACGGCGGCCGCCGCACTCGTCGCCTCCAGGGGCACCTCAATGGCCCTGGCCGCTCCGGCCTCGCCGACGGAGGAGCCGGTCTTCCGTATCCCGGTCAGCTCCGCCGACTCCGCCGACACCCTCGTACGCAAGGCCTCCCAAGTCCGGCCCACCGCACGGCAGATCGCCTGGCAGCGGCTGGAGCGGACCGCGTTCCTGCACTTCGGGGTGAACACCTTCACCGGCCTCGAATGGGGCACGGGTGACGAGGACCCGAACGTCTTCCAGCCGACCGGCCTCGACACCGACCAGTGGGCGCGGGCCCTGCGCGACGGCGGCTTCAAACTCGCCATCCTCACCGTCAAGCACCACGACGGCTTCGTCCTCTACCCGTCCCGGTACACCAACCACTCGGTGGCGTCGAGCAGTTGGCGCGGTGGGCAGGGCGATGTGCTGCGCTCGTTCGCCGACTCCATGCGGCGGTACGGGCTGAAGGTCGGGGTGTACATCTCCCCGGCCGACGAGAACCAGTTCCTGCATGGCGTCTACGCCAACGGCAGCGCGCGCACCGAGCACACCATCCCCACCCCGGTCGAGAACGACGACCGTCCGGACGGCCCGACGTTCACCCTCCCCGCCACCGACTACGGCGCCCATATGCTCGACCAGCTCTACGAGGTCCTCACCGAGTACGGGCCCGTCGACGAGGTCTGGTTCGACGGCGCCCAGGGACGCATCCCGCCGGACAAGGTCGAGAAGTACGACTGGGACAGCTGGTACACCCTCGTCCGCACCCTCGCCCCGGACGCCACGATCGCCGTCTCCGGTCCGGATGTCCGCTGGGTCGGCAACGAGGGCGGGCTGGCGCGCGAGAACGAGTGGAGCGTCGTCCCGGTCACCGAGAAGGACTACGGCCGGACCGACTTCGCGCTCTCCTACGACGCGGCGGACATGGGAGGCCGGGACGCGCTCGTCGCGGCTCGCGGGGTCGCCGACTACGTCCAGTGGTGGCCGGCCGAGTGCGATGTGTCGATCAGGGACGGCTGGTTCTACCATGCCGACCAACAGCCCAAATCCGTAGACCAGTTGACCGAGATCTACTTCGGCTCGGTCGGCCGCAACGCCGTACTCCTCCTGAACGTCCCGCCGGACACGGATGGACGCCTCGCCGCGTCCGACGTCACCCGGCTACGGGAGTTCCGGGAGCGCGTGGACCGGGAACTGCCGGCCGACCTGACGCTCGGGGCCCAGGTCACCCGGACTCCGACGACCGTCACCGTCGACCTCGGCAGGGAGGCGGAGGTGAACCGACTACGGCTCGCGGAGGACATCCAGCACGGCCAACAGATCGAGGCCTTCACCGTCGAGGCGTACGTCAACGGCCGCTGGACCCGGGCGGCAGGCGCGGGCACGATCGGCGCCAGCCGAATCCTGCTCCTGACGACCCCGCTCCGGGCAAGGCGCTGGCGCATCCGGGTGACACAGTCACGCGCGGAGCCGAGGATCACCCAGTTCGGCCTGTACAGATCAACGCAGGCCTGACGACCGAAGGCGGGGGGCGGGGGGGCGCACAGCGCCCCCGCCCAGGGGCGCGGGGAACTGCGCGACAAGCCCCCACCGGGCCGGGAGCGGAAAATCACGCCCCTCCCACCGGAGCATCAGGTTGCCCCCGCAACCATTGCTCCACCTCACCCACATGCGCTGCCGCAGCCGCCCGCGCCGCCTCCGGATCGTGGGCGACAAGCGCACGGTGGATCGCCGCATGCTCCCGCCGCGTGCGCGTGAACGCACCCTCCTCCTGGTAGGCGCGCCACACGCGGGCGCGGAACGTGCGGGAGGAAAGGCCCTCCAGGATCGCCGCCATGCTGTCATTGCCCGCCGCAGCGGTGATCGCGCGATGGAAAGCGAGGTCGTGGGCGAGGATCTCCTCGGGATCGTCGGTGGCGTTCATCGCCGTGAGGTGTTTCTCCACCTCCGCGAGCTGGTCCGGGGTGATCCGCGCCGCGGCCAGCGCGGTCGCCGTCGACTCGAGGATGCGCCGGACCTCCAGCAGCTCGGCCAGCCGCGGTCCCCGCGAGAGGTCGGCGACCACACCGAAGGTCTCCAGCAGGTCGCCGGCCTCCAGCTGGGTCACGTAGATGCCCGAACCGTGCCGGGCCTCCAGTACGCCCATCACGGTGAGCGCCCGGATCGCCTCCCGCATCGAACTGCGTGAGATACCCAGCCGGGCGGCGAGATCGCGCTCGGTGGGCAGCCGCTGGCCCGGTTCCAGGCGCCCCTCGCCGATCATCGCCTTGATCTGCTCGATGGCGCGCTGCGTCACGGTGCCCTTCTGTGGGGCGGCCTCTGTGCTGTCGGCCGGGATCTCGTCCACGCCGTGTCCTCCTGTCGCCGGGTGCCGCCGCAGTCTAACCAGCAAGTTGGTCGGACCACTACGGTCGGATTCCGGGAAAATTTGGCCCTGTGGGGTATTCCAAACGGGAAGTGGTCTGATAAATATGCGGGGCATCGCTCGATCCCGCTCAACGAGGAGCCGTCAGATGTTCGAAAGAACCGTGGGAGAACCGAAGACGCGAGTCAGGGCTCGCCGTCTCGGCGCGGTGGCCGTGGCCGCCTGTGCCGGCCTGGTGCTCAGCGCCTGTGGCAGCACCAAGGACACCGTCGCCTCAGGGGGCGACAGTGGTGACGGAACCGGCAAGGTCGGAGTGATCCTGCCGCTGCTGACGTCGCCGTTCTGGCAGTCGTACAACGACTACGTGCCGAAGATGGCCAAGTCCGAGGGCGTCGACGCGCTGAAGACGGTCAACTCCAACAGTGATCCCTCGCAGCAGATCACCGACATCAACAACCAGCTCAACCAGGGCGTGAAGGGCCTGGTGGTCGCGCCGCTGGACAGCGCCGCCATCGAGGCCGGGCTCGACCAGGCCGAGCGCAAGGGCGTGCCCGTGGTGGCCGTCGACGTGGCGCCCGAGAAGGGCAAGGTCGCCATGGTCGTCCGCGCGAACAACGTCGCGTACGGCGAGCAGGCCTGCGACTACCTCGGCAAGCACATCACCTCGGGCAAGGTCGTCCAGATCATGGGCGATCTCGCGTCGGTGAACGGCCGTGACCGGTCCGAGGCGTTCCGAGCCTGTGTGAAGGCCAAGTTCCCGAAGCTCAAGGTCCTCGAGATACCGGCCAAGTGGGAGTCCGACACCGCGGCCTCCAAGCTCGACACGCTGCTGAACGCCAACCCGGACATCAAGGGCATCTACATGCAGGCCGGCGGCGTCTACCTCGCGCCCACCCTCCAGACCCTGAAGTCCAAGGGGATGCTGAAGAAGGCGGGCGAGGCCGGCCACATCGCGATCGTCTCGAACGACGGCATCCCGCAGGAGTTCGACGCCATCCGCAAGGGCGAGATCGACGCGACCGTCTCCCAGCCCGCCGACCTCTACGCCAAGTACGGCATGTACTACATCAAGGCCGCGATGGAGGGGAAGACCTTCAAGCCGGGCCCGACCGACCACGGCTCCACGATCGTCAAGCTGGCCAGCGGCATCCTCGAGGACCAGCTCCCCGCGCCCCTGGTCACCAAGGACAACGTCGACGACACCGCGCTCTGGGGCAACACGGTCGGATGAACAGCCAGCCACGGGAGAACCCGGACACCCCTGCCGTACCGCTCGTCGAGGCGCGCGGCATCACCAAGCGGTACGGCCCCACCACCGCCCTGCAGGACGGGCGGCTCACCGTCCTGCCGGGTGAGTCGCACGCCCTCGTGGGCCGCAACGGCGCCGGAAAGTCCACCCTCGTCAGCATCCTCACGGGCCTCCAGGCCCCCGACGAGGGCACGGTCAGCTTCGACGGCCGGCCCGCGCCTCCGA
This sequence comes from Streptomyces sp. NPDC047042, assembly GCF_040644035.1. Classification (NCBI taxonomy): domain Bacteria; kingdom Bacillati; phylum Actinomycetota; class Actinomycetes; order Kitasatosporales; family Streptomycetaceae; genus Streptomyces; species Streptomyces sp. NPDC047042. The sequence continues at coordinate 184,804 of NZ_JBEYVP010000004.1, read as the reverse complement.
TCGCCGACCGCGACGCATGGCGCTCCAAGGTGGCCTGCGTCTACCAAAAGCCCACCGTGGTACCGGAGTTGACGGTCGCCGAGAACCTCTTCATCAACCGGCAGCCGACCGGGCGCGGCGGAGCCATCAACTGGCGCCGGCTGCGCACCGAGGCCGCCGAACTCCTCGACACCTGGGACGTGCGCGTCGACCCGGAGGCCCGCACCGCGGACCTCAAGGTCGAGGACCGTCAAATGGTGGAGATCGCGCGGGCGTTGAGCTTCGGCGCCCGGTTCATCGTCCTCGACGAACCGACCGCCCAGCTCGACAGCCGCGAGATCGACCGGCTCTTCACCCGGATGCGAGCACTCCAGGAATCCGGCGTCACCTTCCTGTTCATCTCGCACCACCTCCAGGAGGTGTACGAGGTGTGCCAGACGGTGACGGTCCTGCGCGACGCCCGCTGGATCACCACCGCCCCGGTCGCGGACCTGCCGCGCCAGGCCCTGGTGGAGGCCATGGCCGGCGAGTCCATCGCCGAACAGGCCGTCACCGTCAGGGGAGTCGAGCCCGGGGCGCCGGTGCTGCTGGCAGCCGAGGGGCTCACCTCACCGGCGTACGAGAACATCGACCTGACCGTGCGCCGCGGTGAGGTCGTGGGGCTCGCCGGGTCCAGTGGCAGCGGCAAGATCGAGCTGGCCGAGTCCTTCGCCGGGCTCCACACACCAACCGGCGGGAGCGCCCGGCTGGACGGCGCGCGGCTGCCGTTCGGGGACGTGCAGGCGGCCCTGACGGCGGGCGTCGGCTGTGTGCCCCGTGACCGGCACGAACAGGGACTGGTCTCCGGCATGACCGTCGGCGACAACTCCACCATGAGCGTCCTGCGCCGCCTCGGCCGGTACGGGTTCGTCTCCGAGAGCCGCAAACGCGGCTTCGCCACCGCCCTCATCGACCGCCTCGACATCCACACCGAGGGCCCCGAGCAGCCCGTCTCCGACCTGTCCGGCGGCAACGCCCAGAAGGTCGTCATGGCGCGCGCCCTCGCCTCCGACCCCAAACTGCTCGTCCTGATCAACCCCACCGCGGGCGTCGACGTGAAGTCCAAGGAATCCCTCCTCGCGCGCATGGACAGCGCCCGCGAGGACGGCACCGCGGTCCTCGTCGTCTCGGACGAACTCGACGACCTGCGACGCTGCGACCGCGTCCTCGTCCTCTTCCACGGCCGCGTCGCCGCCGAACATCCGGCGGGCTGGCGCGACCACGAGCTGATCGCCTCCATAGAAGGAGTGGACCATGGCTGACACAAAGGCCCCGCCCCTCGTCCCCCTCAGGGCCCCGGACCCGCGTTCGGCCAAGACCGTCCTGCTCCGCCGCGCCCGCGAACTCGCCCTCGTACCAGCCCTGTTGCTGCTCATGGTGCTCGGTACGTTCGTCAACGACTCGTTCCTCACCGAACGCAACCTGATCTCGATCCTCGGTGCCTCCGCCGCCCTCGCGATGGTGGTGCTCGCCGAGTCGCTCGTCCTCATCACCGGCAAGTTCGACCTCTCCCTGGAGTCGGTCGTCGGCATCGCCCCGGCCGTCGGCGCGCTGCTCGTGCTGCCGGCCGCGCAGTCCGGGTGGGGGACCGAACTCCCCGCCGTGCTCGCCCTGTTGGCGATCGTGGCCGTCGGCGGAGCGGTCGGCGCGTTCAACGGCATCCTGGTCGTCAAGTTCAAGCTCAACGCGTTCATCGTGACGCTCGCGATGCTGATCGTGCTGCGCGGCCTGCTGGTCGGCGCGACCAAGGGCAAGACCCTGTTCGGCATGCCCGACTCCTTCTACTCCCTCGCCACCACCACCTTCCTCACCGTGCCCATGTCGGTATGGGTGGCCGGGGCCTGCTTCGCCGTCGCCGGGCTCGTCCTCAAGTACCACCGCGTCGGCCGCGCCCTGTACGCGATCGGCGGCAACGCCGACGCGGCCCGGGCCGCCGGCATCCGGGTCGAACGGGTGATGCTCGGCGTGTTCGTCGTCGCCGGTGCGCTCGCCTCCGTCGGCGGGATCATGCAGACCGGTTATGTGGGCGCGATCAGCGCCAACCAGGGCAACAACATGATCTTCACCGTGTTCGCGGCGGCCGTCATCGGCGGCATCAGCCTCGACGGCGGCAAGGGCACCATGTTCGGTGCGCTGACCGGCGTACTTCTGCTGGGTGTCGTGCAGAACCTGCTGACCCTGGCCCAGGTGCCGTCGTTCTGGATTCAGGCGATCTACGGCGGGATCATCCTGGTCGCGCTCATGATCGCTCGCGTGACGACGGGACGTGCGCAGGACTGATCCCGAGCCACCCCTGACGTACCCCTGAGGTTCCCCGGTGGAACCCCTGCCACTGACCGAAAGGCATCCCGTGTCCCCGACCCCCGCCCGCGTCATCGCGGTCGACACCTACGACATCCGGTTTCCGACCTCGCGGGAGCTCGACGGCTCCGACGCGATGAATCCCGACCCCGACTACTCGGCGGCCTACGTCGTCCTGCGCACCGACGCGGGCGACGGGCACGAGGGGCACGGGTTCACCTTCACCATCGGGCGGGGCAACGAGGTCCAGGTCGCCGCGATCGACGCGCTGCGCGGGCATGTGGTCGGCCGATCCGTCGACGAGCTGTGCGCGGACCCCGGCACCCTGAACCGCGACCTGATCGGCGACAGCCAGTTGCGCTGGCTCGGCCCCGAGAAGGGCGTGATGCACATGGCGATCGGCGCCGTCGTCAACGCCGTCTGGGACCTCGCCGCCAAACGAGCGGGCCTGCCCCTGTGGCAGCTGCTCGCCGAGGCCGAACCCGAGTGGCTCGTCAAGCAGGTCGACTTCCGCTACCTCACCGACGCGCTCACCCCCGACGAGGCACTCGACCTGCTGCGCCGGGGCCGGGAGGGCGCCGCCGAACGGACGGCCGACCTGCTGGCGAAGGGCTTCCCCGCCTACACCACCTCCGCGGGCTGGCTCGGCTACGACGACGAGAAGCTCACCCGGCTCGCCACCGAGGCCGTCGCCGACGGCTTCACCCAGATCAAGCTCAAGGTCGGATCGGACCTCGAGGACGACGTACGCCGCTGCCGGGTCGCCCGCAGCGTGGTCGGCCCCGACATCCGGATGGCGATCGACGCCAACCAGCGCTGGGACGTCGAGGAGGCGATCCGCTGGACCAAGGCGCTCGCCGAGTTCGACCCCTACTGGATCGAGGAACCCACCAGCCCCGACGACATCCTCGGCCACGCGGCGATCCGCCGGGCCGTCGCCCCCGTCAAGGTCGCCACCGGCGAACACGTCCAGAACCGCGTCGTGTTCAAGCAGCTCCTGCAGGCCGACGCCCTGGACATCGTGCAGATCGACGCGGCCCGCGTCGGCGGCGTCAACGAGAACCTCGCCATCCTGCTGCTCGCGGCCAAGTTCGGCGTCCCCGTCTGCCCGCACGCGGGCGGTGTCGGCCTGTGCGAGCTCGTCCAGCACCTGTCGATGTTCGACTACGTCGCCCTGGCCGGCACGACCGAGAACCGGGTCATCGAATACGTCGATCATCTGCACGGCCACTTCCTCGACCCCGTGGTGATCAGGCAAGGTCATTACCAGGCACCTACGGCGCCGGGCTTCTCCGCGGCGATGCGGCCGGAGTCCGTCGCGCAGTACACGTTCCCCGGCGGCACCTTCTGGGCCGCCGACCTGGCGAAGGAGAAGGGGCAGGCCGCATGACCGACTTCGAGGGTCTCAAGGCGCTGGTCACAGGGGGTGCGTCCGGCATCGGCCGGGCCACCGCGCAACTGCTGGCCGCGCGCGGCGCACAGGTCGCCGTCCTCGACCTCGACCCGTCGTCGGTCGAGAAACCACTGCTCGGCTACCGCGCCGACGTCACCGACGACACGTCCGTGCGGGAGGCGGTGGCCGCCGCTGTCGCCGACCTCGGCGGTCTCGACATCGTCGTCAACAACGCCGGCATCGGCGCCCTGGGCACCGTGGAGGACAACGACGACGAGGAATGGCACCGCGTCTACGACGTCAATGTGGTCGGCATGGTCCGTGTCTCCCGCGCCGCGCTGCCCCACCTGCGCCACTCGGCGCACGCCGCCATCGTGAACACCTGCTCGATCGGCGCCACGGCCGGCCTGCCGCAGCGCGCCCTGTACTGCGCCACCAAGGGCGCCGTGTACTCCCTGACCCTGGCCATGGCCGCGGACCACATCGCCGAGGGCATCCGAGTGAACTGCGTCAACCCGGGCACGGCCGACACCCCGTGGGTCGGCCGGCTTCTAGACTCGGCCGCCGACCCCGTCGCCGAACGCGCCGCGCTGGAGGCCCGCCAGCCCACCGGCCGCCTGGTCTCGGCCGACGAAGTGGCGGGCGCCATCGCCTACTTGGCGAGCCCCCTGTCCGGCGCCACCACCGGCACCTCACTCGCCGTCGACGGCGGTATGCAGGGCCTGCGACTGCGTCCGGCGGCCCGGTGAACCTGCCGAACCACACCCCAGGAAGCGAGCCCGGGTCCGTACCTGGGCCCCTGCCGGTGCACACGCTCGGCCGCACCGGCGTCGAGGTCACCGGCCTCGCCTTCGGTGCCGCAGCCATCGGCAACCTCTTCACCGAGGTCACCGACGAACAGGCGCACGACGCGGTGTCCGCCGCCTGGGACGCGGGCATCCGCTACTTCGACACCGCCCCGCACTACGGCATCGGCCTCTCCGAACGCCGCCTCGGCGCTGCCCTGCGCGAGCACCCGCGCTCGGCGTACACGATCTCCACGAAGGTCGGCCGCCGTCTGGAGCCCGCCGGCACCCCCACCGGCGACGACCTCGCCAACGGCTTCGCGGTCCCCGCCACCCACACCCGCGTCTGGGACTTCAGCGCCGACGGCGTACGCCGCACACTGGAGGCGAGCCTGAAGCGGCTCGGCCTCGACCACGTCGACGTCGTCTATCTCCACGACCCCGACGACCACGCCGAGGTCGCCTTCCGCGAGGCCTACCCGGCGCTGGAGAGACTCCGCTCCGAGGGCGTCGTACGGGCGATCGGCGCGGGCATGAACCAGACGGAGATGCTCACCCGCTTCGTCCGGGACACCGACGTCGACGTGGTCCTGTGCGCCGGCCGCTACACACTCCTCGACCGGAGCGCCCTCACCGAACTGCTGCCGGCCGCCGTGGAACGCGGTACGTCCGTCGTGATCGGCGGCGCCTTCAACTCCGGTCTGCTGGCGGACCCGAGACCCGGGGCGACCTACAACTACGCTGCGGCGCCAGGCGAGTTGCTGGACCGCGCCCAGCGCATGAAGTCCGTCGCCGACCGGCACGGCATCACCCTGCGGGCAGCCGCGCTCGCCTTCTGCGCGGCCCACCCGGCCGTCGCCGGGGTCCTCGTCGGCACCCGTTCGGCCGCCGAAGTCCGCGACTGCGCCGAGCAGTTCGCGGTGTCCGTGCCCGAGGCCTTCTGGCAGGAACTGAGAGACACCGGCCTGCTGTCCACCGAGGAGCCGTCATGAGAGTGGCCTTGCACACGAAGGTCCGCGCCGACCGCGTCGCCGAGTACGACGCCGCCCACCGTGAGGTCCCCGTCGAGCTGACCGACGCGATCCGCGCCGCCGGCGCCACCTCCTGGACGATCTGGCGCAGCGGCACCGACCTCTTCCACGTCCTGGAGTGCGAGGACTACGGCCGCCTCCTCGCCGAGCTGGAGAAACTGCCGGTCAACATGGCCTGGCAGGCCCGGATGGCCGAACTTCTCGACGTCGTGCACGACTACTCCGCCGAGGGCTCCGAGGCGGGCCTGCCCGTCGTGTGGGAGCTGCCGTGACCGTGATCGACGCACACCACCATGTGTGGGACCTGTCGGTCCGCGACCAGGACTGGATCGCCGAGGACAGCCCGCTGCGCCGGGACTTCACCATGGACGACCTCGCACCGCGGGCCCGCGCGGCGGGCGTCGACCGCACGATCCTCGTCCAGACGATCACCGTGCCCGAGGAGACCCCGGAGTTCCTGGCGCTCGCGGCCCGGCAGGAGCCGATCGCGGGCGTCGTCGGCTGGACGGACCTGACCCGCGGCGACATCGCCGACGAGCTGGCCCGACTGCGCGAACTCCCCGGCGGCGAGTACCTGAAGGGCATCCGCCACCAGGTCCAGGGCGAGCCGGACCCGGAGTGGCTGCTGCGCCCTGACGTACGCCGTGGCCTTGCCGCGGTCGCCGACGCCGGCCTGGTGTACGACCTGATCGTGCTCCCGCACCAGCTGACCGCGTGTGTCAGGGCGGCCGAGTCACTGCCACAACTCACCTTCGCCCTGGACCACTTGGGCAAACCGCCGATCGCCTCCGGCGCACTGGAACCCTGGGCCTCGGCCCTCCGCTCCCTGGCCGCACTGCCCAACACGGTCGCGAAGCTCTCCGGCCTGGTCACCGAGGCGGACCACGCCTCCTGGACGACCGGTGAGCTGCGCCCGTACGCGGACACCGCCCTGGACGCCTTCGGCCCCGGCCGGCTGATGTTCGGCTCGGACTGGCCGGTGTGCACGCTCGCCGCCTCGTACGGCCAAGTGGTCTCCCTGGCCGAGGAGTTGACCGCCTCCCTCGACGCGAGTGAACGCGAGGAGGTCTTCGCGGGCACCGCGACCCGCGTCTACGGCCTCTGAGCCGAGACGCGGGCCAGCCGCGTCGGCGGCATGAACTCCCGTACGTACACCCGCTCCCAGTACGCCCCCGTCGCCCGCCGCTCCCGCCAGGTCGTGTACCGGTACCGGAAGAGGCGGGCGCGGACGTAGTGCGGGGGCGCGTCCGGCGGGAACGGGGAGCGGCGCAGCAGCCGGAGCGTGTCGCGGTCGTTGTCCAGGAGCCGTTCGACCATCGCGCCGAACCACGACCCGGCGTACGCGGGCGACAGCGCGGCGAACCACATCATCCAGTCGAGGCGCAGATGATAGGGCGCGAACTGGCGTGGCCGGCGCGCCGGTTGGCCGGGTTTCCCCTTGAACTCGTACTCCCGCCAGTCGGAGTCCTCGCGCGGGACGTCGTCGTCCGTGCCCTCGACGATCACCTCGTACCGGACCCGGCTGACGCTGCCGAAGGCGCCGTAGCTGTTGACCAGATGAAGCGGGTCGAAGGAGCGGTTCATGACCTGGCGGGGCGAGAGCATGTTGCGGACCGGACGCCAGCTGAGGGCCACCAGACCCCCGGCGACCGCCAGGACCACGATCTCGTACCAGAGCGGGGTGTCCGGGACGGGACTCGGCGCGGTGTCCGGGAGACGCACCGCCGACAGTGCCAGCACGATCGTGAGCCAGTTCAGCCAGGCGAAGTTGCCCGACAGGACCAGCCACAGCTGGGTGACGATCATCAGGGACGCGGCGGCCGTCGCCACCGGCTGCGGGGTGAACAGCAGCACGGGGACCGCGAGTTGGGTCAGGTGGTTGGCGGCCGTCTCGACCCGGTGGACCGGCCTCGGGAGACGGTGGAAGTACCAGCTCAGCGGACCCGGCATCGGCTGGGTCTCGTGATGGAAGTCGAGGCAGGTCAGTTTCCGCCAGCAGGCGTCGCCGCGCATCTTGATCAGCCCCGCCCCGAACTCCACCCGGAACAGGATCCAGCGCAGCAGGAACAGCACCACGACCGGCGGCGCGACCTCGTCGTTGCCCAGGAAGACGGCGAGGAATCCCACCTCCAGAAGCAGTGACTCCCAGCCGAAGCCGTACCAGGTCTGGCCGACGTTGACGATCGACAGATACATCACCCAGGGCAGCAGCCACAGCAACATGCCCGCCCACAAAGGGAGTCGGGAGTCCAGCCCGGCGAGCAGCGCCACCGACACCGCACAGCCGGTCCAGGACCAGACGGCGAAGAAGCGGTCGGAGTAGTGGAGTTGGAACACGCTCGGTGCCTGCCGGAAGTCCACCCGGGCGACCAGACGGGGGACCGGAAGCATGCCCCGCTCGCCGATGAGCGCCCGGAACTGGAGGGCCGCGCCCAGGAACGCGACCAGATAGACACAGGCCAGGCCCCGCTGGAAGGCCAGCCGGCTCAGCCAGTAGCCGGGTGCGTCGAACCACTCCATCTCGCGTGCTCCTTCCTCCCCCCAGTGTGACGCTGGGTGACGTTCTCGGCTTGCGTGCGCCGAGCGGGTGACGCAGACAATGGGGAATGCACCGGACTCTTGTCACCACCTGCGCACTCTCCGCAGCCCTGCTCATCGGGGGCTGGGACGGCGACCCGACCGGCGAGGAGGTACTGATCCCCGACGACTTCGGCATCGGCACGGCCCTGGATCCCTGCGAAGAGATCGGCCCCGACACCGTCCCGGAGATCCCCGACCTCCCCGACGGCGGCGGCCGGATCCCCGACGAGAACACCCCCTACGAAGCCTTTGCCCCGTCCGATCCCTGTGAGGGCGTCGGCGAGTGAGCGAAGTCCGGCGAATGACGTCGGACAAGTCGAAGAATCAGCCAAAAACTGGCAGGGTGGGCGCATGGCTGATCGGGGAGCGAGCGCCCTGTCACTCCCGGACGACTGGCCCGCCCACCCGGACCCGGTTCTGGCGCTCAATCGCATGGGGACGTTCGACTGGGACCTGGACGCAGGCCTGTTCCACATGGACGCGCTGGCGTACGAGATCTTCGACATACGCCCCGAGGAATACGACGGCCACCCCGAGAGCCTGGCCATCAGGGTGCCCCCGATGGAGGGCCGCCGGCTCGATTCGGTCGTCGCCGAGGCCATGAAGGACGGCAGCGAGAACTACGGCACCTACTTCCGCCTCCGCCGCCGGGACGGCGCCCTGCAGTGGACCCACACCCAGGGCTACATCCGCCGTGACGAGACCGGCCGCCCGCGCCGGGTCATCGGCATCGTCCGCGACGCCACGCAGGAACTGCGGGACAGCCAGGCCCGTACCGAACAGGCCGCCAAGGACGAGGTCCGGCGCCGCCAGACCAATGTCGTGCAGGTCATCACGGCCGCCCTCGCGCACGCCCGCACCGTCGAGGACGTCATCGACGTCCTCACCAACTCCCACGGCGTCCCCCACCTCGGGGCGGCCAGTCTGGTCATGGGGCTGGTGGAGGCCGGCCGCATCCGGCTGGTCGCCGAGGGCCCGGCGGGCGCCTCCGTGCCCGGCACGCGCATCACCCGTATCGACGAGCCCTACCCGATGGGCGACGTCGTACGGACCCTCAGCCCGCGGTTCATCGAGTCGCCCGAGGAGTTCGCGGCCGGTTACCCGATCCTGTGGCCGCATCTCGTCGACCTGAAGGTCACCTCGGCCGCGTATCTGCCCCTCATCGCGCAGGCCCAGCCGATCGGCGCCATGGGCCTGCTCTACAACGACCGGTACGGCTTCTCGGCGGAGGACCGGGCCGTGCTCGTCGCACTCGGCACCAGCATCGCGCAGAGCCTCCAGCGGGCCATGCTCTTCGAACAGGAGAAGGACCTCGCCCAGGGCCTCCAGCAGGCCATGCTGCCGCGCTCCATCCCCAACGTGCCCGGCGCCGACATCGCCGTCCGCTACCGCGCCGCCTCCTCCGGCGGCCAGCTCGGCCGGGACATCGGCGGCGACTGGTACGACGTGATCCCGCTGCCGGGCGGCCGGGTCGGCGCGGTCATCGGCGACGTCCAGGGCCACGACACGCACGCGGCGGCCGTCATGGGCCAGCTGCGGATCGTCCTGAAGGCGTACGCGGCCGAGGGGCACCCGCCCGCGACCGTGATGGCCCGGGCCTCCGTCTTCCTGCACGAACTCGACACCGGCCGCTTCGCGACCTGCCTGTACGCGGAAGCCGACATGTCCACCGGTGTGCTCCAGGTGGTCCGCGCCGGCCACCTCGACCCGCTGGTGCGACACGCCGACGGCAGCTGCCGCCGCGCCCACGTGGACGGCGGGCTGCCGCTCGGCCTCTCCGCCGAGTTCGGCCGCCTCGAATACCCGGTGGCCACCCTAGAGCTGGAACCCGGCGAAACCCTGGTGCTGTGCACCGACGGGCTCATCGAGCAGCCCGGCGCCGACCTCGCCGACGGCCTGCGCACCCTCAGGAAGCTCATCGCCGCCGGCCCGGAGAGCGTCTGGGAACTCGCCGACCGGCTGATCGAGGTGGCCGACGAGCGCAGCGGGGACGACGACGTGGCCCTGCTGCTCCTGCGCCGCCGGGGACTGGCCGCCGTACAGTCCGGCGAGCGGCTCCAGCAGCACGTCCCGCCTGCCGACCCCGACGCGCTGAGCGAGGCCCGGCACATGATCGGCGCCGCGGTCCGGGCCTGGGGCGCCCACGCGCGCGCCGACGAGGTCGAACTGGTGGCCGACGAGCTGATCACCAACGCCCTGATGCACACCGAGGGCGCGGCGGTCGTCACCCTGCGCGTGCTGAGCGGACCCGAACGCCGGCTGCGCGTCGAGGTCGAGGACTCCTCCAGCGCCCTGCCGCGCCGCCGCGAGGCGGGGGAGACCGGGGTCTCCGGGCGCGGTCTGCTCCTGGTCGACCTCCTCACCGACGACTGGGGCGTGGAGGCGCGGGGCGGCGGCAAGGTCGTGTGGTGCGAGTTCGTGGTGCCGCCCACGAGCTGAGCCGGCGCCCACGAGCTGAGCACCGGCGCGGGCGGTGGCACTCTGGACCTATGCCGGAACTTCCCGAGGTCGAGGCGCTCAGGGACTTCCTCACCGAACGGCTCGTGGGCCATGAGGTCGTCCGGGTGCTGCCTGTCGCGATCAGCGTCCTGAAGACGTACGACCCACCGGTCACCGCCCTCGAGGGCCGCGAGATCACCGCCGTGCACCGGTACGGCAAGTTCCTCGACCTGACGGCGGACGGCGGCCCGCACCTCGTCACCCATCTGGCCCGCGCGGGCTGGCTGCACTGGCGCGACCGCCTCCCCGACGGCCCGCCGAAACCCGGAAAAGGCCCGCTCGCACTGCGTGTCGCCCTGGAGACGGGCGAGGGCTTCGACCTCACCGAGGCGGGCACCCAGAAGCGGCTCGCGGTGTACGTCGTCCACGATCCGCAGGAGGTGCCCGGCGTGGCCCGCCTCGGCCCCGACCCGCTCGCCGACGACTTCGACGAGGCCCGCCTGACCGCTCTGCTGGCGGGGGAGCGGCGCCAACTGAAGGGGGCGCTGCGCGACCAGAGCCTGATCGCGGGGGTGGGGAACGCCTACAGCGACGAGATCCTGCACGCCGCGCGGATGTCCCCGTTCAAGCTCGCCGCCTCGCTCACGCCCGAGGAGAACTCCCGGCTGTACGAGGCGCTGCGCTCGACGCTCACCGAGGCGGTCGTGCGCTCCCGGGGACTTGCTGCAGGCCGCCTGAAGGCCGAGAAGAAGAGCGGGCTGCGGGTGCACGGCCGCACCGGCGAGCCCTGTCCGGTGTGCGGCGACACCGTCCGCGAGGTCTCCTTCAGCGATTCCTCGCTCCAGTACTGCCCGACCTGCCAGACGGGCGGCAAGCCGCTCGCCGACCGGCGTATGTCACGCCTGCTGAAGTAGCGCAACAGGCGCCCCCCGAAGGATGGTTCGGGGGCGGTTCGGGTCAGGGGGCGTCGAGTGTCACCAGGCGCAGGCCGTCGGTGGTGCGCAGCTCGTACTTGTCGATCTGGTCCGAGTGCAGGGTCGAGGCGCCCATCATCGTGCTCGCGCGGGCGTCGTGCTCGGGCACGTTCCAGTTGGTCAACGTCTCTTCCGTGCCGTCGTCCGCGATGGCGACGAGATGGCAGGCACGGGGGCCGGCGCCGTCCTTGACCTTCAGTTCGATCTGGCTGCCCCAGACCGTGTCCTCACTGGTGACCTGTGCCCAGACGCCCGACCGCTCGTCGGTCGCGGCGACCTGGTGGGTCCGGTCGGCGTCGTCGCCGGCGCTCGCCATGATCGCGATGCCGGGCCCGGCCACCGCGAAGACCACGGCGGCGGCCACGGCGTACAGCCAACGCCGCCGGTCGGCGCGTCGCCGGTTCGCCACTTCGCCGAGCAGCCGGTCCAGAAGACTGGGACCGGGTTGAGCCATGGGGTGCACGGAGCGCGGCGTGGCCCGCCGGTACAGCAGCAACTGCCGTGTGGCGGGACCGAATTCAGTCACATGGGCCGCGCACTGAGGGCACTCCATGAGGTGGTCCTCGAAGCGGAAGGCGTCCGCCTCGTCGAGCACGCCGAGCGCGTATGCGCCGACGTCGCGATGCCGTTCCAGGGACCTCATGCCGAATCCTCGTGCCGATGGTGATGGTGGGGTGGTGTTGCTCCCACCGGTACGCACCGGATCGCGGAATCACTCAAGCCCCATACCGAATCGAGACCTAAGGTGTTCGGAGCGGACGGGACCGCGGATTGGTCGGATTCTAAAAAAGATGGATCGCCAGATGACCGAGGGGCAGTCCCAGCCGCCAGGCGGGGGTCCAGACCTTCGGTCCGTCGTCCTCACCGAGCACGGGCCCGCCACCCGGAACGGCGTCCAGGTCCGGTGCGAGCAGCTCGGTCTCCTCCAGCCAGCGCCAGGCGGCGGCGGCCAGGTCCAAGTCGGGTGCCGGCGCTCTCGATTCGAGTGCGTCGGCCGCCAACCTGGAAATACGTGTCCGGACCCAGTCCTGCCAGGGCTGGTCGTACGCCGTCAGCGAAAGCCACTTCTCCAGTTGAGTGATGACCCGGATTCCCGAGAGCTCACCGCTGGTGTCGGACAGGAAGATGGTGAGCGCCAGCGCGTCCCGACCCGCGCGGAACTCGAAGGACGTGGGCGGCATCAGATCGCCCGTTCGCAGCAGCTCGTCGGCGATGTACTCGGCGTACAACCAGGCCATGGGGACGGTGAGTTCGCCCCCGCCGGTGCCGTCCGTGCCCTCTTGACCTCGGTGCAGCATCCCTTCCTGCCTTCCTCCGGTGCGTGCGCGTCGCCCGACCCCGGGCCTCCGGGCTGTAGCCCGGTGCGGACACGGATGAAGACAGCTCATTGCTCAACCATGGTCCTCAGCAAGGCGCTTTACCGAGGTTTGACCCGACCATTGGTTTCAGCGCAGGTCGGCCGCATAACCCGGAAGGACTCGGCGCAGGGCGCGCAGCGCGTAATACGCGCGGGACTTCACCGTACCGGGCGGGATACCCAGCGCCGTCGCGGCCTCCGCCACACTCGCCCCCTGGAAATACACCAGCACCAGGACTTCACGGTGCTCGGGAGTGAGTGTCTTCACAGCCTCCCGCACATCGAGCGTCGCCGCGGACCGTTCCGCGTGATCGGCGCACACCCGCGCGTTCTCGAGGATCGCGTCCCCGACCTCGGCGGGCCGCGCCTGCCGGGCCCGCCGCGCGTCGATGGCGAGCCGCCGTCCCACGGTCAGCAGCCAGGGCCGCACCGACTCGAAGGCATCTGCGCGCAGCGCCTCCGGGTGCTGCCAGGCGCGTACGAGGGTCTCCTGCACCAAATCCTCGGCGCGCTGCCGGTCGCCGTCGCACAGGCGCAGCAGCAGGGCGAAGAGCGGTCGGCCGTGCTCGCGCTGCAGCGCGGCCAGCTCGTGCTCGGCGGTCGTCGTCCCGTGGGTGATGGTGGTTCCGGCCGTCATGGCCGTATGGCATCGCAAGGTCCCGATTCGGGACAGAGCACGGACGGGAGTCTGCGGCGGACGGTCGGACGCGTCGACGAACGGTGCGACGAACGGTCTGAACGGGAACTTCCTCCTCCGGACATGCGCACCGCCCCGCCGCGGCCCGGAGGCGGCGGTGGCGAGGTGACTCGCCCGAACGCACCCGCGGAACGCCGACGCGGGCGCCGGGCACGCGTCCCGGTCCGAGACGGGGTCCCTGAGCCTGGGCGCGCGCCCCGAACGGGCTGCTGGCGGCGGCCGACAGCTGCGGGGTGCCGGTGTGGTGGCTGGGGTGCGGTGGGGGCCGATGGTTGCGGGGCGCGGGCGCAGGGCGAGCGTTCCCGTCCGTGACGTGGCCCGTGAGCGGGGGCGCGTGCCCGAATGGGCTGACGGCGGCGGCCGGCAGGTGCGGGGTGCCGGTGGGTGCCTGGGGCGCGATGTTGGCCCGATGGTTGCGGGGCGTCGGCGCGGGCGCCGGGCGCGCGTCCCCGTCCATGGCGTGGCCCCTGAGTCGGGGTGCGCGTCCGCACGGGCTGACGGGACGGGGGCCGACAGCTGCGGGGCGCCGGTGTGGTGGCTGGGCCATTACCGGGCTCGACGGTTGCAAGGCGTGGGCAACCGGGCGCGCGTCCCCGTCCGGAACGTGGGCCCTGTGGCTGGGCGCGGGCCGTGACCGGCCGGCGGCCCGACAGGCACCGGCACCGGCACCGGCACCGGCACCGGCACCGGCGTCGGCGTCGGTGTCGTGGCTAAGGCACGACCGTGACCGGCCAGCGGCCTGCTTTTACCAGGCGGATCGCGACCGAGCCGATGAACCGATGGCCCGCCTGTTCGGACGCGCCCACGACCACCGCGTCCGCCTTCAGGTCGTCGGCGGCCTTCACCATGCCCGTGTACGGGTCCCCGCGGAAGGTGTGGAACTCCCACCGGACATCGAATATCCCCTTGACCTGCTCGGTCGCCTCCCGGATCTGCGCGATGAGATCCTCGGCCACGCTGTTCGTCGCCTCCGCCACGGGCGCCCCGAACGCCGCGCCCGCCGCCATCATCGGCTGTACGTACACCAGGGCGAGCAGCGCGTTCTGGCGCCGGGCCAGACCCGCGGCGTAGGACGCGGCGCGGAGCGAGGACTCGGAGCCGTCGACGCCGGCCACGATGACCTTCGGCCCGTCAGTACCCCGCTCGAACTGGTGCTCGCCCCGCGATGAGTGCTGCTGTTCCGTCACACTTCGAGGCTATCGGCAGCCGGGGGCCCACCGGGCACGCGGGGAGGCTCCGGGAACCCGGCACAGGCGCGCCCGTCCCGGCTGGGCCCAACGGGTGCATTCGTACCGCCGCACCGGTGCCGATGCGGGGCGGCAGGACCGTACCGGGCGACTGATGAGTCATGACGAAGGATCAGTTGCTCACACGGCGCCGGTTGTTGACGATCGGCGGAGCCGCCGCCGTGGGAGCGGCCGGTACGGCCGCGCTGCTCACCGCCGACCCCGGGAACACCCCGGCCGGGCGGCCCGTCGCGGGTCCCCCGGCCCTCCGTGCGCTCAAGCCCTCCGCGTACCGCCTCGAACCCCTCACCGGCTACGGCCCGCCGCAGCCCGCCGCCGCCCACGGGCGCACCCTGGTCCGCCACGAGCCGCTGCTGCGGGTGTCCGGACGTGGCCGCACCATGGTGCTGACCTTCGACGACGGCCCGGACCCCCGCTACACCCCGGACATCCTGCGGACCCTGCGCGAGCACGACGTCCGCGCGATGTTCTTCGTGTGCGGGGAGATGGCCGTCAACAACCAGGACCTGCTCGCCGAGATGGCCGAGGACGGGCATGTCGTCGGCAACCACACCTGGTCCCACCCGCTGCTGACCCGCCTCACGCGCTCCGAGATCCGCTCCCAGATGGAACGTACCTGCGAGGTCATCGAGGACGGCTGCGGCGAGGCCCCCGCCTGGTTCCGCGCCCCCTACGGCGCCTGGAACCGGGCCGCCTTCCAGATCGGCGCCGACCTCGGCATGGAGCCGCTCGCCTGGACCGTCGACACCCTCGACTGGATGGCCCCGGGAACCCGCAGGATCGTCGACCGGGTCGAGCGCGGCGCCGCCCCGGGTGTCGTGGTCCTCTCGCACGACGCGGGCGGCGACCGCTCCCAGAGCGTCCGGGCGCTGCGCGACTATCTGCCGCACCTGCTGGATTCCGGCTACCACATCACCGTACCGACGCGGCAATACACATAGTCGCCCGTGACCTGATCACAGGTCACGGGCATTCGCCCGCCCGGCCGGGGAACGCTCAGCGAACCTCGACCAGGCGGGCGAACACCACCACATTCCCGTTGTAGCCGTTCTGCTTGGAGAAACCGCCCCCGCAGGTGATGACCCGGAGTTCAGGGGTGTTCCTGCTGCCGTAGACACGGTCACCGGGGAAGTTGTTCTTGTCGAAGACCTCGATGCCGTAGATCTCGAAAACGGCCACCTTTCCGTCCTGGCGCTGGACCTCGACGCGATGTCCCTTCTTGAGGGCCCCGAGTCCGTAGAAAACGGCGGGGCCCAGTTTGTTGTCCACGTGTCCGACGACCACCGCGGTGCCCTTCTCGCCGGGCGACACGGCACCGGTGAACCAGCCCGCCAGATTCGGGTCCTCGGGCGGCGGGGCGTCCACCCAGCCGGCCGCGTCCAGGCCCACCGGCAGCACCGGCGCGTCGACCGAGATCGCCGGGATCCGCACCCGGTCGACCACCGAGAACGGCAGCGCGGCCGGCACGCCGGAGAAGGTGCCGCCGGGAACGCGGCTGTCCGCCGCCGCGGCCGACGCGGGCTGTGGCGGACCGACGTCGAACTCTCCCGAACCATTTCGAATGAGAGCGAGGCCGGTCAGCAGAACAAGCGCTATCACGCCCCACGGAGCGCGCTTCTTCCGCCGCTCCTCCTCTTCCGCCAGCTCGGACGCAGACATTCGCCATCCCCTCTCGACCCGGCCGTCGCCGTGTCAATCGCGCATACGACCACGCTAAGTGCCCGGCGGAAAACCGGCGACGGGGCAGCAGCGAACGGGTGGCGGACGTGTGGTGCGTCATTCGTCCGGGCGCCATCCGGGTCGACGGGAAAGTATTTTTTCTGACGGTCCGTGACCTGCGGCAATATCCGATTGCGCGGTATTCCTTCGGCGTGTCCTCTCACCAGTACGGACCATTCCCGAAATGCGGCTGCGCGCACGGCATCTGAGGGTTCGTCTGGGAGGCGTTTTCTCGCCGATCGACCGGGGACGGGTCCCGGGGCGCCTTCCGCGGAGGTTCACATGCGTACTACTCGTGCCCTGGTGGTGGCTGCCGCCACGGCTGCCGCGGTGGGGCTCGCCGCCCCGACGGCCTCGGCCTGGGACCAGCCGTCCGGCGTCACCGCCGCCCCGAGCGTGATCGCCCCGGGCGGCCAACTGGTGCTCACGGTCGACGGCTCGGCGTGCACCCGCCAGAACAGCACCATCTCGTCGAACGCCTTCCCGAGCGCGACGCTCGTACCCAAGGGGACGAACTCGGCGACGGCCACCGTGACCGTCAACGCGAACGCGACCGCGGGCTCGTACAGCGTCACCACCAACTGCGAGGGCAGGCCCCGGACCTTCTCGGGTGTCTTCACGGTCATCGGCGGTGTCCGAGGCGGCCTCGGCGGCAGCAGCTCCTCCGGGGCCACCCCGGCCGACATGGCGATCGGAGGCGGGCTCGTGGCCGCCGCCCTCGTCGGCGGTGGCGTGTTCTGGATGCGCCGCCGTTCCGAGAACCGGATCTGACGGCGTCTTCTTCGGAGTGCCGACCGCACGCCGACAGCCTTTCGCCCCGGAACCCGTCAGGGTCCGGGGCGAAAGGCTGTCGGCGTGGCGACGGGTCAGGAGGCGTCGTCGCTCGGGCGACGCCTGGAGAAGTGGTACGCCACCGTCAGCGACCCCACGATGAGCGCCGCGCCGAGGCCGATCTCCCCGAGGTCGAAACCGGCGACGGTGCCGCCCTCACCCGCGTGCACACCCCGCTGGATCGGCAGCGGGTACTGCGTGGGGTCGCTGGGGTGCCCGCCCGCGATGGTGAGGTCGGTGTGGCCGCTCTCGCCGCCACAGGTGAACGTCACCCGGTAGGACGCTCCCGGTTTGGCGTCCCAGTCGACCTTGGTCGTCCTCGACGAGTGGCCCTTCGGGATGGTGACCGTGTCGAAGACGCCGGAGGACACCCGGGTGTCGTCGTTGCAGTTGTCCACGCGCAGCGTGACCTCTCCGCCCGCCGCGACGGTCGAGGGCACGACACTGAACCCGAACGACGTGACGCTGTTGTTCGCGACGACGGCGTGGGCGGCGGGTGCGGTGAGGGTGAGGGCGGTGACGCCCAGCAGTGCGGCCGAGGCGACGCGTATCGCGCGCATGTGAGTCCTCCGGGTCCCCGAGGAGCAACTGCGGACCTTTTCCGCTCGCGCCGTACCGTTCGCGCCAGAAATGCACCTCGATGACCGAAACGCTAGGAACGCCTGTGCGGATGCGCGATCGGTGTCGGGCGAACGGGTCATGGATGTGGGCCGGTCAGGGGACCCCTGAGAGCGAGTCGGGGGACACCCGCGCGCGGCAGGTGTCCCCGGGGGACGCGTGGGGTGAGGAGCCGTCAGCCGGTCCCCGCCCGTGCGCGGGCGGTCAGCGGCCCGCGCCCGGGAAGAGCGTCAGGAACGGCTCGGCCGTGGCCGTGATGCCACGGCTGTAGGGCGCGTCGAAGTCCCAGATCAGGAAGAGCAGGAAGGCGATCAGGGTGGAGAACAGCCCGGCGAGGACCAGTTCGCGGGTTGTGCGCCGGATCTGGAGGGCGAAGATCATCCCCACTGTGATCAGGGCCCCCGCGATCAGCCCGAACCAGACGACGCCGGGCATGGTCGGCCCGGTCGAGTCGGCGCGGGCCGTGCGGGCCTGGTCCGCCATGGTCACCTGGTCCAGGAGCGGCTGGTAGGCCTGCGCCTGGAAGTCCGTCTTCGGCTCGTAGTCGGTGACGTCGACGCGAATGCGCTGCATCAGCTGGTCGCCGAGCTTGGTGACCTGGCCGTTGTCGCTCATCTCCTCCCACTCGGTCTTGACGACGTGTCCGACATAGGCGTTGACGTCGTCCCGAATGCGGTCACGCACGTCGGGCGGATAGACCCGGACGCGCTCGGAGATCTCGTGCAGCGCGTGGGCCTCGGTCGAGACATGGTCCTGGGCGACACCGCGCGCCTCCCAGACGCCGGCGATGGCCAGACCCAGCACGATGGCGTACACGACGCCGATCCACATCGTCATGTACTCGATCACGTCCGGGGTGTCGGACGGGTCCTCGTCGTCCGGGGCCCTGCGGTCCCGTACGAAGGTGATGAGGATGACGACCGCGCACGCGGCCGCGATCGCGACGGCGAGAACAAGCCATTCCGACAAGAGGATGCCTCCAAGGGGTCAGCGCGGACGCAGTGCGATGACGGCGATCACGGCGGGCAGGGTGACGAGCAGGGTGAACGAGACCAGCGAGGTGCCGCCACGGACGGTCCGCTTGTGGGCGGACACGCGGTACGGCGGATAACTGACCCGAGCGGGAATCGGTGACGCGGTCGGACTCGGGGTCGGCTTCTCGGTGCGCAGCGGTGTGGGCGTGGGGCTGGGCGCGGGAGCAGGGGGAGGGGGAGGCGGCGGCGGACTAGGGGTCGGCCGGGGGGCGGGCGGCGCGGCCGGTGGCTTCGGCGCGGGCGTCGGCTTCCGTGGGGGAGTGGGCTTCGGGGTGGGAGTGGGTTCGGGGCTCGGCTTGGGCGGTGGCGGAGGTTCCGGTGTGGGGGTGGGCGTCGGTGGGGGAGTCGGGGTCGGAGTGGGCGTGGGCGTGGGTGTCGGCGTCGGTGTGGGGCAGGGCGGCGGGGGTGTCGGGGTCGGGCTCGGACACCAGGTGCCGGTGCCGACGACGACCTCGGTGCCGTTTCCGGTGACGACGGCTCCACCGTTGCCCACGCCCACCGACCAGCCGTCCTGGCCGGCGACCGGGACACTCGTGTCGACCGTGACCGAGGCCCCGTTCCCGCCGACCGACACCGACGTGCCGTTGCCCGCGCCGGTGGTGACGGAGACGCAGGTCCTCGCGTCGGCCGTGCCGACCGGCAGGCCGATGAGCAGCCAGGTCAGGGCCAGCAGCGCCAATACCCGTATGGCGAGGGCGAATCGGGTCCGTGTGGGTCCATACACGACGAAGATCATGTGCGCTGGGCGCTCTCGCGCGCGCGGGAGCGCGAGGAGATTGCCCCGAACGAGTGACATATGTCGTGCGGCGGTTTGGATCGCGCGTTCTACGTGTGGGCCCTGATCGTCCTCGTGTGCGAGGTGTGACGGGTGGGACCACAGGGTTCGGAAAGAAATTTGTGCGTTGGTTGAACGCAGTGACCACCCCCGCCCGTACCTAGGACCGTGCGGCGGCCAAGCGGGGCGTCGCAACACCCTAACGATTACGGGGAGTTTCCCTATGAAGACCTCCTGGCGGAGCGCCTCACTCGTAGCCTCAGCTGCGGCCGTGCTGGCGCTGACGACGGCGTGCGGTCAGGACAAGGCCACCGACACGAGCAGCCAGAACGTCGGCGCGGCGGCCCCGGCCGCCGGTGGTTACGGATCCGTGGCCGGCACGGGCACGGCGGGTGCCGGCGCGGGTGCGGGCACCGGTACGGGCACGGGTACCGACACCGGTTCGGAAGCCAATGGTGAGCAGGCCGCCGCGGGCAACTCCGCCGCTGCGGGCCAGTTGAACGTGGTCACCAACGCCCAGATCGGCAAGGTGCTGGCCAGCGGCAGCGGGCGCACGATGTACCGCTTCGACCAGGACACGGCCGAACCGCCGAAGTCCAACTGTGACGGCGACTGCGCCGCCGCCTGGCCCCCGGTCCCGGCGGACGACGTCTCGGCCGGTGTCGGTGTCGACGCCGGACTGCTGGGCGAGGTGACTCGTGCCGACGGCACCAAGCAGCTCACGGTCGGCGGCTGGGCCGCCTACTACTACGCCAAGGACACCGCGCCCGGCGACATCAAGGGCCAGGGTGTGGGCGGCAAGTGGTACGGCCTCGCCCCCGACGGCAAGAAGGCGACGCTCGCCGCGCAGCCCGGCCTGTCCACCCGCAACGACCCCAAGCTCGGCACGATCGTCGTCGACAAGAACGGCATGACGGTCTACCGCTTCCTGAAGGACAAGGCGTGGCCGAAGCCGGTGTCCGCCTGTGTCGGCGCCTGCCTGGACAAGTGGCCGGTCGTCTCGCCGGTCGCCTTCAAGGACACCAAGGGCATCAAGGAGAAGGGCTACATGGACTTCACCCGGCCCGACAACGGCGCCGAGCAGCAGACGCTCAACTGCTCGCCCATCTACACCTTCATCAATGACAAGAAGCCCGGTGACACCAACGGCCAGGGCGTCGGCGGCACTTGGTACGCCGTGGCCCCCGACGGCAGCCTGGTCGGCGCGCCGAACCAGTAGGGCCAAGCAGCAACCGACAGCAGGGGAAAGCGACTTCGACTTCTCCGGGCCTGTTCCCTCCGTGTCCCGCACGCTTTGTGCGGCACGGCGGGAGCAGGCCGCTTCGGCATGTCCGCAACGCGACGACACGCAGGGCGATTTGCCGGTGAATCGTCCCCGACTCGCCGTATTTCACCGGGAGTCGGCAACTCCACTTCGTAACTTTGGGAACTCTTTGGAACGCTCCGGATACTTTTCGTAGAGAGTTCGCGGTACGTCAATTCGGCACGTGCCGCAGGCAGTGACCGGGAACGGATGGTCAATTTCCGTTTCCGCTCGCTCCTTTGGCAGGCGATCAGTAACCTCAGCTCGAACACTGGAGCGCCAACGCCTGCCAACGCCTGGAGAGAGACAGATGGAGCGTCCCGCCTGGGCCCCCCGGGGCATCGACATCTCGGTGCCGAGCGTTTCCCGGATCTACGACTTCTATCTGGGCGGTTCGCACAACTTCGAGGTCGACCGGGAAGCCGCCCGCAGGGCCATGGAGTTCATGCCGGGACTTCCGAAGATCATGCAGGCGAACCGCGCTTTCATGCGCCGGGCGGTACGCTTCGCCGCCGCTGAAGGCATCACGCAGTTCCTCGACATCGGCTCCGGCATTCCCACCTTCGGCAGCGTCCACGAAGTGGCGCGGGCGGTCAGCCCCGAGGCGCGGGTGATGTACGTCGACCACGACCCGGTCGCCGTCGCGCACAGCCAGGCGGTCCTGGCCGGCGACGAGCACACGGACGTCCTCGCCGCCGATCTGCGCAAGCCCCGGGAGATCCTCGACAGCCCCCAGGTCCAGGCCCTGATCGACCGGAACCGGCCAGTGGCCCTGCTTCTCGTTGCCATACTGCACTTCGTGGAAGACATGGACGACCCGTACGCGGCGGTCGCCGAGCTGCGCGACGCGCTCGCGCCCGGCAGCCTGCTCGTCCTGACGCATGCCTCGTACGAGGGAATCCCGGTGCCGCCGGAGCGGGCCGAGGGCGCGGTCGACGTATACAAGGGCATTCGCAATCCGCTGGTCATGCGATCGCGCGAGGCGATCGCGCGGTTCTTCGAGGGGTACGACATGGTGGAACCGGGACTCGTGGCGATGCCGCACTGGCGGCCGGAGACGGCACCGGAGGACGAGGACGCGTACTCCTTCTCCGGATTCGCCGGCGTGGGACGCAAGGCGTGACCGCCGAGCCGGACGGCCCCCAGGACAGACTCCGCAGGTTCGCCACCATCTGGAGCCGGGCGGTCTACCAGGTGACGTCCACCTCGCTCACCCGGGTGGAGTTCGAGGAGCAACTCCTGCCGCTCGCCGGTCGGTTGAGCGAGGCGCTGCGGGCCAGGACGTTCGACGCCGAGGAGGGCCGGGCGGTCGGCGCGGCGCTGGTCGCCGCGCACTGCACCGACCCCGAGTCGCTCAGCCGCTCGCTCGACTGCGTCGACGCCTACCTGGTGCTGTACTGCGGCCAGGACGGCCCGCAGGAGGATCTGCGCGCCCGCTCGTCGCGCCTCCAGCACGCCATGGCCGCCGGATACGCCGGCGCGCTGCGGGACCGGACACTGGCCGAGCAGGAGGCGATCGCATGGGCCGCGCAGAGCGCCCGCAGCGCGGTCGCCGAGGCCCTGCACGACAGCGAGGCCCGCTTCCGCGCGGTCTTCGAGGGCGCGGCCATAGGGATCGGCATCGCCGACCTCGACGGGAACATCCTGCAGATAAACGGCGCGCTGCAACGCATGTTCGGCGGCTCGGAGCAGACCGTGCGCGGCCGCCGGGTCACGGACTGGACGCACGCGGACGACGCCCCGCAGGTCTGGAAGCTGTACGAGGAACTCGTCCGCGGCGAACGCGAGCACTACCACGTCGAGAAGGCGTTCTACCGCCCCGACGGAACGGTCCTGTGGACCAACCTCACCGTCTCCCTCCTGCGCGACGCGGACGGCCGGCCGCAGTACCAGCTCGCCCTGATGGAGGACACCACCGAGCGCCGGCTCCTCAACCTGCGGCTGCGGTACGAGGCCACGCACGACGCGCTCACCGGACTGCCCAACCGCACGCTGTTCTTCGAACGCCTCGAGAAGGCGGTGACCGCGGGCGACGGCCAGCGCTTCGGCCTGTGCTACCTCGACCTGGACGGCTTCAAGACCATCAACGACAGCCTCGGCCACGCCGCCGGCGACCGACTGCTCGTCGAGGTCGCCGACCGGCTGCAGTCCTGCGCGACCGCGCCGGGCGAGATGGTGGCGAGGCTCGGCGGCGACGAGTTCGTGGCGCTGACCACCGGCCCCGACACCGAGGCCGAGGTCGACGATCTCGCCGCCCGCATCATGCACGCGCTGATCGCCCCGGTCAGCGTCGACGGCCGCGAGCTGACCGTGCGCGGCAGCATCGGCATCGTCGAGGGCCCGGCGGGGGAGCGCGGCCCGGCGGAAGTACTGCGCAGCGCCGACATCACCATGTACCGGGCGAAGTCGGCGGGCGGCAACCGCTTCGAACTGGCCGATCCCGAGGCCGACTTGAAGGCGATCACCCGCCACGGCCTGACCACACAGCTGCCGGCGGCCCTGGACCGCGGCGAGTTCTTCATCGAGTACCAGCCGCTGGTCCACC
Source organism: Streptomyces sp. NPDC047042 (assembly GCF_040644035.1). Taxonomy (NCBI): domain Bacteria; kingdom Bacillati; phylum Actinomycetota; class Actinomycetes; order Kitasatosporales; family Streptomycetaceae; genus Streptomyces; species Streptomyces sp. NPDC047042. Next base: position 161,157 of record NZ_JBEYVP010000004.1, on the reverse strand, counting down.
TCGGTGACGGCAGCGTCCGCGGCGCCGAGGCCCTGGTGCGCTGGCGGCACCCCCAGCACGGCGTCCTCGGCCCCGACCGCTTCATCCCGCTCGCCGAACACACCGGCCTGATCGTCCCGCTCGGCCGCTGGGTCCTGGAGCAGTCGGTGCGCCAGGCCCGCGACTGGCAGCAACAGCACGGCGGACATCCGGCGGGCGGCCCGCTGCGCATCAACGTCAACCTGTCCCCGTGCCAGCTCACCCACCCCGGCCTGGTGCAGGACACCGTCGACATCCTGGAACGCGCGGGACTGGAACCCGAGGCGCTGTGCCTGGAGGTGACGGAGTCGGCGCTGATCGGCGCCGACGACGACCTCCTCAAGCCCCTGCGCCGCCTCGCCGAGATGGGCGTCGACATCGCCCTGGACGACTTCGGCACCGGCTACTCGAACCTCGCCAACCTGCGCCGCCTCCCGGTGAGCATCCTCAAGCTCGACCGCTCCTTCACCCAGGGGATGCAGCAGTTCCCGGCGGACCCCGTCGACCTCAAGATCGTCGAGGGGATCGTCTCCCTCGCCCACAGCCTGGACCTCACGGTCACGGTCGAGGGCGTGGAAACGGGCGCCCAGGCAGAACAACTCCGCATACTGGGCTGCGACACAGCCCAGGGCTGGTACTACGCCCGCCCGGGCCCCCCGGAACGCCTGCACGACCTGGCCTTGGTGGACGCGACGGGCTGAGACTTGGATCCCACCCGAGGGGAAGCGCCCTGAAGGGGCGCGGGGCTGTGACATTTGCGGCTCCGCCGCGTGGGCGCGACCAGCCACGTACAACCCGAGCTGTGTCCACAAGCCCCGCCCCCATCCCCCCTCAACGCTCCAACAACATCCGCTGCAACTCCCGAGCCGCCCGAGGCGGAGCCACATCACTCCGATGGGCCAGGGCAATGGCCCGGAACAACCCCGGCCCAGCCAATGGCGTCACCCTGAGCCCCCGCCCCGACCGACTGGCCACCATCCGCGGTACGACAGCCACCCCCAGCCCCGCCCGCACAAACCCCAACACCGCGTCCATCTCCCCACCCTCCACCGCGAAGTCCGGCTCGAACCCGGCGGAGCGACACGCGGCGACGGTCAGCTCACGCAGGTCGTAGCCGTGCCGGAACATCACCAGACGCTCGCCCTCCAGGTCGGCGACGCGGACCGTCCGCCGGCCCCCGCCGGGGGCGGGCGCGTCCGGGGACGACACCACCACCAGGTCCTCGCGCAGGACCTCCAGCGTGGTCAGCGCCGGCGACGGTGTCGGCAGCGGAAGGACGACCAGCGCGAGGTCCAGGGCACCGCGCGCCAGCTCCCGTACGAGGTCGTGCGAGCCGCCCTCCTCGATCATCAGCCGGATGCCGGGATAGCGGTCGTGGAAGGCGCGCAGCACGTCCGGCAGCAGCCCCGTGCACACGCTCGGTGTCGCGCCCAGACGAATGCGGCCGGACCGGAGGTGGACCAGCTCCTGCACCTCGTGCCGGGCCGTGTCCGCGTCCGCCAGGATGCGCCGGGCGAGCGGCAGAAGTGCCTCACCGGCGTCCGTGAGCGTGATGTTGCCGCGCGCCCGCAGGAACAGCTCGGCCCCCAACTCCCTCTCCAGCGACTTGATCTGCTGGGACAGCGACGGCTGCGCGACATGCACGAGGTCGGCGGCGCGGGTGAAGTGACGGGTCTCGGCGACCGCCACGAAGTACTGGAGCTGCTGGAACTGCATACCCTCAGCATAGGACCGTCATAGGCTCTGTCTATGGAAACGAGCCGGACCATGTCTTGGACCGATGAGGGACTCTCGGCCTAGCGTCTGACCCATGGCTCTGGCAACGCGGACGGACCGACGGCCGTCCATGGCACGCACCGTGTGGGACAGCTCCGTCGGCAAGAAGACCGTGATGGCCGTGAGCGGCCTCATCATGCTGCTGTATCTCGTCGTCCACATGATCGGCAACCTGAAGATCTTCTTCGGGCCCGGCGAGTTCAACCACTACGCCCACTGGCTGCGCACGGTCGGCGAACCGTTCATGCACTACGAGTGGACGCTCTGGCTCATCCGCGTCGCGCTCGTGGCCGCGGTCGTCGCCCACGCCACCTCCGCCTACCAGCTCAGCCGCCGCGACCTGCGGGCCCGGCCCAGCAAGTACGTCCACAAGAAGGCCCGGGCGAGCTACGCGACCCGCACCATGCGCTGGGGCGGGATCATCCTCGGCCTCTTCATCGTGTGGCACATCCTCGACCTGACCACCGGCACCGTCCACTCGGGCGGTTTCCAGGCGGGCCATCCCTACCAGAACGTCGTCGACACCTTCTCTACCTGGTACGGCAACGTCATCTACATTGTCGCGATGCTGGCCCTCGGCCTGCACATCCGGCACGGCTTCTGGAGCGCCGCCCAGACCCTCGGCGTCGGCAACCGCACCCGCGACCGCGCCCTCAAGACCGTCGCCAACGTCCTCGCGCTGCTGCTCACGGCCGGCTTCCTCGCCGTACCCGTGGGCGTCATGACCGGAGTGGTGAGCTGAAATGACCTCCGAATACACCGAGTTCACGACCGGCGAGCCCCTCGTCGACCACAAGGCACCTGCCGGGCCCGTCAACGAGCGCTGGGACACGCGCCGTTTCGAGGCGAAGCTGGTCAACCCCGCCAACCGGCGCAAGCACACCGTCATCGTCGTCGGCACCGGGCTGGCCGGCGGCTCGGCGGGCGCCACGCTCGCCGAACAGGGCTACCACGTCGTCCAGTTCTGCTACCAGGACTCCCCGCGTCGCGCCCACTCGATCGCCGCCCAGGGTGGCATCAACGCCGCGAAGAACTACCGCAACGACGGCGACTCCGTCCACCGGCTGTTCTACGACACCGTGAAGGGCGGCGACTTCCGCGCCCGCGAGTCGAACGTCCACCGGCTGGCGCAGATCTCCGTCGAGATCATCGACCAGTGCGTGGCCCAGGGCGTGCCCTTCGCCCGTGAGTACGGCGGACTGCTCGACACCCGCTCCTTCGGCGGCGTCCAGGTCTCGCGCACCTTCTACGCCCGAGGCCAGACCGGCCAGCAACTGCTGCTCGGCGCCTACCAGGCGCTCAGCCGCCAGATCGCCGCCGGGAACATCGAGATGCACGCCCGCACCGAGATGCTCGACCTGATCGTCATCGACGGGCGGGCCCGGGGGATCGTCGCCCGTGACCTGATCACCGGGGAGATCTCCAGCCACTTCGCGGACGCCGTCGTCCTCGCCTCCGGCGGCTACGGCAACGTCTTCTACCTCTCCACGAACGCCATGAACTCCAACGCCACCGCGATCTGGCGGGCGCACCGGCGCGGCGCCCACTTCGCCAACCCCTGCTTCACCCAGATCCATCCGACCTGTATCCCGCGCACCGGCGACCACCAGTCCAAGCTCACCCTGATGAGCGAGTCGCTGCGCAACGACGGCCGGATCTGGGTCCCGAAGGCCAAGGGAGACACGCGGCCCGCGAACGAGATCCCCGAGGACGAGCGCGACTACTACCTGGAGCGCATCTACCCCTCCTTCGGCAACCTCGTACCCCGTGACATCGCCTCCCGCGCCGCCAAGAACGTCTGCGACGAGGGGCGGGGCGTCGGACCCGGCGGACAGGGCGTCTACCTCGACTTCGCCGACGCCGTCCGGCGGATGGGCCGCAAGGCCGTCGAGGAGAAGTACGGCAACCTCTTCGACATGTACGCCCGGATCACCGCCGAGGACCCGTACACCGTCCCCATGCGGATCTATCCCGCCGTGCACTACACGATGGGCGGCCTCTGGGTCGACTACGACCTCCAGACCACCGTCCCCGGCCTGTTCGCGATCGGCGAGGCCAACTTCTCCGACCACGGCGCGAACCGGCTCGGCGCCTCCGCGCTGATGCAGGGCCTCGCGGACGGCTACTTCGTCCTCCCGGCCACCATCAACGACTACCTGGCCCGCAACCCCGCCCAGCAGCCGGTCGACGACCGACACCCCGCCGTACAGGAGGTGTTGGCGGAGACCGAGGACCGGCTTAACCTCCTCCTCTCCGTCGACGGCGACCGCACCCCCGACTCCTTCCACCGTGAACTCGGCGAACTGATGTGGGAGTTGTGCGGAATGGCCCGCAGCGACAGCGGACTGCGCAAGGCGCTGGAACGCATTCCCCAGATCCGCGAGGAGTTCTGGCGCCGGATCAAGGTCCCCGGCACCGGCGAGGAGTTCAACCAGTCGCTGGAGAAGGCCAACCGCGTCGTCGACTACCTCGAACTCGCCGAGCTGATGTGCCTCGACGCCCTGAACCGCGCCGAGTCCTGCGGCGGCCACTTCCGCGAGGAGTCCCAGACCGCCGACGGCGAGGCGGAACGCCGGGACGACGAGTTCTCGTACGCCGCCGCCTGGGAGTTCACCGGCACGGGCACACCTCCCGTCCTCCACAAGGAAGACCTCGTCTTCGAGTACGTCCACCCCACCCAGCGGAGCTACGCATGAAGCTGACCCTGCGCGTCTGGCGGCAGCGCAACGCCGAAGCCGACGGCGCCATGTCCACGTACGAGGTGGACGGCATCTCGGCCGACATGTCCTTCCTGGAAATGCTCGACACCCTCAACGAGGAACTCATCCTCAAGGGCGACGACCCGGTCGCGTTCGACCACGACTGCCGTGAGGGCATCTGCGGCGCGTGCTCGCTCGTCATCAACGGCGACGCCCACGGGCCCGAGCGCACCACCACCTGCCAGCTCCACATGCGGTCCTTCAGCGACGGCGACACCATCGACGTCGAACCGTGGCGCGCCGCCGCCTTCCCGGTGGTGAAGGACCTCGTCGTCGACCGGTCCGCCTTCGACCGGATCATCCAGGCCGGCGGCTACGTCACCGCCCCCACCGGCGCCGCCCCCGAGGCCCACGCCACCCCAGTACCGAAGCCGGACGCCGACTTCGCCTTCGAGCACGCCGAGTGCATCGGCTGCGGCGCCTGCGTGGCCGCCTGCCCCAACGGCGCGGCGATGCTCTTCACGTCCGCGAAGGTCAACCACCTCAATGTGCTGCCGCAGGGGGCGCCCGAACGGGAGACCCGGGTCCTCGACATGGTCGCCCAGATGGACGAGGAGGGCTTCGGCGGCTGCACCCTCGCCGGGGAGTGCGCCACCGCCTGCCCGAAGGGGATCCCCCTCGTCTCCATCACCGGGATGAACAAGGAGTGGCTGCGGGCGACCCGCAAGGTCCAGCGGTAGCGCGACCGGGGGCCTTCGCCGCCTGCCCTGCGCCGAACAGGGGAAAACCGCGGGCCCCGAGCGGGTCATGGCGGACGCTCCCGATGCCGCGCGGCTATGGCTGTCGGCATGGCACTCGTCACCGCTCCCGCCCCGGACACCGTTCCCCACCCCTCCCCGGCACGGCACGACCGGCTCGCCGTGCCGGTCGGCCTGTGGCTGTGGCCCACGGCGGGCACCCTGCTCCTGGCGCTGTACCGGATCGGCGAACCGCTGCTCGGACGCGACGAGTTGACCAGCTGGGACATGGCAGGCCGCGGCACAGGGCAGCTGCTGGCCACACTGCGGAGCGTGGACGCCGTGGTGGGCACCTACTACCTGCTCCTCCACGAGTGGACGGGGGTCTTCGGCGACACACCGGTGGCCGTACGGCTGCCCTCCGCGCTGGCCATGGCCGGTTCGGCCGCCTGCGTGGCGCTGATCGGCAACCGGCTGTTCGGCCGCCGCGCCGGACTGGCCGGCGGACTGCTGTTTGCGCTGATCCCGGGGGTGAGCCGGTTCGCCCACGAAGCCCGCCCCTACGCCCTGGTGATGCTTGCCGTGGCCATGACCGCGCTGCTCCTGCTCCGCGCCCTCGACCGGCCCGCCGACCGGTGGCGTTGGGCGGCGTACGCCCTGGGCGTGGTGACCGTGGGCCTGCTGCACCTGATCGCGCTCACCTGCCTGGCCGGACATCTGGCGCTGGTCGCCGTGCGGGCCCGCCGGGAACGCCGGGTGCTGTGGGGATTCGGCCTCGCGGTGGCGGCAGCCGCTGTCGCGCTGAGTCCCCTGGTGGTGCTGGGAAGGGAGCAGACCGGCCGGCAGAGTTCCTGGATCGCCGAGCCGAGTGCCATGGGGCTCGTCGACATCTGGCCGCAGTTGTTCTACTCCGGCCTCTGCGCCGGCGCCCTGATGCTGCTCGGCACCCTGGCCTGCGGGGAGCGGCGTACCGCCGTCGTCTTCTGCGCGGTGTCCGCCGTGGCGCCGCCCCTGGTGGTCTGGGCGCTGTCCCACGGGGAGATCTCGTACTTCTACTTCCGCTACATGCTCTTCACCCTGCCGGCGTTCGCGGTGCTAGCCGGGGCCTCACTCACCGCCGGGGCCCGCTCCCGGTGGCTGCTCGCACCGGTTCTCGCGGTCCTCGCGCTGCTCACGGTGCCCGAGCAGAAAGCACTGCGGGAACCACTGGCCCACTACTGGGCCGGCGGCCCCGACTACGCGGCAGCCGCGGCGGTCATCCAGAAGTACTACGCTCCCGGCGACGCGATCGTCTACGACCGGAACGAAGAAGCGGGCATGTTCGCCCTGGGCGTGCGCTACTACCTGCCACGCGAGGCGAGGATGCGGGACGTCTTCCTCGAACGGTCCGCCGCCGACCGCAACGACCTGCTGTCGACCGACTGCCCGCGCCCGGAACGGTGCCTCGGGACCGAGAAGCGGATCTGGCTGGTGGTCATCGGAAACGAACCGGACCCGCTGAACGGGCTGCCGCCGGACCAGGCCTCGGCCCTGCGCGCGCACTACACGGTGTCCGGCACGGAACGGCCCGGCGGTCTGACGGTGGCCCTGCTGAGGCGCGCCGGATAGCACGCCCTTCGACCCGCTCCAGGCGCCCGATCCCGGGCATTCAACATCCCCACATCCCCTCTCCTGCCCCCGGACACGCACAGGCCAACCGGCATCGGAAGAACAGGAGCGCACGGACCGTACGCATCGGTCCGCCGCCGCTCCGCCGACCCGGCCCGTGACCAGGAGAGAGCCATGACCGGCGTTTCCACCATCGAACGTCCCCCGCTCCCCGCCACACCCAGCCGCTACACCGTCACCCTCGCCCGCGACGAGGACGACGTACGAGCCGCGCAGCGCCTGCGGCACGACGTCTTCGCCGGTGAGCTCGGCGCCCTGCTGTCCTCCCCGCAGCCCGGCCTCGACATCGACCCCTTCGACGCGTACTGCGACCACCTGCTCGTCCGTGACACGTTCACCGGCCAGGTCGTCGGCACCTACCGGCTGCTGCCCCCGGAGCGGGCCGCGATCGCCGGACGCCTGTACTCCGAGGGCGAGTTCGACATCACCCCGCTCGACGCGATCCGCCCCGGCCTCGTCGAGGTCGGCCGCTCCTGCGTCCACCCCGACCACCGCGACGGCGCCGTCATCGGCCTCATCTGGGCCGGGATAGCCCGCTACATGGTCGACCGCGGCCACGACTGGCTGGCCGGCTGCTGCTCCATCCCGCTCTCCGACGGCGGCACCCTCGCCGCCGGCACCTGGGACCGGGTCCGGGCGGGGCACCTCGCCCCGGAGGAGTTCCGGGTACGCCCGCTGCTGCCCTGGTCCGCCGAGGGCGTGACCCGTCCCGCAGGCCGCACCGAACTGCCCCCGCTGCTGCGCGGCTACATCCGGCTCGGCGCCTGGGTCTGCGGGGAGCCCGCCCACGACCCGGACTTCGGGGTCGCCGACCTGTACGTGCTGATGTCGATGCGCCGGATCAACCAGCGCTATCTGCGGCACTTCCTCTCCCTCGTCCCGGCCTGATGAGCGTCTGGCTGCCGAGCGCGCCCTGCACCCCCAGGGCGTGCGTGGAGACGACGGGGTCCACGACGGCCCTGCCCCTGGCCGTGCTGCGACTGGTGACCGTGCTGGCCGTCCTGCTCGCGGGGATCACGCTGACCCCGTTCGGCAGGTGGATCCCCGCCGGATGGGTACGGCGCTGGGCCCGCACCATCGTGCGGGCGGCGGGCGTCCGCCTCCGGGTGACCGGACCCGGCGCCCCCACCGGGGGCCTGCTGCTGGTCGCCAACCACATCTCGTGGCTGGACATCCCCCTGCTGGCCGCCGTACGACCGGCCAGGATGCTCGCCAAGGCCGAGATCCGGCAGTGGCCGGTGGCGGGCACGCTGACCGCGAGCAGCGGCGCGCTGTTCATCGAGCGCGACCGCCTGCGGGCGCTGCCGCAGACCGTCGCGAAGATCGCCGACGCACTGCGCGAGGGCAGGGCGGTCGTCGCCTTCCCGGAAGGCAGCACATGGTGCGGCAAGGCCCAGGGCCACTTCCGCCGGGCGGTGTTCCAGGCCGCGCTGGACGCGGGGGTCCCCGTCCAGCCGGTGCGGCTGCACTACCGGCTCACCGGGGGAGCGGCCAGCACGGCGGCCGCCTTCGTCGGCGAGGACTCGCTGCTCACGTCGGTGTGGCGGGTGGTGTCCGCTCGCGGCCTGGTCGCGGAGGTGGAGGTACGGGACGCGATAGCGCCGGGGAGCCATGTGGACCGGCGGTCCTTGGCGAGGGCGGCGCAGCCGCCGATGGTGGGGGCGCATCAGGCGTAGTGGGCGGGTGCGGGTTCGTTGTGGCTGGTCGCGCAGTTCCCCGCGCCCCTGAAGGAAGAGGGCGGCTGCGCCGCCTCTTTCTTCAGGGGCGGAACAGGGCGGCGAGCCTTTGGTAGGAGTCCAGGAGGGCCGTTCGGTCGTATGTGCTGGTCGTGACCAGTAGCTCCTGCGCGCCTGTCTCCTTCAGGACCGTCTCCAGTTCGTGGGCCACCTCGTCCGGCGTGCCGGCGAGCTGGCCCACGAGCCCCGACTCGTAGAAGCCCCGCTCCTTGGCCGTCATCGTGCGGGACTCGACCTGGTCGGCGGGCGGCAGGGGCGGGAACGTGCCGTGAGTGCGGGAGTACGCCATTGACCAGGCCTCGGGGAGGAGCAGCCGCCGGGCGTCCTCGGGGGTGGCGGCCACCGCGACCGTGCCCGAGATGACGACGTACGGCTCGTCCGCCCAGGCCGAGGGCCGGAATTCGGCACGGTAGGTGTCGATGCCGCGCAGCATCCGCTCACGGGAGCGCAGGTCGCCGATCACCATCGGCAGCCCCGCCCGTGCGGCGATCGCGGCGCCCTCGCCCATGGCGAGCACGAACGGCGGTACGGCCAGCCCTTCGGAGGGGCGGGCGTGCACCCCGGTCGGGGAGGTGCCGTCGAACCAGCCGAGCAGTTCGGCGAGCTGGGCCGAGAAGTCGTCGGCCATGTCCTTGTCGCGGCCCAGCGCCCTGCGTACGCCGTCCGTGAAGCCGACCGAGCGGCCGAGGCCCATGTCGATCCGGCCCGGGAACAGGGACTCCAGGACGCCGAACTGCTCGGCCACGACCAGGGGTTGGTGATTCGGCAGCATGACGCCACCCGTACCGACCCGGATCGTGCTGGTCGCGGCCGCCACGGCCGCCGCCAGTACGGTGGGCGCGGAACCGGCGACACCGGGCACGCCGTGGTGCTCGGAGACCCAGAACCGGTGGAAGCCGAGCCGTTCCGCCTCCCGGGCCAGCGCGACCGTGTCCCGCAGGGCCTCGGCGTCCGGGTGTCCCTCCCGGGTGCGGGACCGGTCGAGCAGGGAGAACCGGGTCGCGGACAGCACCGACCCCGGCCCGGGGCGCCGCGGTTGCTCCGGTTGCTCCGGCTGATCTGCTGGGTTCTGCATCACGGCTCCGGACGTCCTCGGGTGTGTCCGTGTCAGCGATCTCCCCGCCGCCCGTATTCCTCGCGGCCGAGCGGGCACCTGTGCGAGGGTGCAGAACATGTCGACTACACCGGACGGCCGCCCGATACCTCCCGCCCATGCCGACGAACGCGCCATGCTGAGCGCCTGGCTCGACTTCCACCGCGCGACACTCGCCCTCAAGTGCCAGGGACTCGACGACCGTCAGGTACGCCTCGCGTCGGCCGCTCCCTCGCAGCTCACCCTGCTCGGGCTCGTCCAGCATCTGGCCGAGGTCGAACGGAACTGGTTCCAGCGGGTGTTCGCGGGCCTCGACGTGCCACTCGTCCACCCGGAGGGCAAGGGGGACGGCTTCACCCTCGTCCCCGAGCGCGGTCTCGGCGAGGCGCTGGCCGTCTGGCGGGCGGAGGTCGAGCAGAGCCGGAAACTGGTCGCCGCCGCGGCCTCGTTGGACGAGTCCGGGCGGCTGTCGGACAGGGAGGCGGCCCTGGCCGGCACCGAGGCACTCTCCCTGCGCTGGATCATGGTCCACATGATCGAGGAGTACGCCCGCCACAACGGCCACGCCGACCTCCTGCGTGAACTCGCCGACGGTGCCACGGGGGCCTGAGGTCCCGGCCGGGCCCCCGGCGCCGGGCCTCCGGCCGGAGATCCGGCCGGGGTCCCGCGAGCTCCAGGCCGCAGTCCAAAACAACAGCAACCACACCACCACCCCCCCACCAGCAAGGAGAACCAACGTGTCTGCGCCACGCCTGCGGGCGACCCCGTTGCCGGGCATCGGGGTCCAGTACGACCTCATCACGCGTGAGCAACGCCATCTTTCGGTCGTCGCCCACCGCGACGGCGGCCGCACCGTGAGCCTGTACCGGGAGGACGATCCGGACTCGTGCGCCCAGTCGCTGCGGCTGACCGCGCCGGAGGCCGCCTCGCTGATCGACGCGCTGAGCCCCTCGCACCACAGCTCCAGTCTGCTGTCGACGACACCGCTGGGGCTGGTGGCGGAGCGTGTGGAGGTGGCCGCCGGGTCGCGCTGGAACGGGCGGGTGCTCGGGGAGACGCGCATGCGGACGGAGACCGGCGCGTCCGTGGTCGCCGTGCTGCGGCGCGCCGAGGCGATCCCCTCCCCGACGCCCGACTTCCGGCTGGCCGGCGGGGACGTCATCATCGTGATCGGCACGCGCGAGGGCGTCGACGCCGCCGCGGCGATACTCGGACGGGAGTGACACCGCCATGCACTCCCAGGTACTGCTGATCGAGTTCGGCGCCATCATCCTGGCCCTCGGACTGCTCGGCCGGATGGCCGCACGCCTGAGCTTCTCCCCGATACCCCTCTATCTGCTCGCCGGTCTCGCCTTCGGCGAAGGCGGGCTGCTGCCGCTCGGCGCGAGCGAGGAGTTCATCGCCACCGGCGCCGAGATCGGCGTCATCCTGCTGCTGTTGATGCTCGGCCTCGAGTACACGGCCAGCGATCTCGTCTCCAACCTCAAGTCCCACTATCCGGCCGGGCTGGTCGACTTCACCCTGAACGCGCTGCCCGGTGCTGCCGCCGCGCTGCTCCTCGGCTGGGGCCCGGTCGCCGCCGTCGTGCTCGCCGGGGTCACCTGGATCTCGTCCTCCGGTGTCATCGCGAAGGTGCTCGGTGACCTGGGCCGGGTCGGCAACCGGGAGACCCCGGTGATCCTCAGCATCCTGGTCCTGGAGGACCTGGCGATGGCGGTCTACCTGCCCATCGTCACCGCGCTGGTGGCGGGGGTCTCGCTCGCCGCGGGCAGCGTCACCCTGGCGATCGCGCTCGGGGCCGCCGGCCTGGTGTTGTTCATCGCCGTCCGCTTCGGCCGGGTCATCTCCCGCTTCGTCTCCAGCGACGACCCCGAGAAGCTGCTGCTGGTCGTCCTCGGGCTGACCATCCTTGTCGCGGGTATCGCGCAGGAACTGCAGGTCTCCGCCGCGGTGGGCGCGTTCCTTGTCGGGATCGCGCTGTCGGGGGAGGTCGCGGAGGGCGCGCACACCCTGCTCAGCCCGCTCAGGGACCTGTTCGCGGCGATCTTCTTCGTCTTCTTCGGGCTGCACACCGACCCGGCGAGCATCCCGCCCGTACTGCTGCCGGCCCTCGCCCTGGCCGTCGTCACGGCGGGCACGAAGATCGCCACCGGCTACTGGGCGGCCCGTCGCGCCGGGATCTCCGTCAGGGGCCGCTGGCGAGCGGGCGGCGCGCTGGTCGCCCGCGGCGAGTTCTCGATCGTGATCGCGGGCCTCGCGGTCACCGCCGGCATCGAGTCCGACCTCGGCCCCCTGGCCACGGCGTACGTCCTGATCCTGGTCGTCGCCGGCCCCCTCACCGCCCGCTGGACGGAGCCACTTGCGGCCCGCGCCAGGGCCCGACGAGCCCGCCGCACCCGCCCCACGACCACCCCGGCCCCGACGGACGAAACGGTGCAGCCCACGACAGTAGGCGACTGAGAAGGCCCTCGACGAAGCCGCGCGTGGTGAGCGGCTTCGCCGGGACGGCACCGGCAATGACGTGGGAGGGGGCCTCTCCACGGTCGGCGTGCCGCCGCACGATGATCGGCCCCTGACACACGTCCCGGCGAAGCCGCCCACACCGGCGGCTTCGCCGGGTTACCCGGCAGAGACACCGCCGGCAACTCGCCGCCGACGACGTCGCCACCGCATGACACCAGTCGACCCTGGCTCGCGCGGCGCCTCGGGCTGGCCCAACGGTCTGGCTCGCGGAGCGCCTCGGGCTTGTCCCCTGCTCCGGGTTCGGGTGGCGCCTTGGGCTCGCGCGGCGCCTCGGGCTGGCTCAACGGTCTGGCTCGCGGAGCGCCTCGGGCTTGTCCCCTGCTCCGGGTTCGGGTGGCGCCTTGGGCTCGCGCGGCGCCTCGGGCTGGCCTAACGATCTAGCTCGCGCGGCGCCTCGGGCTTGCCCCTGCTCCGGGCTCGCATAGCGCCTCGGGTTCGGGCGGCGCCTTGGGCTCGCCCCACGGTCCGGCTCGGGCAGTGCCTTGGGCTCGCGGGGCGTCTCGGGATTGCCTTTGCTCCGGGCTTGCGTAGCGCCTCGGGCTTGGGCGGCGCCTTGGGCTCGCCCAATGGTCCGGCTCGCGCAGCGCCTCGGGCTCGGGCGGTGCCTCGGCCTTGCGTAGCGCCTCGGGCTTGCCCAATGCTCCGGCTCGTACAGCGCTCCGGGCTCGCGTAGGGCATCTGGCACGGGCGGCTCGCGCAGCGTTTCGGGCTCGCCCAACGCTCCGGCTCGCCCAACGCTCCCGCTCGCGCAGCGACTCAGGCCCCGCGGCGCCGCGGCCCGCCCAGGGCCCGGCCCCCCCGCCCCGGCGGACCGAGTGAACCGGACCCGACGGGGTCCGGCGGCCCGCAGGCTCACTACCCCTGCGGAGGCGTCGCCCGTACCAGGCCCGACTGGTAGGCGGCGACGACCAGTTGGGCCCGGTCGCGGGCGCCCAGCTTGGTCATCGCTCGGTGTACGTGGGTGCGTACCGTCAGCGGGCTGACGTACAGCTGCTCCGCGATCTCGTCGTTGGATCTGCCCTCGGCCGCCAGGCACATCACCTCCCGTTCCCGGGCCGTGAGCGCCGCGAGTGACTCGGGTGTCGCCAACTGGGCTCCCGGAGCAGGGGAGTTGAGGAAGCGGGTGATGAGGGTCCGGGTGGCGCCCGGGGAGAGGAGGGCCTCGCCGGAGGCCACCGTGCGGATGCCGGCGAGCAGCGCCTCGGCGGTGACGTCCTTGCCGAGGAAGCCGCTGGCGCCCGCACGCAGCGCCTGGGCCACGTACTCGTCCGTCTCGAACGTCGTCAGGATCAGCACCCGCGTCGCGGCCAGCTCCGGGTCGGCGCAGATCGCGGTCGTGGCGGCCAGACCGTCGGTGCCGGGCATCCGGATGTCCATGAGGACCACGTCGGGGAGATGGGCGCGGGTCAGCTCGACCGCCTCCCGGCCGTCGGTGGCCTCGCCGATCACCGTCATGTCGGTCTCGGAGTCGATCAGGATCCGGAACGTCGCCCGGAGCAGTGCCTGGTCGTCGGCGAGCAGGACGCGAATGGTCATGGGGTGCGCTCTTCTTCTTCCGGGGGCTGGGGGTAGAGGGGCAGCGCGGTGGAGACCTCGAAGCCGCCCTCCGGACGGTGACCTGCCTCCAGGTTGCCGCCGACGGACTGGGCGCGCTCCCGCATCCCAATGAGACCGAACCCGACCCCGGGCGCGGGCGGGTGCGTGGGCGCATTCGCGGGCGGGCGCGCGGACGTATCGGCGAGGGCCGTGACGCCGGCGTTGTTGGTGACCGTGATGGTCAGACGGTCCGCCGAGTACGCGAGCAGCACGGACGCCGTCGCCCCCACCGCGTGCTTGGTGATGTTGGTGAGCGCCTCCTGCACGATCCGGTACGCCGTCAGGTCCACCCCCGGCGACAGCGGACGCTCCCTGCCCGTGGTGGTGAGGACGACCTCGACCCCGGCGGACCGGACCGCGTCAATCAGCTCGGGGAGCCGGGACAGCCCGGGGGCCGGTTCCAGCGGGGCGTCGACGTCGTCGGCGTGGCGCAGCAGCCCGACGGTGGCCTTGAGTTCACGCAGCGCCGAGGACGTGGTGTCGGTGAGGTCGGTCAGCATCCTGCGGGTCTGCTCGGGGTTGCTGCGCGCGAGGTGCGCGGCGGTGGTCGCCTGCGCGTTGGCGAGGGCCAGATGGTGGGCGACGACATCGTGGAGCTCCCGGGCGATGCGCATGCGCTCCTCGGTCACCCGGTGCCGGGCCTCCTCCTCACGGGTCCGCTCGGCGAACTCGGCACGCGCGTGCACGGCGTCCAGATAGGCGCGGCGCATCCGGCGCGCGCTGCCGCTGGCGACCGGGACGAGCACGTACGCGATGGGGGCGACTGTCTTCAGGAGGAGCGGATGGTCGAGGGGGTCGAGGAAGGTGGTCGTGGTCACCAGCGTGGCGATCATGCCGAGGCAGTAGACGCGGGTGGTCCGCCGGTCGGTGAGGATGGCCAGCCAGTAGATCGCGACCATGGCGGGCGCCAGGATCAGCGCGGTGACCAGATAGCCCAGCGCGCTCGCGGTCAGGGCGCAGACCGTGGTCACCACCACGGCCGTCCGTGGACGGCTGCGGCTCAGCAGCACGCCCGCGCACGCGCTGACGGCGATGATCGCGGCGGGCCACAGGGCCTCGTGCCGGGTGGCACCGGGCAGGGTGATCCGGGCCCCCACGATGAAGAGAACGAACAGCGTTACGACGGTCACCGTGTCGACGACACGGGGGTGGTCCGCGAGATAGCGCTCGATGGCGGTGTTCATCGGTTCACTCGTTCACTCCGGTCGGGGGCGGTGGACCCATGGCGACCCATGGCGACCCATGGTCCACGACAACACGTCAGGGCGTCCGGTGGGGGCCGCCCGTGTGTCCGGCACGGGCGGCCCCCAGGGCGTACGGCAGGGGGGTCAGACCCGGACCGTCTCCCGGTCCGCCGTTCCGTCCGCCCCGTCCTCGGGTGTGGCCGTCCGGTGGGTGAGCGCCTCGCCCTCCACGTCGACCCGCGGCAGCACCCTGTCCAGCCAGCCCGGTATCCACCAGGCGGCCTTGCCGAGCAGGGCCAGTACGGCGGGCACCAGCGTCATGCGGACCACGAAGGCGTCGAACAGGACGGCCACCGCCAGCCCGAAGCCGATCATCTTGATCATGGACTCACCGGCCCCGACGAAGCCGGAGAAGACGGCGATCATGATCAGCGCGGCGGCGACCACCACTCGCGCGCTGTACCGGAACCCGGTCACGACCGACTGCCCGGGCCCGTCCCCGTGGACGTACGCCTCCCGCATCCGGGCGACCAGGAACACCTCGTAGTCCATCGCGAGGCCGAAGACGATGCCCACCAGGAAGATCGGCATCATGCTCATGATCGGCCCGGTCGTCTCGACGCCCAGCAGCGAGGCGCCCCAGCCCCACTGGAACACCGCGATCACGGAGCCGAGCGCGGCCAGTACGGAGAGAAGGAAGCCGAGAGCCGCTTTCACCGGTACCAGGACCGACCGGAAGACCAGCAGGAGCAGCACGACGGCCAGCCCGACGACCACGATCAGATACGGGACCAGCGCGTCCTGCATCTTCTGGGCGACGTCGATGTTCGCCGCCGTGGTGCCGGTGACGCTGAACTCCGCGTCCGTGCCGGCCACCGCGGCCTGTCGCTCGGACCGGATGCTCTTCACGAGGTCCTGCGTCTTCGTGCTGGTCGGCGCGTCGGCCGGCACCGCGGAGAAGACCGCCGTGTCACCGGCGGGGTTGAAGCGGGCCGGG
Source organism: Streptomyces sp. NPDC047042 (assembly GCF_040644035.1). NCBI lineage: Bacteria > Bacillati > Actinomycetota > Actinomycetes > Kitasatosporales > Streptomycetaceae > Streptomyces > Streptomyces sp. NPDC047042. Next base: position 145,130 of record NZ_JBEYVP010000004.1, on the reverse strand, counting down.
GAGACCGACACGACCCCCTTCGTGGCGGCGATCTTCTCGGAGATCGTCGCCACCGCCCCCTTGGCGTCGGCCGCCCCCTTGGCGTCCACGACGATCGTCAGCGGGCCGTTGAAGCCGGGGCCGAAGGCCTTCGCGAGGTCGTCGTAGGCGCGGCGCTCGGTGGTCGACGTCGACTTGGCCTCGTCGCCGGACGTGCCCAGCTGGAGGTCCATCACGGGTATCGCGAGGGCGCCGAGTCCGGCCACCGAGGCGATCAGCACCGGCACGGGACGGCGCAGCACGAACCGGGCCCAGCGGGTGCCGCCGTTGTGCTCACCTGTCTCCTTGACCCGCCCGGACTTCCGGGCGGAGCGCGCGAGCAGGGCGTTCGGCCAGAAGCCCACCAGGGCCGGGACCAGGGTCAGCGCCACAAGCACCCCGACACCGACCGCGCCGGCCGCCGCGAGCCCCATCTTGGTCAGCATCGGCACCCCGACCACCATGAGCCCGGCCAGCGCGATGATCACGGTCAGACCGGCGAAGACGACCGCCGAACCGGCGGTACCGGCCGCGAGCGCGGCCGCCTCCTGCGGGTCGTGCCCCTTGCCGCGTTCCTCCCGGTAGCGGGAGACGATGAACACCGCGTAGTCGATACCGCAGGCCAGGCCCAGCATGCTGGCGAGCGTCCCGGTCGTCGGGGACAGCCCGAGCGCGCTGCTCAGCGCGAGGATCGACGCCATGCTGACGCCCACCCCGATGACCGCGGTCAGCAGCGGCAGCCCGGCGGCGGCGAGCGAACCGAAGGTGACCACCAGGACGAGGGCCGCGATGGCGATACCGATCGCCTCGGCCGCGCCGCCCGCCGAGGGCGTCGTCGCCAGCGCCGTACCGCCGACCTCGACGGTCAGCCCCGAGCCCTGTGCCTCCTTGATGCTGTCCCGGAGGTGGTTCTTGGTGGCGTCGGTGAGATCGTCGGGCTTCGCCTTGTAGGTGACGGTGGCGTACGCCGTCGACGTGTCCCCGCTGACCGCCTTCGCCTGGAAGGGGTCCGCGACGGACGCGACCTGTGAACCGTCGGCCACCTCGCCCACGAACTTCTCGATCGCCGCCCGGTTCTCGGTGGCGGTGACCTTCTCGCCGCTCGGCGCCACGAACACCACCCGGGCGTTCGCGCCGTGCGCGTTGGAACCGGGGAAGCGCTGGTCCATCAGGTCGAAGGCCTTCTGGGACTCGATTCCCGGCATCGAGTTGTCCGCGTCGGGGGCGGCGGGTGCGGTCGCGGCGCCGGCACCGACGGCGGCGAGCACCGCGACCCACATCAGGGCGACGTACCAGCGCCGCCGGAAGGCCAGTCGGCCCAGCTTGTACAGGAAGGTGGCCACGAGGGGGAGGTCTCCACATCATCGGATCTCGGGTACCCGCCAAGGCTCCCGGGACCGACCCCCTCCCGTCGTCGTACAGCTGTCGGCAATCGCGACTACTGAGAACGCAGTACAGCCGCCCTCACCGGTCGTCCCCACGACCGACGGGCGGTACCCCTCACGTAGGGGTACCGCCCGCGGCGATCACGAGGTGTACGACGGTCAGGACACGTACGACGCTCCCTGCGCGGTGCTCACCACCGTGTCGGCCGCCGCCTGGGTGAGGAGCCCCGCCGACACATAGGCCGCCGTCGTCGACTGGACCCGGGTGACCAGCGCCGCCTTGTTCGCGAAGGGTGCCCCCGCCCAGATCTCGTCGAGGAGCGTGGTGCCGTCGGACTTCGCCGGGTTGGCGACCCCCGAACTGACGGTCCCGAACACGACCGTGGGTTCGGCGCGCCGCACATAGGCGTGCGTCGGATCCTCGGTCCCCTCGGAGAAGGGGGCGAACTCGGTGCCGTTCAGCGTGTAGTGCAGCGGCTTGCCGCTGACCGGGGTGAGCGAGGGCAGCAGATCGCCGGAGAGGGCCGCGTTGCGGTAGAGCCCGACGGACAGGTAACTGGTGCTCGCACTGCGCGCGACCAGGTTCACCGGCCCGTAGAACAGGGTCTGCAGCGACGGGTCGTCGAGCGCCTTCTCGACCCGCAGCCGGAACGGCACACTGATCCGTACGACATCCCCGCTCTGCCAGGTCCGCGACACCGCGAAGTAGCTCCCGGCGACCGGGGTCCCGCTCACCGCCTGCCCGTTGACGGTGACCTGGAACCCGGCCGTCGCCCAGAGGGGCACCCGCAGCCGCAGCGCGAAGGCCGCGCTGCCGCCCCCGAAGGTGAGCGTGGTGCCCTGCTCCTGCGGATACGCGGTGGTCTGGGTGACGGTGACGCCCTTCTCCGCCCAGTTCAGCGTGGAGGGGCTGTACAGGTTGACGTAGAGGGAGGTGCCGTCGGCCGCCTTGAAGTACACCGAGTCCTGGTACTTCGTGGCGCTCTCCATACCCGTGCCCTCGCAGCACGTGGTGCCCTGCTTGGGCGTGTAGTCGCGCACATGCCCGGGGTTGAGCCCGATGAAGTACGTGACGAGCGGCTTCTCGGCGTCGGCCTTGTCCTGCTTCGAGCCGAGCACCTGGTTGTAGAGCGCCCGCTCGTAGTAGTCCATGTACTTCGGGTCCTGCTCGTGGAAGAACAGGGTCCGGCTCAGCTTGAGCAGGTTGTACGCACAGCAGGTCTCGGCGTTGGTGTCGGTGATCGACCCCGCGATCACCCCGCGCGCCTTCCAGAACTCGGCCGTGCTGGTGCCGCCGATCCCGTACATGCGCTGCGGGATGACCATGCCCCAGAAGTTCTTCGCGGCGGTGAGATAGCGCGTCTCGCCCGTCGCGTCGTACAGCCGTACGTAGCCGGTGAAGATCGGGATGTGCTGGTTGGCGTGCAGGCCGTTCAGGGTGTCCGTGTTCGCCGCGCACGCGTCGATGAGGGTGTCGAGGTCGAACAGCTTGGCCAGGGCGAGGTGGTCGGCCTTGCCGGTGATCGTGTACAGGTCGACGATGGTCTCGACGATGCCGCCGAACTCACCGCTGGAGAAGATCCCCCACATCCGCTGCAGGGTGGCGTCGGGCAGCTTGGACAGCCGGGAGTGCATCCAGTCGCACATCCCGGACGCGAGGTCCAGCGCCCGCGCGTCGTCCGTGGCGAGGTAGGCGTCCAGCAGCCCCTTGAGGATCTTGTGCGCCGTGTAGTAGGGCGCCCAGATCTTGGTGTAGTCGGCGCTCGTCGCCGACTCCAGTGCGATGAACTGCGTCTCCGGGTACGCGGCGAGGAAGCCCGGGTGGCTCGGGCCGCCCCAGGTGCGGCGCAGGGTGGCGGTCAGTCCGCGCCCGGAGGCGTCGCCGAACGTACCGCCGGTGGTGGCGGAGAAGTAGTACGAGGCGAGGTTGCCGAGTCCCGCGGCGGAGTTCTTTGCCTCGCTGGTCTGGAACGAGGTGATCTCGGCCGCCGTCAGGGCGCGCGAGTAGACGTTGAACTCGTCGAAGGCGCCCGCGTAGACCGGGTCCCCGGAGAAGTTCGAGCGGCCGAGCCAGTTGTTCGTCAGGGTGCCCAGGGCGGACGGATTGAGCGACATGGCGGTGTTCGTGGCGACGGCGGTGCCGTTGACATAGAGGGTGCCCGTGGTGCCCGAGATGGTCACCGCGAGGTGGCTCCACTGGTTCAGCGGCAGCGCGGCGGTGCCGTTGAGGCCCTGCTCGCCGCCGGGCCCGTTGGTGGTGATCGCGAACCGCGGTACCCCGCTGCCGTTGCGGGAGGCCAGGTACATGTACTTGGTGGTGTCGTTGCCGAAGTCGAAGACCCGCTGCCAGTTGGCGTTGTGCGTGGGCCTGACCCAGATCGACAGGGTGATCGCCGCGGCACCGCCCGGCACGGCCGCCGGGAGGTCCACGTACTGGTAGGAACCCCGCACGTTCTCGTGCGCGCCGCCCCACTTCCCGGTGACGACGAGCATGCGCGGGTCGGTGCGCAGGGCCGCGCGTACGTCGGTCAGCGCGCCGACCATGGTCGCGATCTTGTCTGCGTAGGCCTGGTCCCGGGTGCTCGCGTACGCCTGCGACAGCATGCTCAGGAAGTGCCCGGTGTAGTGGCCGCGCAGGTTGCCGTTGGCCTCGCCGTCCAGGCCCTCCCAGCCACCCGGGGCGACCGCCCCGCCGGTGGACAGGCCCGCGTTGGCGCGGAAGACCTGGAGCAGCCGGTTCACGTCGTAGCCGCGACCGTGGTCCAGCATCAGCTGGCGCTTGCTCGCGAAGACGCCCTGGCCGAGCGAGACGTCCTTCAGCTCGAAGGGGCGCAGCGTCCAGGCGGACGGCGCGGGCAGCGCTGCGGCGGCGGCCCGGCCGGAGGTGGCGTAGGCGAACGCGGGCGCCGCGGCCGCGGCGACGGCGCTCTGGAGCAGGAACCGCCTGGACAGAGGGGGTGTCACATGTGCCTCGTCTCTGAGGTGACTGACATGTCTGGGTCTGTCTGACCGACTCGGCCTTGATCCGTGCTCGCTACTCGGCGTAGTACGTCGCGTCCTGCTGGTCGAGCGAGGTGCTGAGGGGCTGGAGCTGGAGCAGGTTGTTGTAGTGCCGGATGTACCGGCCCGGGAAGTTGTACGACTCGAAGGACACCCCGGCCGAGTCGGCGAGGCCCGCACGCTGGGTGAAGGAGGCGTCGGCCAGGAAGGTGGCCGTACCGGTGTTCTTCTCCACCCACAGCTCGTAGTTCTTGTGCCGGAGGTAGTAGCCGGGGAAGTTCGCCGACTCCAGCGAGACGGTGCCGGAGCCGGTCAGCCCGGGCACGATGCGGAACTGCGAGTCGGCGAGGTTGGTGACGTTCGCCTCGATCTTCGCCCGGAACTCCCAGTGCCGGATGTACCGGTCCGGGTAGTTGAACGACGAGAAGCGGACCGGGGTGAGACCGTCGGAGACCGGGATGCCGAAGTTCGGGGTGCCGTCGGCGTTCCAGTACAGCTTCTGGTAACGGGTGCGCCGGTTGGGGTCGTTGAGCGGGTCGCCGCTGATGTCCTTGTAGTTGCGGTCGTGGTAGACGAGGATGTCGGACTTGCCGTCCTCGGAGACCGTGAAGGTGTTGTGGCCCGGTCCGTACTGCCCGGTCGCGGCGTTGGACGTGAACACCGGTTGCGGGTTCTTCGTCCAGGAGGCCGGGTTGAGCAGATCGGCGGAGGCGGACGCGGTCAGCAGGCCCAGGCAGTAGTTGGCGTCGGTGGCGCTGGCCGAGAAGGCCATGAAGATCTTGCCGTTGCGCTCGATGACGGACGGCCCCTCGTTCACCGTGTGCCCGATGGTCTCCCAGGACAGCGTGGGCCGGGAGATCATCGCCGGAGTGCCGCTGATGGTCCAGGGGTTGGACATCTTCGCGAGGTAGATGTTGGTGCCGTCGCCGACGGCCGGGTCGTTCTGCGCCCAGCTCAGATAGCGGGTGCCGTTCACCACGAAGGTGGTCGCGTCCAGCGAGAAGGTGTCCAGCGGCAGCGCGATCCGGCCCTTCTCGGTCCAGGTCCCGGTGATGGGGTTGGCGGACGAGGACTCCAGGACGTACGGGCGGATCTTCCAGATGTCGTTCGAGGAGCCGGCCGTGAAGTAGATGTACCACTTGCCGTCGATGAAGTGGATCTCCGGAGCCCAGATGTGGGCGCCCATCTCACCGCTGGCGTGCTTGGTCCAGATGGTCGTCTCCGCGGCGCTCGCGAGACCCTGGAGCGTGGTGGCCCGGCGCAGCACGATCCGGTCGTACGCCGGGACCGTGGCGGTGAAGTAGTAGTAGCCGTCGGTGTGCTTGTAGATGTGCGGGTCGGCGCGCTGCGCGGCGATCGGGTTGGTGAAGGTGACCGCGGGGGAGGCCGGGACGGCGGCGAACGCCGGAGTGCCGGTGACGGCGGGCACGGTGACGGCGACGACCACGGCCGTGCAGGCCTTGAGGAGCGTGCGTCGGCTGGTCGAGCTGCTGCGGGTGCGGTCCACGGCGAGTCTCCTTCGGCGGCCTGTTGCACGGGCCGCTATTGTTCGATATTTGGAACGACGTACGGAGGTTCGACCGAAAGATAGGTAGGGGGCGTGAGTGAGTCAATGTTTCCGACAGGTTCAATTCCGGTTGATCGCCCACGCCCCGCGAAATACTTTCTTAACGGCCCCTGAAGATCGCCTAGAAGCGGGCTCCGACGGTCGTTCCGGCGCGCGGAACGAGGAAGCTGGGGGCCGAGGGCAGTGAACCGTCCGGGCGGCGCGCGCCCGTGAGGGGCGCCGGGTCGGTGCTCAGTACCGACGCGGCGTTCCAAGTCCCGCCCAGATCCCAGGAGTTGCCGGTGGAGACGGTGGCGGAGCCCAGGGCGGCCGCGCGTCCGTCGGCGACCGACAGGTTGGCCGTGAGGGTGGCGCGTCCACCGGAGACGTCCATGTCGAAGCCGGTGCCCGCGTTCCCGTACGCCGTACTGCGGTTGATGGCGAGGGCACCGGGGTTGCCGTTGTCCGTGAAGCCGTGCGCCGCGTTCCGATACGCGGCCGTGTTCCGCAGGACGTGCGCCGCGGCGGGCGCCGGGGTGCCGCCGCCCAGCTTGAAACCGTTGCCGTCGCCCGCGAAGTCGGGGAAGTTCCAGCGGTTGAAGCCGTTGCCGTACGCGATGGTGTTCTCGATCGTGATCGGCGAGGTGAACTTCCAGGCGTCGAAGCCGTCGTCGACGTTGTTCCACAGCCGCGCGCCGCGCACGACGTTGCCGGTCCCGCCGCCCTCCTTGATGGCGAGGCCGTCCGCGCTCTCACCGTTCTTGCGAGGGTCGCGGTTGCCGTAACTGTCCAGGTCCAGGATCTGGTTGTTGCTGGAGGCGCCCTGGAGCTGGAAACCGGACTCGTAGTTGTCGTGGGTGACCAGCCGGGCGAAGACGTTGTTGTTGCAGCCGTCGCAGTAGACGCCGTACGGCCCGTTCACGATCTCCAGCCCCGAGATCCGCCAGTACGAGGCCTCCTGGTGGATCGCGCCGCGCTCGGCGCGGGGGATGCTGCCGCCGACCGGTGTGTGACTGGCGGGCAGTTGCTCCCCGTCCACGACGACCCGCTCGCCCGAGTAGCCGGTCAGGGTGATGGGCTGGGACGCGGTGCCGGAGCCGGTGATGGTGACGTTGTCGGTGAGGGCGTACGTGCCCCCGCGCACGGTGATCGTGTCGCCCGGCTTCGCCAGGTCGACGGCCTTCTGAATGGTCTTCAGGGGGCGTGCGAGCGTGCCCGGCGCCGAGTCGTCGCCGTTGGTCGCCACGACGAGCGTCGTCGCGGCGCTCGCGCCCCCGGCGGCCCCCACGAGCATCCCCGCCGCCAATAACGCGGTACCCAGTACCGCCGTTCCCGTCCGGATCGCTGCGTCACGCATGTACGGCTCCCGCCTCTGCCTCGGCTGTTGTCGCACAGCAGTGGCCGCCGGAGCCCTGGAGGTTGCCGGGTCCGGCTGACTATGGTCGGGAACCGTGAAGGAGAACAGCAGCTCGAACAGCGGCCGGCCGCTCGCCGTGTTCGACCTCGACAACACACTCGCCGACACCGCGCACCGGCAGCGGTACCTGGAGCGCAGGCCCCGCGACTGGGCGGCCTTCTTCGCCGCCGCCCCGCACGACCCGCCACTGACCGAGGGTGTGACGCTGGCCCTGGAGAGCGCGCGGGAGTGCGAGGTCGTCTACCTCACCGGGCGGCCCGAGCGCTGCCGCCGGGACACGCTCGCCTGGCTCGTCGCCCACGGACTGCCCGAGGGCCGCGTCTGGATGCGGCGCAACGACGACCGCAGGCCCGCGCGGGGCACCAAACTGGAGATCCTGCGCCGCCTGGCCCAGAACCGCGAGATCCGCGTCCTGGTCGACGACGACGAACTCGTCTGCCAGGACGCGGAACGCGCCGGCTTCACCGTCGTACGGGCCCGCTGGGCGGCCGACTCGAGCGCCCTGAAGGAGGCGCAGGAGACCGAGGGCCGGACCTGAGCGGGGGCGCTGTCCGGTTACTCGCTGTCCTCCAGCCGGAAACCGACCTTCAGACCGACCTGGTAGTGCTCGACCTGCCCGTCCACGATCTGCCCCCTGACCTGCGTGATCTCGAACCAGTCCAGGTTGCGCAGGGTCTGCGAGGCGCGGCTGATGCCGTTGCGGACGGCCTGGTCGACGCCTTCGTGCGAGGTGCCGACGATCTCGGTGACCCGATAGGTGTGGTTCGACATGCGGGTACTCCTCTTCGCGGTACGGGACGTACTGGACGTACTGGAGAACTGGACGCGCTGGACCCTCCTGACGGCAGTCCAAGCTCCACCGTGCCCCATCCGGCGGTGGTTCGCGAGGGGTCGCGAGTGCTGTGACTTCTCCCACCTGCTCTTGCCGGAGGGACGAACGCTTACCTACGTTCAGTCGCATGTCCTCCCATGGCCGCATTCCTCCTGGCGAACCGGACGCCCTGGTGGACCTGCACGTCGACCTGAGCTCACACGAACTTCTCCGGCGCGCCCATGTGCTGGACGCGCTCGGCTCCGACTGGGACCCCGTCGCCGTACTGCGCGGCGAGGAGGCGGCTTACGAGCTGCTCTATTCCGGTCTCAGCGCGGAGCAGCAGCGTGTGTACGACGAGCTGGTCTCGGCCGGCGTGCTTCCGCGGAGGGGGGACGGCCATGCTGCCTCTTGACCCCCAGGCCGACATCGGGCGTCGCGCCTGGGTGGCCTGCCCGAACTGTGACGACCGTCGCGGGTGCGCCACCTGTGAGCAGGGGCGGACCTGCTCCGAGCACTGGCGCTATCTGCTCTCCAACCTCGGCAGCCTGCTCCATCTGCAGTGCCGTTCGTGCACCCACATCTGGACGCACGAGACCCGTTTCGGCGCCACCCGCTCCTCATGGGAGCGCATCACCAGCGGCCTGCGGCGGCAGTGACGGTTCACCACGGCTGACTCGGTGAACGGCCGGTGAGGCCGGACGGCCGATCGGCGCCCGCTTTCGGATGACCTCCCGGTCCGGTGTCGGGAACGGCGGTCCGCCGTGGCCGAGGATCGTGGTCGGCGGCCATCCCTGCCTGCCGCCCGTCCGCCCGGAGGCAGCCGTGCACATCCTGATCCTGGCCAGCGCGTTCAACAGCCTCACCCAGCGCACCCACGCCGAACTGCGCGACCGGGGACACACCGTCGCGGTCGAACTCGCCCTGCCCACAAGCCCGTTGCCGGAAGCCGTGCGGCGGCACGCACCGGATCTCGTCGTGGCGCCGATGCTGAGGACGGCGATTCCCGAGGAGGTGTGGACGGCGTACACCTGCCTCGTCGTCCATCCGGGGCCCGTGGGCGACCGGGGACCGTCCTCCCTGGACTGGGCGATTCACGAGGGCGTCGACCAGTGGGGCGTCACCGTCCTGCAGGCCGACGAGGAGATGGACGCCGGTGACGTGTGGGCCTCCGTTCCGTGCCGGGTTCCTCCCGTCTCCAAGAGCGAGCTGTACCGGGGCGAGATCGCCGACGCCGCGCTGGAGGCCGTCATGCTCGCGGTGGAGCGCTTCGCCTCGGGAACGCACGTACCGCGCAAGCAGGACACGGCAGACACGGCAGGCACAGCAGGCTCGGTCGGTGCGGGCCCGCGTCCGCGGCCGTACCTCGACCAGAGCGTCCGGCGGATCGACTGGGCCGAGGACTCCACACAGGACGTCCTGCGCAAGCTGAGAGCGGCGGACTCGCAGCCCGGTGTGCTGGACGTACTGCTCGGCGCTGAGTGGTATCTGCACGGCGGTCGTCCCGAGAACGTGTTGCGCGGCCGCCCGGGCGAGCTGCTTGCCACCCGGGCCGGGGCCATCTGCCGGGCCACCAGCGATGGCGCCGTGTGGATCCCCGAACTGCGGCCCCGGCGCCTGCCCGGGCAGCCGCCCACCTTCAAACTGCCCGCCGTACGGGCGCTGGGCGACCGGCTGCCGCCGCTGCCCGAGGATGCCCTGCCCCGGTTGCCCGAGGCGCGGCACGATACCTGGGCCGACATCCGCTACCGCGAGGACGGGAATGCGGGTTTCCTCTCGTTCTCCTTCCCCGGCGGCGCCATGAGCACGGAGCAGTGCCGACGTCTCCTGGACGCCTACCGGGAAGCGTGTGCGCGGCCCACAGCGGTGCTCGTGCTGGGCGGCGAACGGGACTTCTTCTCCAACGGGATCCACCTGGGCGTCATCGAGGCCGCGAGCGACCCCGCCGCCGAGTCCTGGGCGAACATCAACGCCATCGACGATCTGGTCGAAGCGGTCCTGACGACGACGGACCGGCTGGTGGTCTCGGCGGTCGCGGGCAACGCCGCCGCGGGCGGAGTGATGCTCGCCCTGGCGGCCGACGAGGTGTGGTGCCGCTCGGGCGCCGTGCTGAACCCCCACTACCGTCTGATGGGCCTGTACGGCTCGGAGTACTGGACGCACACCCTCCCGCGCAGGGTGGGTGTCGCGACGGCCGAACGGCTGATGGCCGAGGCCCTCCCGGTGAGCTCGGCGGGCGCACTGCGCCTCGGGCTCGTCGACCGGGTGGTCGACTGTGGTCCTGATGAGTTCGCGCGGGAGGTCTGCGGCCTGGCGGCGCGCCTTGCGTCACTTCCGGCGACGGCGTCACGGATCACCGCGAAGAAGGCGGAGCTGGACCTGCTGGAGAGCACGACCCCGTTGGCCGGCTTCCGTGAACGGGAGCTGGCCCGGATGCGCCGGACGTTCGACGACCGGGACGCCCCCCATCACGCCATGCGCCGCTCCTTCGTCCACAAGGTGCGGCCGGAGTGCACCCCGCCGCACCTCGGTCCGGGCGCGGTTGCGTAAACCGGTCCGATGCCCTGGGTCGCGGATGTCACTTGAACGGCCCTCGATGACATCTCATCCCGGCCGAACGGCTGATACGAAGAAGAGCGATGGCCGAAAAGATGGCCTTCATCCCTTACCTCCCCAGGAGGCGGTCCCATGACTGAGGCGACGCCGGGCACGGTCGTCGCTGCGGACGCGAACACGGCGCCCGCCGACGAGACACCCACGATCCACATCCTCTGGATCAACGCGGGCCTGAGCTGCGACGGCGACTCGGTCTCGCTGACGGCGGCCATGCAGCCCAGCATCGAGGAGATCGTGCTCGGCGTGCTGCCGGGCCTTCCGAAGATCGCCGTCCACTGGCCGCTCATCGACTTCGAGTGCGGTCCGATCGGCGGCTCGGACACGTTCATCGAGTGGTTCTTCAAGGGGGAGCGGGGCGAGATCGACCCGTTCGTGCTGGTCGTCGAGGGTTCCATCCCCAACGAGGCGATCAAGCCCGAGGGTTACTGGTGCGGCTTCGGCGACGACCCGGAGACCGGCCAGCCGATCACCACCAGCGAGTGGATCGACCGGCTCGCCCCGAAGGCACTGGCGGTCGTCGCCATCGGCACCTGCGCCACCTACGGCGGCATCCACGCCATGGCGGGCAACCCGACCGGCGCCATGGGCGTACCGGACTACCTCGGCTGGGACTGGAAGTCCCACGCCGGCATCCCCATCGTGTGCGTCCCGGGCTGCCCGATCCAGCCCGACAACTTCTCCGAGACGCTCACCTATCTGCTCTACCAGGCGGCCGGCTCCGCCCCGATGATCCCGCTGGACGACAAACTGCGCCCCACCTGGCTGTTCGGGGCCACCGTGCACGAGGGCTGCGACCGCGCGGGCTACTACGAACAGGGCCAGTTCGCCCTGTCGTACGACTCGCCGACGTGTCTGGTCAAGCTCGGGTGCTGGGGCCCGGTCGTCAAGTGCAACGTGCCCAAGCGCGGCTGGATGAACGGGATCGGCGGCTGCCCCAACGTCGGCGGCATCTGCATCGCCTGCACCATGCCCGGGTTCCCCGACAAGTTCATGCCGTTCATGGACGAACCCCCCGGCGCCAAGCTGTCCAGCAACGCCAGCGGAGCGTACGGCGCCGTGGTCCGCAAACTGCGGTCGATCACCGCCAGGACCGTGGACAAGGAGCCCAAGTGGCGCCGCACCGGAGAGAAGATCACCACCGGCTACCGGCCCCCGTGGTGAGGATCCGCCACGAGGAGTAGTCCGCTCCCCGCTTCGTGCACCCCCACCCCAACCTCCCGCGCAACGAAGGGCACGGCACACAGATGGCACCGAAGACGAAGGCGGCCGGCGACGGCAGCGGCCTGGTGGAGATGGCCTGGGACCCGATCACCCGGATCGTGGGCAGCCTGGGCATCCACACGAAGATCGACTTCAAGCAGAAGCGGGTCGCGGAGTGCTACAGCACGTCGTCGGTCTTCCGCGGCTACAGCGTCTTCATGCGCGGCAAGGACCCCCGCGACGCCCACTTCATCACCAGTCGCATCTGCGGGATCTGCGGCGACAACCACGCCACCTGCTCGGTGTACGCGCAGAACATGGCGTACGGCGTGAAACCCCCGCACCTCGCCGAGTGGATCATCAACCTCGGCGAGTCGGCGGAGTACATGTTCGACCACAACATCTTCCAGGAGAACCTGGTCGGGGTCGACTACTGCGAGAAGATGGTCAAGGAGACCAACCCCGGTGTCCTCGAACTCGCCGAGCGCACCGAGGCCCCGCACGCGGCCGAGCACGGCTATCGCACCATCGCCGACATCATGCGTTCGCTGAACCCCCTGGAAGGGGAGTTCTACCGCGAGGCCCTCCAAGTCAGCCGCTACACGCGCGAGATGTTCTGCCTGATGGAGGGCCGCCATGTGCACCCCTCCACGCTCTACCCGGGCGGCGTCGGCACCATCGCCTCCGTACAGCTCTTCACGGACTACCTCAGCCGTCTGATGCGCTACGTGGAGTTCATGAAGCGCGTCGTACCCCTCCACGACGACCTGTTCGACTTCTTCTACGAGGCCCTGCCCGGGTACGAGGAAGTCGGCCGCCGCCGGGTCATGCTCGGCTGCTGGGGCGCGCTCAACGACCCCGAGTACTGCGACTTCACCTACGCCAACATGACGGACTGGGGCCGGCGGATGTTCGTCACCCCCGGTGTCGTCGTCGACGGCAAGCTCGTCACCAACGACCTCACCGAGATCAACCTCGGCATGCGCATCCTGCTGGGCAGTTCCTACTACGAGGACTGGCAGGGCCAGGAGCAGTTCGTCACCCACGACCCGCTCGGCAACCCGGTGGACCCGCGCCACCCGTGGAACCAGCACACCATCCCGGCCCCGCAGAAGCGGAACTTCGACGACAAGTACAGCTGGGTCATGTCCCCGCGCTGGTTCGACGGCAAGGACCACCTGGCCCTGGACACCGGGGGCGGCCCCATCGCCCGCCTGTGGTCGACCGCCCTGTCCGGCCTCGTCGACATCGGGTACGTCAAGGCCACCGGCCACAGCGTGGTCATCAACCTGCCCCGCACCATGACCAAGCCGGAGACCACCTTCGAGTGGCAGATCCCGAAATGGTCCAACGCGCTGGAGCGCAACCGTGCCCGCACGTACTTCCAGGCGTACGCCGCCGCCGTCGCCCTGCACTGCGCGGAGAAGGGTCTGGCGGAGGTCCGCGCCGGACGCACCCAGACCTGGGAGAAGTTCGAGGTCCCGGACGAGGCCATCGGCGTCGGCTTCACCGAGGCGGTCCGAGGCGTTCTCTCCCACCACATGGTGATCCGCGACGGCAAGATCGCCAACTACCACCCGTACCCGCCCACCCCCTGGAACGCCAGCACCAGAGACACCTTCGGCACCCCGGGCCCGTACGAGGACGCGGTACAGAACACGCCCATCTTCGAGGAGAACACCCCGGAGAACTTCAAGGGCATCGACATCATGCGCGCCGTCCGCAGCTTCGACCCCTGTCTGCCCTGCGGCGTCCACATGTACGTCGGCGGCGGCAAGACCGTGAAGTCGATGCACGTGCCCACCGGCCTGAGCGGACTGGGCGGATGAGCGCGCCGACGGCGGCCCGACCCGCCAACGCCGAACAGACCGGACGCCGGGTCGAGGAGGTGCTGGAGCGACTGGCCGCGAGCGGCGACCCGGCCGCCGCCGCGGCAGCGGAGGAACTCGTCCGCTCCCTCATGGACTTCTACGGTGCCGGCCTGGCCCGCATCCTCCAGCTGCTGTCCTCCGCTCCCGGCGAGGCGTCGGCGGTCCTGCTCGGTGACGAACTGGTCGCGAGCCTGCTCGTCCTGCACGAGCTGCACCCCGAGGACCGCGACACCCGCATCGCCCGCGCCCTCGACGTCGTACGCGAACACGCCCTGGAGGTAGTGGACTTCGACGAGGAGAGCGGCACCCTCACCTTGCGGGCCGCAGAGGCCGGTGGCTGCGGCTGCGGATCCGGCGACGGCGCCCGAGAGGCCGCGGAGGCGGCGCTCGCCTGCTTCGCCCCGGAGGTCAGGGCCGTCGACGTACGGACCGCGCCCGCCGGGCCCACGCTCCTGCAGATCGGCACCGCACCGACGGGGGCCCGATGACGGCGTCGTCGGCGACGGGCACGCCCGGCCTGCGGAGGTTCCTCGCCGAGAGGCCTCCGCAGCCCGAGCGCTGCGAGTTGTGCGCCGTGACGGTGGAGACGGACCACCGGCATCTCGTCGACACCGAGAAACGCGCCCTCGTCTGCGCCTGCACCCCCTGCGCTCTGCTGATGGCGCAGCCGGGCGCCGGCGCGGGCCGCTTCCGCACGGTCCCCGCCCGCTACCTCACCGACCCCGGACACCGCCTCGACGAGAGCGCGTGGGACGCGTTGCAGATCCCGGTCGGCGTCGCCTTCCTCTTCCGCAACGCGGCGCTCGACCGGCTGGTCGCCCTCTACCCGAGCCCCGCCGGAGCCACCGAGAGCGAACTCGACCCGGCCACCTGGACGGACGTCCTCGGCGGCAGCCGCCTCGCCGAACTGCTGGAACCCGACGTGGAGGCGCTGCTGCTGCGCCGCACCGAGGGCCGCGGCGAGTGCCACCTCGTACCGATCGACATCTGCTACGAACTCGTCGGCCGGATGCGCCTGTTGTGGCAGGGCTTCGACGGCGGGGCCGAGGCCCGTGCCGCGCTGGACGCGTTCTTCGCGGAGGTCTCGCGACGCGCGCGGCCCGTGGGCGAGGCGGTGCGGCCATGACGGAGTTCTCCTTCGCCTGCACCGGCGTCCGGGCCGACCGGTACGCCGCAGGCCCCACCCTCGTCTTCCGGCTGCGCGTCACCGCCGGAGACAACGCACGCGTGCACGCCCTCGCGCTGCGCTGCCAGATCCGTATCGAACCTGCCCGCCGCGGTTACGGGTCCGCCGAGGCGGACGGGCTGGCGGACCTCTTCGGCGAGCGTTCCCGCTGGGGCAGCACACTCCAGCCGGTGCAGTTCGCCCAGGTCGCGGTCATGGTCCCGAGCTTCACCGGAGAGATCGAGACCGACCTCGTGGTGCCCTGCACCTACGACATGGAGATCGCCGCCACCCGCTACCTCGCCGCCCTGACCGACGGCGAGGTCCCGCTGCTGATGCTCTTCTCCGGTACGGCGTTCACGGGCGCCGGCGGTTTCCAGGTCGAGCCGGTCCCGTGGGACCAGGAGGCGGCGTTCCGGATGCCCGTCGCCACCTGGCGGGAGATGGTCGAGCAGCACTTCCCGGGGTGCGGCTGGATCCGGCTGCCGGGCGACACCATGGACGCCCTCCTCGCCTACCGCTCCCGGCGCGCGCTGCCCTCCTGGGAGGCGACCCTCAAGGCACTGCTCGACGCCGACGGCGCCGCGGACCCGCCCCGGAGAGACCCGCTGCGCACGCTCACCGGCACCACCGGAAGGACGGACCAGTGACCGTGACCTCGTTCGTCCCCGCGACGGAGGAGCGGTTCGCCCACGCCCGGCAGGTGGCCGACGCCGTCCTCTTCGAGGGCTACGTGCTCTACCCGTACCGCGCCTCGGCCGCCAAGAACCGGCTGCGCTGGCAGTTCGGGGTGCTCGTGCCGCCGGGCTGGGGCGCCGAGAGCGAGGAGCACGACTTCCAGCACACCGAATGCCTGATGGAACCGAGAGCGGGCGCGACCCTCTCGGTCGAGGTGCGCTTCCTGCGCGCCAGACGGCGCACGGTGCAACAGGCCCGCCCGGACGGCGACTTCGGCACGGTCTCCGAACTCCACCTCGACGACCGGGTACTGGTCCCCTGGGACGAGGGCGGCGAGGAGCGGGTTGAGGTGGTCGTCTCGGTGGAGGAGCTCCTCGGCGACGGCATCACCCGTGCCTTCCGCCTGCCCGCCCGGGAGGACACCGCGCCGGTCCTGGACGCGGCCGGCCGGACCGTCGGCCGGCTGGTCCGGCGGTGTGCGGAGATCAGCGGTACGGTCCGGCTGTCCGCCCGCGAGCTCGACGGTCCCTACCGGGCCATGCGCCTGACCGCCGTCATCGAGAACACCAGCGACTGGACACCGCCCGAGGGCCACGCCGCCGACCGGGACGCGGCGCTGCCGTACTCCCTGGTGGCCACCCACCTCCTCATGGCCCTCAGCGCCGGATCGTTCCTGTCGATGACCGATCCCCCCGAGTGGGCGAAGGGCGCGGTCGCCGCCTGCCGCAACCTGCACACCTGGCCCGTACTCGCCGGCGAACCCGGCACCGCCGACCTCGTGCTGTCCTCGCCGATCATCCTGGAGGACCATCCGGCCATCGCGCCGGAGAGCCCCGGCGCCCTCTACGACGCCACCGAGATCGACGAGATCCTCGCACTGCGCACAGCGGCCCTCACCGACGAGGAGAAACGCGAGGCCCGGGGCACCGACGAGCGGGCCGCCGCCGTGATCGAGCTGGCGGACTCGATGCCGGCCGAGGTGCTGGAACGCCTGCACGGGGCGGTACGGAGCCTGCGCGAGGTCACCGGTCCGGACCCGGCGGCTCCTGCTCCTGACGAGGGCTTCCCCGACGAGCACGGAGTGCGGCGGCCCGACACACCCTGGTGGGACCCCGCGAACGACGCGGGCTTCGACCCGGCGGCGGACCGGGTCGTCGTGGACGGCCGTTCGGTGGGCAAGGGCAGCCGCGTCGAACTGCACCCCGGGCTGCGGCGCACCGACGCGCAGGACATCTTCCTGCGGGGCCGCACCGCAAAGGTCGAGGCGGTGCTGCACGACGTCGACGGCGGGGTGCACCTGGCGGTCACGGTCGAGGGCGACCCGGGCGCCGACATCCGCCGCGAACAGGGGCGGTTCCTGTACTTCCAGCCCGACGAGATCACACCGCTCGAGGACGACGCATGAACCAACCCCCACCGGCAGGTCCACGGACACTCGTCGCGGGCATCGGCAACATCTTCCTCGGCGACGACGGCTTCGGCGTGGAGACCGCGCGCCGGCTCGCCGAACGCCGACTGCCGGAACACGTCGAAGTGGTGGACATCGGCGTCCGGGGCGTCCACCTCGCCTACCAGCTCCTGGACGGCTACGACACGCTCGTCCTCGTGGACGCCACAGCACGCGGCGAAGCCCCCGGCACGCTGTACGTGATCGAACACGACGGCGGCGGGAGCCCTCCGCCCGACACGCCCGTGCTGGACGGCCACCGGATGACCCCCGACGCCGTCCTGGCGCTGCTGGACACCCTCTGTGCCGGGACCGGCGGCGAGCCACCACACCGCGTCCTGGTCGTCGGGTGCGAACCGGCCTCGGTGGACGAGGGCATCGGTCTCAGCGCGCCGGTCTCCGACGCCGTACCGGAGGCCGTCCGGCTGATCGAAGAGCTGTTGCACCACGGAGAGCCGGGAGAGTCCGCGCCGCGGGCCACGGCCCGTGGCATCTCGACATGAGGAGACACGGGATGAAGAAGATCGTCATCGGCACAACGGCACTGGCCGCCCTGGGCGCCCTCGTCGCCGGGGTGTTTCCCGACGTCAGGCGCTATCTGCGGATCCGACGGATGTGAATGACGGTCGCCACTCGGTGGGCCGTGCGGTTGCGTCGAACGGCGTACCCGCCGGCCCCGTGACGGCGCGCCGGGCCGCGTGACCCGGGTGCGCGCACCTCTAATGAAGGCCGACCGGAGGCAGGCCGCGGAAGGACGGAGCCCCATGCACGAGATGTCCGTCGCGCTGGCCGTCGTCGACCAGGTCGCAGAGGCCGCCACCCGGGCCGGTGACGTCACGGCGGTGCGGTCGGTACGGCTCCAGGTGGGCGAACTGGCCGGTGTCGTACCCGATTCGCTCGCCTTCTGCTTCGAACTGGCCTGCGCCGGAACCCTGCTGGAAGGCGCCGAACTGATTACCGAGGCGGTGCCGGGAAAAGCCCGCTGCGCGCCCTGCGCGCTCGACTGGGCCGTGGGCATGCCACCCCGGCTGACCTGCCCGGAGTGCGGCAGGGCGTGTACCGACCTGCTCGCGGGCCGGGAGCTGCAGATCCTCGACGTGCACTGGGAGGACGGCGGTCCCCTGCCCGCGCCGACCCGCGAACCGATCTCCGAGGAGCGCTGAACCATGTGCCGTGTCGTCGACCTGCGCCAGGCCGTACTCGCCAAGAACGACGCGAGCGCTCATGAACTGCGCGCACACCTCGCGGCGCGAGGCACCGCCGTCGTCAACCTGCTGTCCAGTCCGGGCAGTGGCAAGACCGCGCTGCTGGAGCGCGAACTGACGGCGGCACGGGAGCGGTCGGTTCCCGTCGCGGCGCTGACCGCCGACCTGGCCACCGAGAACGACGCGGCACGCCTTGCGCGTTCGGGCGTCCCCGTCAAACAGGTGCTCACCGACGGACTGTGCCATCTGGAATCGGGCATGCTCGCCGACCACCTGGACGGGTGGCTGCCCGACGACACCCGGCTGCTGTTCGTGGAGAACGTCGGCAACCTGGTCTGCCCGGCCTCCTACGACCTGGGGGAGACACTGCGGGTCACCCTCGCCTCCGTGACGGAGGGCGAGGACAAACCGCTCAAGTACCCCACCGCCTTCGGCCTCGCGCACCTGGTCGTGGTCACCAAGACCGACATCGCTCAGGCCGTCGAGTTCGACGAGGCCGCGTTCCGCGCGAACGTGGAGCAGGTCAACCCGGGAGTCGAGGTGGTCCTGACCTCGGCACGCCGGGGGCAGGGGGTCGGTGTGCTGCTCGACCGGGCGATGGCAGCAGTGGAGGGCGCACCCGTGCACGCGCCGGTCATGGCCCGGCAGCAGCCCCGTCACCACGGTCACCCGCACGCGGACACGGTCCACACGCACGCGGACACCCTCCACACCCACGCGCACCCGGAGGCCACCGGCACCATGGCCCACACTCACCCGTGAGCGGTGCGCAGGCGCCGGCCGCCGTCGCCGAGGACACTCCACGACGCCGCCGGGTCACCGTCCGGGGAGTGGTGCAGGGCGTGGGCTTCCGGCCCTATCTGTACGGCCTCGCCACCGAACTCACCCTGGCCGGACATGTGACCAACACTCCCGAGGGCGTCGTCGTGGAGGTCGAGGGCACCGCCTCGGCCGTGGCCCGCTTCTGCGACCGGATCGCCGCCGAGGCACCCCCGCTGGCCCGCGTGGAGTCCGTCCACCACCGGGAGCTGCCCTGCGCGGGCGGCACCGCGTTCACCATCCTCGCCTCCCGCTCCGGCGGACCGGCCCGCACCCTGGTCTCCCCGGACTCCGCCACTTGCGCCGACTGCCTCACCGAGCTGGCCGACCCGGCGGACCGCCGCTACCGCCACCCGTTCGTCAACTGCACCCACTGCGGCCCGCGCTTCACGATCGTCACCGGCGTGCCGTACGACCGGGCGGGCACCACCATGGCCGGTTTCGCGATGTGCCGCGACTGCGCCCGGGAGTACGCCGATCCCGCCGACCGTCGTTTCCACGCGCAGCCGGTGGCCTGTCCGGCCTGCGGTCCGCGGCTGCGGCTGGTCACCGGACCGGAGCCAGGACTCGGGACTGCCGAGGGGGCGGACCCGGTCACCGAGGCGCGCGCCCTGCTGACGCGGGGCGCGATCCTCGCCGTGAAGGGCCTCGGCGGCTACCACCTGGCCTGCGATGCCACGAACCAGGCGGCGGTCGCCCTCCTACGACACCGGAAGGCGCGCGGCGACAAGCCGTTCGCCGTCATGGCCAGGACCTCGGACGACGTCCGGCACCTCGTCCGGCTCAGCCCTCAGGAGCAGAGCCTCCTCGAAGGCCCGACAAGGCCGGTCGTACTGATGAGACGGCGTCCGCACTCGTCCTGCGCGGCCGGGGATCCCCGGCCCGCCGCGGCCGTCGCGCCCGGCAGCCCCGACCTCGGTGTGATGCTGCCGTACACGCCCCTGCACCATCTGCTGCTCGGCCTGCCCGGCGACGCGGACGGCCCCCGGCTGCTCGTCATGACCAGCGGCAACGTGTCCGGTGAGCCGATCGTCACCGACGACACCGAGGCGCTGGAGCGGCTCGCGCACCTGGCCGACGCCTGGCTCACGCACGACCGGCCCATCCACGTGCCCTGCGACGACTCCGTGGTCCGCGTCTGCGACGGGGAGCCGCTGGTCGTCCGCCGCTCACGTGGCTACGCCCCGTTGCCGGTGTCCCTCCCGCTGCCCGTACGGCCGGCCCTCGCGGTCGGCGGCGACCTGAAGAACGCCTTCTGCCTGGGGTCGGGTCACCGCGCCTGGCTGTCGGCGCACATCGGCGACATGGACGACGTCGGCACACAGTGGGCCTTCGAGCGCGCGGTGACGCAGTTGGAGTCCATCACCGGGGTGCGGCCCGAGACCCTGGTCTCCGACCGGCATCCCGGCTACCGCTCCGCCCGCTGGGCCGACCGGAACGCGGCGCACCGGCCCGTCGTGCGCGTCCAGCACCATCACGCGCACGTGGCCGCAGCGATGGCCGAGCACGGACTGGACGGCACCAGGCCGGTGATCGGCGTCGCCTTCGACGGCACCGGCCACGGCGACGACGGCGCCGTGTGGGGCGGGGAGTTCCTGCTCGCCGACTACGACGGCTTCACCCGTTTCGGGCACCTCGCCTACGTTCCGCTGCCCGGGGGCGACGCGGCGGTGCGCCGGCCGTACCGCATGGCGCTGGCCCATCTGAGGGCGGCCGGGATCGACTGGTCCGCCGACCTCGCCTGTACGGCCGCCTGCCCGCCCGACGAACTCCGCCTGCTGCGACAGCAGTTGGCGCGCGATCTGAACTGCGTCCCCACGTCCAGCATGGGCCGGCTCTTCGACGCTGTGTCCTCACTCGCCGGGGTGTGCCACCGAGCCGGATACGAGGCACAGGCCGCCGTCGAGCTGGAGGGGGCAGCCCTGCACGCGCCCGCCGGGGACACCACCGCCTACGCCTTCGCCCTGCACGCGTCGTCGGAGGGGAACGGGAGCGGAGGCGGCGTCGTACGGGCCGATCCGGCACCCGTACTCGCGGCGATCGTCGGCGATGTGCGCGCGGGCATCGGGCCGGCCCTGGTCGCGGCCCGCTTCCACCGGGCTGTGACCGATCTGGTGCGCCGCGTCTGCGCGCGGGCGCGCGAGCGGCACGGGCTGGACACGGTCGCCCTGACCGGAGGCGTGTTCGCCAACACGCTGCTCTCCTCGGCCTGCGCCGCCGCCCTGGGCGCGGACGGCTTCACGGTCCTGCGGCACCACCTGGTGCCGCCCAACGACGGCGGACTGGCGCTGGGCCAGCTGATGGTGGCGGCCCGCGCCACCCCCGCCGACTGAGCAACGCGCGACCCACAGCGAGGAGAGGCTCATGTGCCTGGCGGTACCCGGCAGAGTGCTGGACATCGAGGAACGGGACGGCACCCGGATGGCCACCGTCGACTTCGGCGGAGTGGTCAAGGAGGTGTGCCTGGAGTACCTGCCCGACCTGCAGGTCGGCGAGTACGCCATCGTCCACGTCGGGTTCGCCCTGCAACGGCTGGACGAGGAGTCGGCACGGCAGACGCTTGAACTCTTCGCCGAACTCGGCCTGTTGCAGGAGGAGTTCGGCGACCCCTGGGAGACGGCGGCGGCGGAGGCGGGCATGGACCCGGTGGAAGAGGTGCGCAACCAGTGAAGTACATCGACGAGTTCCAGGACCCGGAGCTGGCGCGTCGGCTCCTCGACGACATCCACGCCACGGTGACCAGGCCGTGGGCCCTGATGGAGGTGTGCGGAGGGCAGACGCACAGCATCATCCGGCACGGCATCGACCAACTCCTGCCGGAGCAGGTCGAGTTGATCCACGGGCCGGGCTGCCCTGTGTGTGTGACCCCGCTGGAGGTCATCGACAAGGCCCTGGAGATCGCCTCCCGACCCGAGGTGATCTTCTGCTCCTTCGGTGACATGCTGCGCGTGCCGGGCACCGGACGGGACCTGTTCCAGGTCCGCGCGGAAGGCGGTGACGTACGCGTCGTCTACTCGCCGCTCGACGCGCTGCGGATCGCGCGCCAGAACCCGGACCGCGAGGTGGTGTTCTTCGGGATCGGCTTCGAGACGACGGCACCTCCCAACGCCATGACGGTCCATCAGGCGCGGAAGCTGGGCATCCGGAACTTCAGCATGCTGGTGTCCCATGTCCGGGTGCCCCCGGCCATCGAGGCGATCATGTCGTCGCCGAGCTGCCGGGTGCAGGGCTTCCTCGCGGCCGGGCACGTCTGCAGCGTGATGGGCGTGGGGGAGTACCCGGAACTGGCGGAACGCTTCCGTGTCCCGATCGTCGTGACCGGCTTCGAGCCGCTGGACATCCTCGAAGGCGTGCGCCGGGCCGTCCGCCAGCTGGAACGCGGTGAGCACACCGTGGACAACGCCTACGCCCGGGCCGTACGCCCGGAGGGCAACGCGGCTGCCCGAGCCATGCTGGAGGACGTCTTCGAGGTCACCGACCGCGCCTGGCGCGGCATCGGGGTGATCCCCGACAGCGGCTGGAGGCTGTCCCCGAAGTACCGCGACCACGACGCCGAGCACCGCTTCCAGGTCGGCGGAATCCGGACGACCGAACCGGCCGAGTGCCGCGCCGGAGAGGTCCTGCAGGGCCTGCTCAAGCCGCACGAGTGCGAGGCCTTCGGCACCCTGTGCACCCCCCGCACTCCGCTGGGCGCCACCATGGTCTCCAGCGAGGGCGCCTGCGCGGCGTACTACCTCTACCGGCGTCTGGACATCCCCACCACCACGACGGCCCGGGAGGCGACCCCCGTTGTCTGAGACCACCGACCTCACCGATCTCCCCGTACCCGCCCTGGACCTCGAAGGGTGGACGTGCCCCACACCGGTACGTGACCGGCCTCGCGTCGTCATGGGTCACGGCGGTGGTGGCGTCCTCTCCGCCGAACTGGTCCAGCAGGTCTTCGCGCCCGCCTTCGGGGGCGAGGTGCTCGCCCAGATGGGTGATGCCGCCGTCGTCTCCCTCGGCGGAGCCCGGCTCGCGTTCTCCACCGACTCGTACGTGGTGCGGCCGTTGTTCTTTCCCGGCGGCAGCATCGGCGATCTGGCGGTCAACGGGACCGTCAACGACCTCGCGATGAGCGGCGCCCGCGCCGCCTATCTCTCCTGCGGATTCATCCTGGAGGAGGGGGTCGAGCTGGACCTGGTCGCACGGGTGTCCGAGGCGCTGGGTGCGGCCGCGCGCAGTGCCGGTGTGGAGGTGGCCACCGGTGACACCAAGGTGGTGGAGGCCGGCCACGGTGACGGGATCTACATCAACACCGCGGGCATCGGGCTCGTCCCCGCGGGTGTCGATCTGCGTCCGCAGCGGGTGGTCCCCGGGGACGTCGTGATCGTCAGCGGCGCGATCGGGGTCCACGGGGTGGCGGTCATGAGCGTGCGCGAGGGCCTGGAGTTCGGAGTGGAGATCAAGAGCGACTGTGCGGCGCTCGGCGGCCTGGTCGACGCCATGCTCGCCGTCACCCCTGATCTGCACGTACTGCGCGATCCTACCCGGGGCGGCCTGGCGGCCACGCTCAACGAGATCGCGCAGGCCTCCGGCACGGGGGTGGTCATCCGGGAACGGGACGTGCCGGTCCCGCCGGCCGTGGCCAATGCCTGCGCCATTCTCGGCCTGGATCCCATGTACATCGCCAACGAGGGCAAACTGGTGGCCTTCGTCCCCCGCGAGCATGCCGACGCCGTCCTGGAAGCGATGAGAGCCCACCCCTTGGGGGCGGACTCCGTGGTCATCGGTGAGGTCGTCGAGGCGCATCCCGGCATGGTCGTGTCCCGGACCGGCCTGGGGGGAACGCGGGTGGTCGATCTGCCGATCGGGGAGCAGCTGCCGCGGATCTGCTGATACGGGCCTGGCGTCAGGGCCTGTCCGGCGGAGCGGGGCGGAGGAGAACCGCGCTGCCTCTCTGCCGGACAGCCCCTGCCCGGTTCTGACCAGCCCTGGCCGGGTCAGCGCCCGGGCGGCGGGTCCTGCGGGTCCACGCCGGTCTTGGCAGAAGCGTCCCTGGTGCCGCTCGGGCGCTGGGAGCGGCCCTTGCGGCCGGTGTCGTGTCTGCCCTTCTCGTCGGCGTCGCCGTACTCCTCGCCCCTCGCACCGACACTCTTGACCGTGTCGCCGGGAACGGACTTCTTCTCCTCCGGGGACTTGGTCCGGCCCCGGCCTCTTTCTTCGGCGTGCTCAGCCGGATGGAAGGAGCGGTGAGCACTCGGATTGTCCTGCTGACGGGTCTCATCGGCATCCGGCGACCAGCCGTGCTGCCCGGTGCCCTGGTGACGGCTGGGGCCCTTCCCATGCGGTGGCTCGGACGGACGTGGTTTCTTCGGCATGATTCGATCTGCCTTTTCATGGTCACTGGGGGAGCCGGTCACGCGCACCCATGATGGGGAAATCATTCCGCCTGACCATGTTCCGCGCATCTTCTGGTGCGGTGTTCAGTGAGCGGTGGCGAGGATGAGTGCGAAGCCGGCGTTTTTGTCGGCCCAGATCTCATTCGTGCGGAGGCCGGCGGCAGTCATTTCTTCCTGGAGTCCGGCGAGAGTGAATTTGGCGCTCCGCTCGGTGATCCATTCCTCTCCGCGCGTGAAGTTGACCGCCAGGTCGAGGTCGCGGACCTTGACGAGCTGCTCGACTCGGCTGCGCAGCCTCATTTCTATGAGACTTTCCGTTCCGTTCCACACCGAGACGTGGTCGAAGGTGTCGGGGTCGAAGTCGGCGTTCAGTTCGCGGTTCACGACGTGCAGCAGATTTTTGTTGAACTCCGCTGTGACGCCTTGAGCGTCATCGTATGCGGCGGTCATTTCCTCCTCGGTCTTGACCAGGTCGGCGCCGAGAAGAAGGAAGTCCTGGGGCCGCAGGGTGTCTCGGAGCCCGCGGAGGAACGGGCCGCGGGCGGGACGCCGGAAATTGCCCAGCGTGCTGCCGAGGAAGGCGATGAGCCGTGAACCGTCATCGGGCAGTGCCGGGAGGACGAAGGGAGCCGTGAAGTCGGCCCGGAGGGCGTGCAGGCGGATTCCCGGGTAGTCCTGGACGAGTTGGGCGCCGGCCTGATGGAGGGCGTCGGCACTGACGTCGACCGTAATGTAGTGAAGGCCGCTGGGATCCAGTGCCTCGATGATCAGCTTGGACTTCGTCGAGCTCCCGGACCCGAGCTCGACCAGGCTGCGGGCGCCGGTCCGCGCGGCGATGTCCTGGGCGTGCAGCTGGAGCAACCCCAGTTCCGCCCGCCACAGGGGGTATTCCGGGAGCTGGGTGATCTCCTCGAAGAGTTCGCTGCCCCGGGCGTCGTAGAACCAGGTGGGTGCCGTGGACTTGGGGATGCTGGTCAGCCCGCCGCTGATGTCGGCGCGCAGTGCCTTGGTGTAGTGCTCGGCGTCGAGGGTGTCGGTGTATCCGTAGGAGCGCGGGCCGGTCATGACTGCCTCATTTCAAGGGATGCCAGGTCGCCGCTCAGGTCCTGGAGCGGGCTGAGCCGGACCTCGGTGCGGCTCGCGATGACGAGGGTGCGGTCGGGCACCTCCTGCCAGCGGGGATCGTCGTCGTACGGTTCCGACGCCACCACCGTTCGGGGGCCGGGTCCGGTGAGGTGGAAGAGGGTGTCGCCCCAGGTGGTCGCGGCGATCGTCGTGCCGTCCGTGAGCAGCAGGTTGAGGCGGGAGCCGGGGGCCGCCGCGTCGACCTCGAGGACGGTGCGGGCCAGCGCCCGACCCACGTCGTCACCGGCGTGCAGCCGGTGCAGCACCAGCGCCCACAGAAACGCCGAGTCGGAGCGCGCCTCCATCGACAGCAACTCCTCACCGGGCAGGGACCGTACGAGGGGCGCGAGGGACCCCGGCCAGCCGATGACCGCCCCGTTGTGCCCGAACAGCCAGGCACCGGCGGCGAAGGGCGCCGCGGCGGCCTCCGCGTCGGCGCCGGCGAGCGTCGCGTCCCGCACGGCGGCGAGCAGCGCGGTGGTCCGTACGACCCGGGCGAGGTCGGCGAAGGACTGGTCCGCCCAGATGGGCCCCGCCCGCCGGTAGCGGGCCGGTACGGGATCGCCCTCCGCGTACCAACCGACCCCGAAACCATCGGCGTTGACGGTGCCGTGCCGCTGGTGCCGGGGCGCCCAGGACTGCCGGTACAGCCCGTGCGGCGGCTCCACCACCACAGTGCCGATCGCCTCCGGGGGCCCCAGAAAGGCCAGTTGACGGCACATCAGCCGGCCTCCGCTGTACGGGCGGTGCGGAACCCGGAGAAGATCTGCCGCCGGATCGGATAGTCCCAGTTGCGGAAGGTGCCCCGGCAGGCCACCGCGTCCACGGCGAACGAACCACCGCGCAGCACCTTGTACTCGGGCCCGAAGAACACCTCCGAGTACTCCTTGTACGGGAACATGCTGAACCCCGGGTACGGCAGGAAGTCGCTCGACGTCCACTCCCACACATCGCCGATCAACTGGCGTACGCCCAGCGGCGATTCCCCGGCCGGATAGCTTCCGGCGGGCGCCGGACGCAGGTGCCGCTGACCGAGGTTGGCGTGCTGGGGGGCGGGGTCGGCGTCGCCCCACGGGTAGCGCCTGGAGCGGTCGGTCGCCGGGTCGTGCCGGGCGGCCTTCTCCCACTCCGCCTCGGTGGGCAGCCGGCGCCCGGCCCAGCGGGCGTACGCGTCCGCCTCGAACCAGCAGACGTGTACGACGGGCTCGTCCGGTGGCACCACCTCGGTGACCCCGAACCGGCGCCGAAGCCACTGGCCGCCGTCCCGGAACCAGAACAGCGGGGCGAACAAGGAGTGTTGGCGGACATGTGCCCAGCCGTCCGGTGTCCACCAACGCTGGTCCTCGTAGCCGCCGTCCGCGATGAACGCCTGATAGGCGGCGTTCGTCACCGGTGTGGTGTCGATGAAGAAGGGCGCCACCTCGCGCCGGTGCGCGGGCCGTTCGTTGTCCAGGGACCACGGCTCGGTGGAGGTGCCCATCGTGAACGGGCCACCGGGGACCAGGACTTCGGCCGGACCGGTGAACGGGGGAGCGGGCTCGGGGTCCGGCGCGTGCAGGACCGCCGGTCCCCTGCGCAGCTGATGGGTGATCAGCATCGTCTCGTCGTGCTGCTGTTCGTGCTGGGCGATCATCCCGAAGGCGAACCCCGCCTCGGTCAGCGGCGTGCCCGTACCGTCGAACGAGGCGCTCTCCAGCACGTCCAGAGCCCGGCCGCGTACCTCCGCCGCGTACTTACGGGCCTCGTCGGGCGGCAGCAGCGGCAGCGAGGGCCGTTCGGCGCGCGAGTGCTCGAAGGCGTCGTACAGGCCGTCGATCTCGGGCCGCATCGCCTCCCGCCCGGCGACCGCGCGCAGCAGCCACATCTCCTCCTGGTTGCCGATATGGGCCAGGTCCCACACCAGCGGGGACATCAACGGCGAGTGCTGCGCGGTGAGTTCGGGATCCTCGACGGAGGTGAGGAGCGCGGTCCGCTCCCGCGCGGTGGTGAGCGCGGCGAGCGCGCGCTCCCGGAGCGTCTCCGGATCCAGGGCGGGCTCGGTCATGTGCTGAGGTCCTTCCCGTACGAGGTCGCGTGCGCGCGCCGGTCCGTGTCGCGCAACTGGTCGAGCAGGTCGTCGGCGGGGCAACGCCCTTGGACGACATAGCGGTCGAGGTAATCGGAGACGGCGTCGACGACCTCCCGGCTCGCGCCGAGCCGGGGGAGGGCCTCCAGAGCGGCCGAGAAGCAGACGTGGGCCACCTCCCGCAGCTCCGGGTCGGCCAGCGCGTGACGCGCCGCGTCGGTCCACAGCGGATTGTTCGGGGCGGGCAGCGACAGGGCCCGCTCGGCGAGCGGTTTGACCGCCCGGTAGGCCCGCTCGGCGGCCTCGGGGTCGTCGAAGAGGGCCGCAGTGACGGCGAGCGGGACGATCCAGCCGTCGTCGCCCGGCTGGGCGTCGATCATGCGCAGTTCGAGATGGCCGCGCGGCCGGACCGGCGGGAACAGGGTGGTCAGGTGGTAGTCGAGATCCTCGCGCGTCGGCGGCCGGGGCACCCCGGTCCGGATCCACTCCCGGAACGTCAGCCCGTCCTCCGGCACGTCCCACGGCCCGCTGTCCCGGCGTACGCACATCACCGGGGCGTCGAGCACATGCCGGGCCCACGCGAGGCGCGGCTCGGCGTCCAGCGGCGGGGCGCCCGCTCTGCCCGCGCCGATGTCCATCCACAGCAGCTGCCGGTGGGAACGCCAGCCGGTGGGGCCGCGATCGGTGAGCGGGGAGTTGGCGAAGGCGGCGACGAGGACCGGGCCGAGCTGGTTCGCCAGCCACCAGCGCCGTACGTGTCCGAGGGGGCCCGGCTCCTCGTGGCCCGCGTCGAGACACACCTGCACGGAGGCCGAGGTGCACATCATGGCGCGGCCGGCCGGGCCCGTGAGGTCGAGGCAGCGCTCCAGGGCGTCGTACCGGGGCTCGTGCAGGAAGCGGCGGGGCGGGTGCCAGGGATCCTGGCCGACACCGACGAGGCCGAGACCGTCCTCGCGCAGTACCGCGCGGACGGCGTCCAGGTCGGCGGAGACGGACCTGACGCACTCCATCAGGGAGCCGGCGGGAGCGGAGCTGAGCTCCAGCTGACCGCCCGGTTCGACGGTGAGCGCCGAGCTGAGAGGCAGGGTCCGCAGTGCGGCGTAGGCCGCTTCGAGTCGTTCGGGTGACACGGGGAGCCGCGGCTGCCGCAGCTCGTGGACGAACCATTCCACCTCGACACCGAGGGTGCGGGGCGGTCCCGTCTTGAAGCAGATTCCCCGGACCAGGGCCTCGACCTCGGCCTCGGACAGGGCGGTGCGTGGTGTCGTACAGTCACTCACCGAATCGGACATGTCGGTTTCCTCCTGAGATTCCAGCATGCCGCCAGGCCGGCTTCTGGTGGGCCGGACAGGCATCGCACGTCCCACCCAAACCCCTCGCACCGAATCGCACAAGGGCGCACATGAGCGCTTTCAGGACAATGGATCTCCGTTTCCATGGCGTTTTCGGGCCGTTCGCCCGCCCGGGAAACTCTGTTGCACGGCAGGTCCAGCATCGCCCACGATGCCTGCATGAGCACGGCGGGGGAGCGGGTACCGGGCACGGTCATGGCGCACACGGGGGTGGCGCCATGAGCGCTCGCCTGCGCGACCTCGCTCGTGGAACGGAGGAGATCGTCGCGGCCGGTTCCTATCGCGCGTCCGACGGACGCGAGGTGGCACTCGCCGCGGCGATCGAGGCCGCCCGAGCGGGCACCCGCCTGTACGGCCCGGGCCCGCTGGACGTACCCCCGGCGGCCGCACGCCTGGACACCGTCTTCGAGGTCACCGGCGAAAGCAGCCTGGAGGCCGCGCGCCGACTGCCCGGCCCGGTGGCGGTCCTGAACTTCTCCTCGGCCCGCAACCCGGGCGGCGGCTACCTGAACGGCGCGCAGGCCCAGGAAGAGGCCCTGTGCCGGGCCTCGGCGCTGTACACCTGCCTGATCACGGTGCGCGAGTTCTACGACCACCACCGCGCTCACCGCGACCCGTTCTACACGGACCGTGTCATTCACTCACCCGGGGTGCCGGTCTTCCGCGACGACCGCGGCCGCCTCCTGGACGCCCCGTACACGGCCGGCTTCCTCACCTCGGCGGCCCCGAACGCGGGGGTCGTACGCCGGACGTCCCCCGAACGGGCGCCGGACCTCCCGCAGGCCCTGGCGTCCCGCGCGGAACGCGTCCTGGAAACGGCCGCGACGGAGGGCTACAGCCGCCTGGTGCTGGGCGCCTGGGGCTGCGGAGTCTTCCAGAACGACCCGGCCGCAGTGGCGGGCACCTTCAGAAACCTGCTGGTGGGCGGCCGTTTCGAGGGCAGATTCGAAAGGGTCGTCTTCGCAATCCTGGACAGGACGAGCGGCAAGACAACAAGGGCACCTTTCGAGCGTACGTTCGCCCCCTAGGGGCGCGGGGAACTGCGCGACAAGCCCCCACGCACCGTCACTGTGAAGACGACCTCACTCCCACCCGTACCGCTCCCGCAACCGCCGCACAACGGAGTTGAACCGCATACGGTCCAACGCGCAGGCCTCCCGCCGCATCCCGTCCTCGAACAGCCGCAGCACCCGGTCCACATCCACCCACGAGTCCCGCCCGGTCCGATCCCACGGCCCGCTCCCGATGGCCACCCACTCGCGGTCGCCGTCGTGCCGCTTGCTGGACAACTGAACGGCGAGAAACGTCCCCCCGGCCTCGCGCGCGACGACCAGGACGGGCCGGTCCTTCCCCCTGCCGTCGTTCTCTTCGAACGGCACCCAGGTCCACACGATCTCCCCGGGATCGGGATCGCCGTCGTGGGCGGGTGAGTACTCCGTACGCACCCGCCCGACGTCGCGAGGATCGGCCTCGGTGGTGGCGGAGGGGCCGTAGCGGCCCGGGACATCGGCATCGGTGAAGGCAGTCACGAGGCTCACGTTAGAGCCTGCGTGGACCGCCTCACCGCATCACCCCTGGTCCTTCTCCACGGTCACCTTCTGCACTCCGGGCGCGGCCAGTCCGTTCAGGGCCGAAGTCCCGTTCGGCGTCTGCCCGTTCTGGTTCATGGATGCCAGCAGCTGCCGTGCCAGCCCCAGTCCCGTGCCGCCCATGGTGAGCGCCTTGGCGAGCATCTCCGCCATGCCGTCCGCGCCGTTGAGGACCACCATGTTGTCGACACTGCCGAACGCGGACGCGCCGGCCTTGACGATCTCCGGCCAGTTCTCGGCGAGTTGCTGGGCGACCACCGCCTCCTGGTTCTCGGCGAGCGCGGCGGCCCGCGCCTTGATGGCCTCCGCCTCCGCGAGCCCCTTCGCCCTCGTCGCCTCGGCGGCGGCGAGCCCCTTGGCCTGCGACGCGGCGGCCTCGGCCTCACCGGTGGCCCGGGTCGCCATGGCGGCGGCCGCACCGCGTGCCTTGGTCGCCTCGGCCTCGGCGGTGGCGGCCGTCTTGACCCGGTTCGCCTCGGCCAGGGCGGCGAGCTCGGTCTCCTTGGCCTTGGCCTCTGCCGCCGAGATCCGTGCGTCACGCTCGGCCTCGGCCCGCGCCCGCGTCTCGTAGGCCTTCGCGTCGGCCGGCTTGCGGACGTCCGCCTGGAGCTGCTGTTCCCGGCGCAGGGCGTCGAGTTCGGCGATGCGCGTCTCCTGGACGACGACGTCCTGCCGGGCGGCGGCGTCGGCGAGCGGTCCGGCCTGACGGGCCTTCGCCGCCGCCTTGTCGCGCTCGGCCTGGTAGCCGGCCTGCAGGATCTCGCTGTCCCGGGTGGCCTCCGACATCCGCGCCGCGGCCTTCTGCTCGGCCTCGGTGGCGAGCCGGTTGGCCTCGGCCTGCGCGATGCGCGCGTCCCGCTGGACGGCGGCGGCGTGCGGCATGGCGAGGTTCTTGATGTACCCGGTCGGGTCCTCGATCTCGTGGATCTGGAGCGAGTCGACGATCAGCCCGAGCTTCTCCATCTCCGTGCCGCACGCGGCCCGGGTCTGTCCGGTGAGCTTCTCGCGGTCGCGGATCATCTCCTCGACGGTCAACCCGCCGACGATGGACCGCAGATGACCGGCGAACACGTTGTGCACCCGCTCCGACATCATCTTCTGCTGGTCGAGGAAACGGCGGCCCGCGTTCGCGATCGACACGAAGTCGTCGCCCACCTTGAAGATGACGACGCCCCGCACCTTGAGCGGAATGCCCTGCGTGGTCACGCAGTCCACGTGCAGTTCGGTCTCGTTCAGGTCGAGCGAGATCTTGCGCACCGCCTGCACCCCGGGCAGCACGAGCGTGCCCCGCCCGGTGACGATGCGGAACCCCATGCCTTCCGTAAGGCCCTCGGTCCTGTGGTTGGAACCGGAGATGATGAGTGCCTCGTTGGGTTCAGCGACCCGCCACATCATCTTGAACACACCGATGAGTGCGAGGACGGCGACTACCGCGACCCCCGCAACGACGCCGACGAACATCGGCATACGCCCCCTTGGCCTGGTGCCCTGTCGGCACCGAACGACGCAAGGGTGCTCCTGTGCGGGGCCCGGGTACAGCGGCTGCGGAATCCTTGTTGCAAGCTTGACGCAGACGTGATCATCCGCAGACGTACGGCCGCCACGGCCGCGCGCCCGGCGTGCTCAGCCGTCGTACGCGTTGGTGACGTACACGGTGCGCGGCGGCAGGTACTCGACGACCATGACCACCGTCCCGCGCTCGATACGGTCCTGTGGCGAAGCGGGGTACGCAAGGAAGTGCTCGGCGCCACCGCGCACCCGGACGATGACCTCGCCGACCAGCCCCGGCCCGATCGTGCCCGTCACCCGCCCCATCAAGCCGACCATCGCCGCGTCGTCCATGGTCACAGAGTACGGGTCGACTTGATTTTCCCCATAGGGATTCCACAGCTTCACGACCGCACCGCGACGGCCTGCGGGGCGATCTTGTGCGAGATGTCGAATGCGCTGTGGCCAGGCGGAAGTTCACAGGTCCGGCGTATGTCCGAACTATTGACGTGCGCACGACTCGGACTTACGGTCTGACCGATTTACCGAACTGCGTTCGCAATGTCGAACGCGGAGAGCCGTCGGTTGGATCACCAAGGAGCCGCACGTGACCAGTCCCCGCCCCACGCCCTCCCGTCGCAGCCTGCTGCGCGCGCTGGCCGCCCTTCCCGTCTCGGGGCTCGTCCTGGGCGAACTGCCCGGACTGCTCGGCACAGCGGCCGCCGCGGCCCCGCCCAGCGGCTCCGCCACGCGCTACACCATCGTGCCGTTCCTCGACAGCAACGACGGCACGGTGAACGTCTACCAGTCCGACGACGCCACCGACTTCCGTCTCGTGAAGGCCTCGGCGTACACCCCGCCCAGCAACCGCATCCGCGACGCGAGCGTCTTCAAACACACCAACGGCTACTACTACGTCACCTACACCACCCACACCTGGCAGGACCCCAGCACCACCATCGGCTTCGCCCGCAGCTCGGACCGCGTCAACTGGACCTTCCTGTACGACTACACGGTCCCGATCGCCAACCTGTCCCGCGCGTGGGCGCCCGAGTGGTTCGTCGACAGCGACGGCAGCGTGAACATCATCGTGTCCTGCTCGGTCACCAGCGACGAGTGGATCTTCACGCCGTATTTGCTCAAGGCCACCAACTCCGCGCTGACGACGTGGAGTTCACCGGTGGCGCTGTCGGGTATCGGAGCGAACCACATCGACACCTGCATCGTGAAGATCGGTTCCACCTACCACGCCTTCCCGAAGAACGAGACGACCAAGTACATCGAGTACGCCACCGCCACCAGCCTCGCCGGCCCCTACACCATCAAGAAGACCGGCGACTGGGCCGGCTGGGGCAGCTACCGCGAAGGCCCGTCCGTGATCCAGCTCGACAACGGCGGCTGGCGGATCTTCTTCGACGGCTACGGCGACAAGAAGTACTACTACAGCGACAGCTACGACACCTTCGCCACCTGGACCGCCGCGAAGGCGCTGCCCGCGATTTCCGGAACGGCACGTCACTTCACGGTGGTCAAGGAGACGGTCAGCGGCGGCCCGACCCTGGCGAAGAACATCACGCGTTCCTTCCAGTCGGTCAACTACCCGACGCGGTACTGGCAGGTGCAGTCCTCGCTGCTCAACCTCCCCGTGGTCAGCGGCTCCGACACCACCGCGCTCAAGCAGGCGTCCAGCTTCACCGTGGTCGCGGGGCTGGCCGACTCGGGCGGCTACTCGTTCCGCGACAGCTCCGGCAACTACCTTCGCCACTGGGACTTCCGGGCCCGCTTCGACGCCAACGACGGCACGTCGACCTTCGCGAAGGACGCCACGTTCATCGCCCGGACGGGCACGGCGTCGGGGTCGGTGCGCTTCGAGTCGTACAACTACCCCGGTTACTTCCTGCGCCACTACAACTACCAGCTGCGCGTGGACGTGACGGACGGTACGGACACCTTCCGCCAGGACAGCTCCTTCGTCCCGGTGACGGCCTGGGCGTAGTGGCTCCTACGGCTGGGCGCGCCCCAAATGCCGCATGGTCAGGGCCAGTTGCAGCCTGAGGCGGCCCTGCGGGGTACGGACGGGCCACCCGAGGAGCGACTCGGCGTGGCTCAGCCGGTCCTGGAGGGTGGAGTGGTGCACGTTCACCTCGACGGCGGCTCCCCGCAGGCTCGCCGTGGAGGCGACCGCGTGCAGCGTCGCCAGCATCCAGGGGGCGTCCGCGACCGCGGCCTCCAGGGCCAGCACATCGGGCGGCGGATCGGCCCCCGGTACGACGAGCTCGGCGAGCAGTCCGATGCCGCCGAGCTCGTCGGCGTACACGACCCGGGGTCCCGGGGCGTGCGGGGTGCCTTCGGCGGTGAAACGGAGTGCGGTACGGGCTGCGGCCCAGGAATGCGGCAGTTCGAGTACGGGCACGGCGGGGCCGACACCTACCCGGCCGGCCGGTAGCACGGAGTCGACGGCGGCGGCGACGCCGGTGGTGGCGGCGGTGGTGGCCGGTCTGGCACGGGCGGAATCCTCCGGGCCCGGCAGCCGGCCCTCGGCGGGGACCGGCCCGCGCAGGGCGGAGGCGGCCAGGACACGGGGCGGGCCCTCGAGCGGGGCGACCGCGTGGGCCGGGGCGGCAGGGTCCAGGCCCAGACGCCGGGCCGCGTGCAGCCGGGCCTGCTCGGGTGCGGTGGCGTCGAGAAGGGTCTCGACGAGCGCGGGATCCTCGGCCGAGGCGGCCGGGGCGCGGCCCCGGGTGCGGTCGAGGACTACGCGGATGACGGCCGCCGCACGTTCCAGGATCACCGCGTCGACGACGCTGGGTGCACCGGTCCGCTCCAGCCAGAGCGCCGGGGCGCCGTCCGGGAACAGCGCGGCGGACGGCCAGGCGGGGTCCGGTGGCTGGTCCGTGTCCCGGCGGCGTCCGTCGGTCTCGACCCGCAGATGGACGCGCCGTCCGGCGTCGGTCAGGCGGGCCGGGCAGCCGGCGAGTACGGCTGCGCCGCGCACCAGTGCCTCGAGGCCGGCGCGGTGTTCGGCCAGGCGGTCGAAGTAGGCGATGACCCGGACGGCGGCGCCGGCGTCGGGGTCGACCGCGGTTAGGCGGCCTGCCAGCTCTTTCATGTCTCCCATCGTGCCAGTTGCTCCGCAGGTTGGGCGGTTCTTGTCTGCGGGTTCGGTGGGGGCTGGGCGCGCAGTTCCCCGCGCCCCTGGGGGTGGGGGCTTCGCCCCCGGCCCCCGGCCCCCGGCCCCCCGGCCCCCCGGCCCCCCGGTTCTCTGGTGCGGGTTCGGTGGGGGCTGGGCGCGCAGTTCCCCGCGCCCCTGGGGGGTGGGGGCTGCGCCCCCGACCCCCGGCCCCCAGGGCTCCGTCCCCCTCGGGGGGTTACTGCGCGAGTAGGCGGGTGAGCCAGGTCAGCTGGGCTGATTGGGAGGTCTGGGAGAGGGAGGCCTGGGGGGCGAAGCCGTCGAAGCCGTGGAAGCCGCCCGGCCAGACGTGTAGTTCGGCGATTCCGCCTGCCTGCCACAGGCGGGTGGCGTAGGTGACCACCTCGTCGCGGAAGGTCTCCGCGGAGCCGACGTCCAGGAAGGCCGGGGGCAGGCCGGACAGGTCCTCCGCGCGGGCCGGGGCGGCGTACGGGGAGACGTTCGGGCCGCCGCGCTCCGCGCCGAGCAGCGCCGTCCAGCCGGTGTCGTTGGCCGTGCGGTCCCACACGCCCAGGTTCGCCATCTGGTACGAGGAGGGGGTGTCGTTTCGGTCGTCGAGCATCGGGCACATCAGCAGCTGGCCGATGGGACGCGGACCCTTGCGGTCCCTGAGGAGCAGCGCCAGCGCGGCCGTCAGGCCGCCACCCGCGCTGGCCCCCGCGATGACGATCCGCTCGGCGTCGCCGCCGATCTCCTTGGCGTGCTCGGCGGTCCACAGCAAACCGGCGTACACGTCGTCGACAGGCGCGGGATGAGGGTGCTCCGGCGCCAAGCGGTACTCCACGGACACCACGACCGCGCCCAGCTCCTTGGCCCAGCGCAGTGGGGCCTCCACACCGACGCGGTTGTTGCCGAGGATCATGCCGCCGCCGTGGACGTGGTAGATCACGGGCAGCGGACCCTCCGTCGCCGGAGCGACCGGGCGGCAGATCAGCAGCGAGATGTCGGGCGCGTTCTCGGGGCCCGGCACGGCACGGTCCTCGACCTCGAAGGCGCCCCCCAGCGTCAGGTCCAGGTCGGCCAGCATCTCGATGCCGACCCCGCCCCGAGCATCCTCGATGTCGTCCATGGTCAGCTGGGGCGGCAGAGTGTCCTTGATCATCTCCAGGACGGCGGCGAGTTCCGGGTCGAACGGGGGCGGCGTAAGCGTCATTGCTTCTGCTCCTCATGCTGCGTGCGGGGGATCATGCGCGACGATGGTCCGCGCGCCCGCCGGGTTCCGGCACGCCGCCGTCCGGCGGGATTTGTCCGCCATTCGGCGGGTAGCCCGCCCCGCTCGGCCCGGCCGGGAGGGGGGTCAATACCATTGACCTCGGTATTTTGCCAGGTGATGACCCGTTGTTCACCGCTTTGGGGTGGCAGTGATCAAGGGGGCTGACAACGCTGCCACTGACCACCCCTTCCCAGGAGTACCTGTGAACGTCTCATTCACCGTCTGGACCCTGACGGTCGTCGCCCTGTGCGTCCTCGTCGCCATCGACTTCTTCATCGGCCGCAAGCCCCACGACGTGTCCCTGAAGGAGGCCGGCATCTGGACCGTCGTGTGGGTCGTCCTCGCCTGTCTGTTCGGGATCGGGCTGCTGATCTACGGCGGGACCAAGCCCACGGGTGAGTTCTTCGCCGGGTACATCACCGAGAAGTCGCTGAGCGTCGACAACCTCTTCGTCTTCGTCCTCATCATGAGCAAGTTCGCGGTGCCCTCGCAGTACCAGCAGCGGGTGCTGATGGTCGGTGTCCTGGTCGCCCTCGTGCTGCGCGCCGGGTTCATCGCGGCGGGCGCGGCGATCATCACCACGTTCTCGTGGGTCTTCTACATCTTCGGCGCCTTCCTCATCTGGACCGCCTGGAAGCTCGTCCAGGACGCCAAGGCGGGTTCGCACGAGGAGGAGTACGAGGAGAACAAGCTGCTGAAGATGGCCGAGGAGAGGTTCGGAGTCGCGGACCGGTACCACGGCACCAAGCTGTTCATCGTGGAGAACGGCAAGCGGATCATGACGCCGATGATGGTCGTCATGCTCGCGATCGGCTCGACGGACGTGCTCTTCGCGCTCGACTCCATCCCCGCCATCTACGGCCTGACCCAGGACCCGTACATCGTCTTCACCGCCAACGCCTTCGCGCTGATGGGCCTGCGCCAGCTGTACTTCCTCATCGGCGGTCTGCTGAAGAAGCTGGTGCACCTCTCGTACGGCCTGTCGATCATCCTCGGCTTCATCGGCGTGAAACTGGTACTGCACGCCCTGCACGAGTCGGGCGTCCACGTCCCGGAGATCTCCATCCCCTTCTCGCTCGGCTTCATCGTCCTCGTACTGGCCGTCACCACCGTGACGAGCCTGCGGGCCTCGAAGAAGCAGGAGGAGGCCGAAGCGGCGGCCCGGTCCCAGGCTTGACTTCGTGTGCGCTCCAGGAACTAGCGTCGCTCCGAACACCGCTGGACGAAGGCGAACGGAGACGGACATGCGGCTGGGCGTGCACATCAATCGGTTCAATCACTCCGCGGGAGGCGCCGGGCTCGGCCCCGAACTGGCGGCGGTCGGAGCCGCGGCCGAGGCGGCGGGCGTCCACCGGCTCACGGTCATGGACCACTACTTCCAGATGGAGTTCAACGGCGGCGCCGAGGACCCCATGCTGGAGGCGTACACGACCCTCGGATTCCTCGCCGCCCACACCTCGACGGTCCGCCTCGGCGCGCTCGTGACCGGTGTCACATACCGCCACCCCGGACTGCTCGCCAAGATCGCCACCACGCTCGACGTCCTCTCCGGCGGCCGGGCCACCCTCGGTATCGGGGCGGCCTGGTACGACCGGGAGCACGAGGGACTCGGGGTGCCGTACCCGTCGACGGCCGAGCGGTTCGAGCGGCTGGAGGAGACCCTGCGGATCTGCCTCCAGATGTGGGACCCGGACGCCAACGGGCCCTTCGAGGGCACCCACTACCGGCTCGCGGAGACGCTCTGCGTCCCGGCGCCCGTCAGCGCACCGCACCCGGAGATCATGATCGGCGGCGGTGGCGAACGGAAGACCCTGCGGCTGGTCGCCCAGTACGGGGACGCCTGCAACCTGTTCGCCACCACCCCGGAGGAGGTCGGGCACAAGCTCGACGTCCTGCGCGGTCACTGCGAAAGCGTGGGACGCCCGTACGACGACATCACCAGGACGCTTCTCTACATGGGCGATCCGATGGCGAACAACGACGTCGACGGGTTCCTCCGGGACATCGAGGGCTACGCGAAGTTCGGCATCGAGACGGTGATGCTGGGGCCGAGTACGGACCAGCCGGCCGCCTGGATCGAGCAGTTCGTGGCCCCGGCGGCGCGGCGCGCGGCCGAGCTGGGCTGACACCGGGAGCCTGCCGGGAGGGCTGGACGACAGAATGGCGGAGGGCCGGAGCCTCAGAGGCTCCGGCCCTCCGCCATGCGTACGTCGATCAGGCGACGGCGGGCGCGGCCTCGCCGTGGATGAGGCCGACGATCTCGGTCAGCTGCGCGGCGACCTCGGCGTCGTCGGCGGGGTGGGTCTCGGCGAAGCGGACCACGGAGCCGGGGATGGAGAGCTTGACGCCCTCAAGGACCTTGGCGCCGGCGATGCCGACGGCCTTGCGGGTCTCGTCCTGCGCCCAGACGCCGCCGAACTGGCCGTAGGCGGTGCCGACCACGGCCACCGGCTTGTCGGTGAGGGCACCGGCGCCGTACGGGCGGGACAGCCAGTCGATGGCGTTCTTCAGCACGGCGGTGACCGTGCCGTTGTACTCGGGGGAGAAGAGCAGCAGGGCGTCGGCGGAGGCGGCGGCCTCGCGCAGCGCGACGGCGGCGGCCGGGACGTTGCCCTCCACGTCGATGTCCTCGTTGTAGAACGGGACGTCGGCAAGGCCTTCGAACAGCACTACCTCGGCGCCCTCAGGGGCGTGCTTCGCAGCCGCCTCGGCGAGCTGACGGTTGTGCGAACCGGCGCGGAGGCTGCCGACGAGGGCGAGAATGCGAACAGACATTTGAGGCTCCACAGGGGGCTGAAACAGGGCGGGGACATCCGGACCGGGGTCCGTTTAGAGTTGTACCAGTTAAACGGACCGTGGTCCAGTTTTCTTCCTCACGCGTTACGCTGCATTCATGTCCGACACCCTGCCGCCTCTCCCGAAGCCCCAGCGACAGAGCGACGGGCCCCTGTTCCTGGAACTGGGTCCCGGCCTCGGCGCCGGCGTGCAGGCGGACGAGCCGTGCCTGCGCGCCGATGCCGCGCGCAACCGGGCCCGACTGCTGGAGGCCGCCGCGCGACTGGTGGCGGAGCACGGCGCGGCCGGCGTGACCATGGAGGCGGTGGCCGCAGCGGCGCAGGTGGGCAAGGGGACCGTGTTCCGGCGCTTCGGCGACCGCACCGGCCTGCTGATGGCCCTGCTCGACCACTCGGAGAAGAAGCTCCAGACCGCCTTCCTGGCCGGCCCGCCGCCGCTCGGACCCGGGGCGCCGCCGGTGGAGCGGCTGCGCGCGTTCGGGGTTGCCGTGCTGCGCCGGTCCTTCGACGAGCTCGAACTGCAGCTGGCCGCCGAGGGCGAACCGAGCCGCCGCTTCGCATCCGCACCTCACCTGGTCCGGTCCGGTCACATCACCATGCTGCTGCGGCTGGCGATTCCGGACGCCGACTGCGAACTCCTCGCGAAAACGCTGATGGGATATCTGGACCCGGCCCTGATCCATCACCTGACCAAGCAGTGCGGGATGACGCCGGCCAGGCTGGAGGCGGGCTGGATCGACCTGGTCGATCGGATCGCGGGCGGTACGGCTTCGTATTGAAGCGCGAGTTTCGGCCAATTGCTCGGGGTGCACTCCGCTGCCCGAAGGTGGTCAACCCGGGGAACCCGTCCGGGACTTGACTCCGGCTGTCCGGAAAGCGCGTTCGGTGCGCGGTGGTGCGCGGGGCGGCCCCGAAACAGGTTGTCCGGCAGGCCGGAGCCACCGGAAATGATCTTTGTGAAGCGGATCGGTAAAGCGCTTTCTCGAAGCGCTTTCGTCAACCGTCCTTTGCTATCGGGTCGATTGCGAAGTCCCCCGGACCAAACCATGCCCCGAGCTTCTGCAAAGATGCCGTACGTCATGGTGCAGATACCGAATTCGGCCGCCCCGGCGGTACCCCAGCCGCGCTCCGTGCCCACGAGCGCGGATGTGGCACGCCTGGCCGGCGTCTCCCGCGCAACCGTCTCCTACGTCCTCAACAACACCAGTGCCGTCCGGATCAGCGAGCCCACCCGCCGGCGCGTCCACGAGGCGGCGAAGGAGCTCGGGTACGTTCCGCACGCGGCGGCCCGCAGTCTGCGGGCCGGACACAGCCGCATGGTCCTGATGCCCTCGCCGAGCGTGCCGATCGGCCCGCTCTACAGCCAGTTCATCAACGAGCTCCAGTGGGCGCTCAGCCGCCTCGACTACACCGTGGTCCAGTACGCGTCCGTCGGGCTGCGTGGTGACGAGGCCGCCCGCGCCTGGGCCGAACTGCGCCCGGCGGCCGTCATCGTGCCCACCGGCGGGATCGGACCCGAGGGTGTGGCCGTCCTCAAGCGCTCCGGCGCCCGTGCGGTCGTCACGCTCGGCACGGAGCGCATCGAGGGCGCGCACAACCTGCTCATCGACCACGCGGGCGTCGGCCGTGCGGCGGGCGCGCACCTGTACGCCCGTGGCCGCCGCCGGATCGGCGTCGTCGTGCCGGACGAGCACGGCCTCAGGGTCTTCTCCAAACCCCGCCTCGACGGGGTGCGCGGCGCGGTGGAGGGCACGGACGCGTCGGTGACCGTGCTGCCGCTCGCGTACGAGGAGGAGTCCGCGGCCCGCCTCGCCGCGCGCTGGCCCGAACTCGGCCTGGACGGCGTCTTCGCGTTCAACGACGAGTACGCGATGCTGCTGATGCGGGCCCTGCAGGACGCCGGTGTCACCGTCCCGGACGACACGGCGCTGGTCGGCGCCGACGATCTGCTCCTCGGCCGGCTGCTGCGGCCCAGCCTGAGCACGGTGCACATCGAACTCCCGGCCGGACGGGATCTCGCGGAACTCGTCGACCGCGCGGTGCGCAACCCCGGTACCGACGCCGAGGCCCACCATGTCCACGGAGCGACGCTCGTCCACCGCGACTCCAGCTGAACCGCCGTGCCCGCGCGGCGCTTCGGCGGCGTGTTCGCGCGTGTCGACGGTGTGTCGATTTCGTGTGCTTCGGTGCGCATTTGGTGTGGTGCGCTCCGGCGACTGCTGCCGTGCCGACCACTGAACTGCCTCTGGTGCGGGGTGACTTCGGCAGGACGGTTTCCGTACGGCGTGACTAGGATGTTGCACGCTCAACCAGTGGGGATGCCGTCGACCACCGGACGCCGCGTGCTGCTCGGCCGCGCGCCGGATCACCGCATCCCGCCCCGCGGCTGACGAACGCCGCGAACCACACGGGACTCGCGGCCGTTCCGCGCGTCCCGCCGGTGACTGATCGGAGAGCCGCAATGCCGTTGCTCGACCCCAAGACCTGGCAGTCCCAGGCCGCCCGTCCCCTGTCGGGCCCCGAGTACGCCGTCACCGAGCCCGCCACCGGCGAGGTGCTCGGCACGGTCGTGCTCGCCACCGGCGAGGACGTCGGCCCCGCCGCGCAGACCGCCCGTACCGCCCAGGTCGCCTGGGCGCGCACCCCGCACTTCGTCCGTGCCGGCGTGCTCCGCAGGGCGGGGGACCTGTTCGCCGCGCACGCCGAGGAACTGCGCGACTGGATCGTCCGCGAGTCCGGTTCCATACCCGGCAAGGCCGAGTTCGAACTGCACGTCGCCGCCCAGGAGTGCTACGAGGCAGCCGCTCTCGCCTCCCGCCCGGCCGGGCAGGTGCTGCCCTCCGAGGCGCCCCGGCTGTCCTACACGCGGCGGGTGCCCGTCGGGGTGGTCGGCGTCATCTCGCCGTTCAACGCCCCGCTGATCCTCTCCATCCGCTCCGTCGCGCCGGCCCTCGCGCTCGGCAACGCGGTCGTCCTCAAGCCGGATCCCCGTACGGCGGTCTGCGGCGGGCTCTCCCTGGCCGCGGTCTTCGCCGAGGCGGGTCTGCCCGAGGACCTGCTGCACGTCCTGCCGGGCGGCCCGGACGCGGGCCAGGCGCTCGTTGCCGACCCGCTGGTGCCGCTCATCTCCTTCACCGGCTCCACCACGGCCGGCCGGGCCGTCGGTGAGGCCGCCGGCCGCCACCTCAAGCGCGTGCACCTCGAACTCGGCGGCAACTCCGCCATGATCGTCCTGGAGGACGCCGACCTCGACGCGGTCATCTCCACCGCCGCCTGGGGCTCCTTCTTCCACCAGGGCCAGATCTGCATGACGACCGGCCGTCACCTGGTCCACCAGTCGCTCTACGGGGAGTACGTCGAGCGGCTCGCCGCCAAGGCCGACTCCCTCGCCGTCGGCGA
Organism: Streptomyces sp. NPDC047042; assembly: GCF_040644035.1. NCBI lineage: Bacteria > Bacillati > Actinomycetota > Actinomycetes > Kitasatosporales > Streptomycetaceae > Streptomyces > Streptomyces sp. NPDC047042. The sequence goes on along the minus strand of NZ_JBEYVP010000004.1, from coordinate 102,355 downwards.
CCCGTACCGTGAGCAGGTCCACCTCGGCCCGATCATCGACGGCGCCCAACTCGCCAAGATCCACGGCCTGGTGGAGTCCAGCGCGGCGAGCGGCGCCAGACTCGCGGCCGGCGGCACGCACGAGGACCTCTTCTACCGGCCGACGGTCCTCGCCGATGTCGACGACCGGAGTCCGGCGTACGCGGAGGAGGTGTTCGGGCCGGTCGCGCCCGTACGCTCCTTCACCACGGCCGACGAGGCCGCCGCACTCGCCGCCGCCGGGCCCTACGGGCTGTCCCTCGGCATCGTCACCCGTGACACCGCGCGCGGGCTCGAACTCGCCGAGCGCATCCCGACGGGGATCGTCCACATCAACGACCAGACGGTCAATGACGAGGCCGTCGCTCCCTTCGGCGGGGTTGCCGCGTCCGGCACGGGGGCGCGGTTCGGTGGGGAGTCGAACCTGGAGGCGTTCACCGACGTGCGGTGGACCACTGTGCGGGGGGATGTCGCGCCGTACCCCTTCTAGAGAGCTCCGGTGCGTTGTCGGCCGCGGGTGCGTCGTGGCTGGTCGCGCAGTTCCCCGCGCCCCTGAAGGGGCGCGGGTCGGTTCCTACTCGCCCTGCTGGGCCTGCTGGGCGGCGACCGACTTGCGGACCTCGTCCATGTCCAGCTTGCGGGCCTGCCCGATGACGTCCGTGAGGGCGGCCTCGGGCAGGGCGCCCGGCTGCGCGAACACGGCGACCTGGTCCCGGACGATCATCAGCGTCGGGATCGACTGGATACCGAAGGCCTGCGCCAACTCCGGCTGCGCCTCCGTGTCGATCTTGCCGAACACCAGGTCCGGGTTGTCCTCGGCGGCCTTCTCGTACACCGGGGCGAACTGACGGCACGGCCCGCACCAGGACGCCCAGAAGTCGATCAGCACGAACTCGTTCTCCGTGACCGTCTGGTCGAAGTTCTCCTTGGTGAGCTCCACAGTGCTGCTCATGACCTGGTTCCTCTTCCTGCTGTCGGGTCCTTACCGGTGGCGTTCGCACAACACGACCCGGTCACTGGCTATTCCGCCCACGTACCCATGTCGCCACGGGCCACACGACCTACCAGACTGGCCCCATGACGGAAACGGAAACCAACGTGTACGACGTCGTGGTGCTCGGTGCCGGACCCGTGGGGGAGAACGTGGCCGACCGCACCCGCGCGGCCGGCCTCTCCACCGCGATCGTGGAGAGCGAACTGGTCGGCGGTGAGTGTTCCTACTGGGCCTGCATGCCCAGCAAGGCCCTGCTGCGCCCGGTCATCGCCCGCGCCGACGCCCGCCGGGTGCCGGGCCTGCGTCACCTCGTCCAGGGCCCCCTGGACGCCGAAGCGGTCCTCGCCCACCGCGACTACGAGACCTCGAACTGGCAGGACGACGGCCAACTCGGCTGGCTGGAGAGCATCGGCGCCGACTTCTACCGGGGCCAGGGACGACTGGCCGGACCCCGCACGGTGACGGTGACGGGTCAGGACGGCTCCACCCGCACACTGACCGCCCGGCACGCGGTCGCCGTGTGCACGGGCACCAGCGCCCAGCTGCCCGGCCTGCCGGGGCTCGCCGAGGTCCGCCCCTGGACGAGCCGGGAGGCGACCAGCGCCAAGTCGGTGCCCGGCAGCCTGATCGTGGTCGGCGGCGGTGTCGTCGCCGTCGAGATGGCCACCGCCTGGCAGGCACTCGGCTCCCGGGTCACCCTGCTGGTCCGCGGCAAGGGCCTGCTGCCCCGCATGGAGCCCTTCGCGGGCGAACTGGTCGCCGAGGCGCTGGCGGAGGCGGGTGCGGACGTCCGCACCGGGATCTCGGTCTCCTCGGTGACCAGGGAGAACGGCACCGTCGTCGCGGTCACGGACACCGGCGACCGGATCGAGGCCGACGAGATCCTCTTCGCCACCGGACGCGCCCCGCGCACCGACGACATCGGCCTCGACACGGTCGGCCTGGAACCGGGCTCCTGGCTGCCCGTCGACGACAGCCTCCGGGTCACCGGCAGCGACTGGCTCTACGCGGTCGGCGACGTCAACCACCGCGCCCTCCTCACCCACCAGGGCAAGTACCAGGCCCGGATCGCGGGCGCCGCCATCGCCGCCCGCGCGGCCGGCGTACCGCTGCTGGAGACCGACCCCTGGGGCGCCCACTCGGCCACCGCCGACCACGGCGCCGTACCGCAGGTCGTCTTCACCGACCCGGAGGCGGCGGCCGTCGGCCTCTCCCTCGCCGAGGCCGAGCAGGCCGGCCGCCGGGTGCGCGCCGTCGACGTGGAGTTCGCCTCGGTGGCGGGCGCCGGTCTGTACGCCGACGGCTATCGGGGTCGCGCCCGGATGGTCGTCGACCTGGACCTCGAAACCCTGCTCGGCGTGACCTTCGTCGGCCCCGGCGTGGGCGAACTGATCCACTCGGCGACGATCGCCGTCGCCGGGGAGGTGCCGCTCGGGCGGCTGTGGCACGCGGTGCCCTCGTATCCGACGATCAGCGAGGTCTGGCTGCGGCTCCTCGAGGCCTACCGGGACGGCAAGTAGGAGCAGGGCAGGCCTGGTTGGCCGGCGCGGTCAGAGGGGGAAGCCCAGCTCCCTGGCCGCCTCGGCCGGCGTGGGCTGGGCCCACCGCTCCGCCATGGCCGCGCCGGAGGACAGCGAGCGCAGCTCGGCGCGGTCGAGATAGAGGGTGCCGTCCAGATGGTCGGTCTCGTGCTGGACGATCCGGGCCGGCCACCCCGTGAACTCCTCGTCCAGCGCACGCCCGTACTCGTCCTGGCCCGTGAGCCGCACCGTCGCGGGCCGGGACACCACCGCCTGCCAGCCCGGCACACTCAGACACCCCTCGAAGAACGCGGCACGCCCGGCGCCGACCGCCTCGTACGACGGATTCACCAGCACCCGGAACGGCAGCGGCACGCGCCCGCGCGCCACCCGCACCTCCTCCGGCACCGGTGCCGGGTCCTCGATGACCGCGATCCGCAGTCCCACCCCAACCTGAGGGGCCGCCAGACCGACGCCCGGGGCCGCGTGCATCGTCTCGCGCAGCGCTTCGACGAAGCGGGCCAGCAGCTCCGGGCCGAGCTGGCCCTCGTAGGGCACGGCGGCGCGGCGCAGCACCGGATCACCGGCGGCGACGATCGGCAACGGACCGCCGACGGCGAGGAGTCGCTCGACCTGGTCGGCAAGGGCGCTGGGATCAAGGGGAGTTGCCATGGCGCCAGGATGCCACGCACCGCCGGCAACCGCCGTCCCCCTGTGTGACGTACGCCACTGGGAAGGCCGGGAACTCGACCGACCCGCGGTCCGACTACTGAACCGTCCCCCACAGCCCAGCTGGACCGCTCAACAGCCGCACCCACCCGCAGCCGGTCGCCCCCACCGCCGGCTTCCCCGCTCACCGTCCCCTGCCCACCGGAGAAGCCGCCGATGTCCACCGCTCCCACCGCCACGACGGACGAATCCCCGGAGTCACCGGATTCACCGGACGCGTCGAAGCCCTCCGCCCCGGCGAAGCCGTCCGCGGGCGCCACGCTCCGCCCGCTCGTCCTGCGGCTGCACTTCTACGCGGGCGTCCTCGTCGCCCCGTTCCTGCTGGTCGCCGCACTGACCGGCTTTCTGTACGCGGCCTCGTTCCAGGCCGAGAAGATCATCTACGCCGACGAGCTCACCGTGTCATCCGTAGGAGACACCAAGCTGCCGATCTCCGAGCAGGTCGCCGCCGCCCGCAAGGCCCACCCCGAGGGCACCGTCGCGGCCGTACGCCCCTCGCCCGAGGACGACGCCACGACGCGGGTCATGCTGTCCGGCGTCCCCGGTGTCGGTGAGGGACACACGCTCGCCGTGTTCGTCGACCCGTACACCGCGAAGGTCGAGGGCGCACTCGAACAGTACGGGTCCTCGGGCGCGCTCCCGGTGCGTACCTGGATCAGCGAGTTCCACCGCAATCTGCACCTCGGCGAGAGCGGCCGCCTCTACAGCGAACTCGCCGCGAGCTGGCTGTGGGTGATAGCGGGCGGCGGCCTGGTGCTGTGGTTCGCCCGCCGCCGCACCCAGCGCAAGGTACGCGGCACCAGTGGACGCCGTCGCACCCTCGGTCTGCACGGCACGGTCGGCGTCTGGGCCTCGGCCGGCTTCATCTTCCTCTCCGCCACCGGTCTGACCTGGTCGACGTACGCGGGTGCCAACATCGACGTCCTGCGCACCGAGCTCGGCCAGTCCACCCCCTCGGTCTCGGCCGCGGCGGGTGGCGAACACTCCGGCCATGGCGCGGCGTCCGGTACCGGGAGCACCGCCGAACACGGTGTCGGCCTCGACAAGGTGCTGGCCGCGGCCCGCGCCGAGGGCCTGAGCGACCCCGTCGAGATCGTCCCGCCCGCCGACGACTCCTCCGCCTACGTCGTGAAGCAGACGCAGCGCAGCTGGCCCGAGAAGCAGGACGCGGTCGCCGTGGACCCGTCGACCGGGGAGGTCCTCGACACCCTGCGGTTCGCGGACTTCCCGGTGCTCGCCAAGCTGACGCGCTGGGGCATCGACGCCCACACCGGGCTCCTGTTCGGGTTCGTCAACCAGCTCGCGCTGATGGCCCTCGCGCTCTCCCTGGTCCTGCTCATCCTGTGGGGCTACCGCATGTGGTGGCTGCGCGGCCGGGCCTCCGCCTTCGGCCGTCCGATTCCGCGCGGCGCCTGGCAGCAGGTGCCCCCGCTGCTTCTGGTGCCGCTGCTGGCGGGCGTGGCCGTCGTGGGCTACTTCGTCCCGCTGCTGGGCATTCCGCTGGCGGCCTTCATCGCCGTCGATGTGATCCTGGGCGAGATCGACCACCGGCGCGGCAACCGTACGTACGGCGAGCGGGCCGGCGCGAAGTAGGCGCCGGTACGAGAGAAACGGCCCGGCTTCCCCTTGGAATGGGGGGCCGGGCCGTCTGCTGTCCGTCTCTCGAGGTCCGTGCCCCGTGGACCTACTCGAAGTCGCCCGCGAGGGCCGAGGCGAGCTTCATGTGCGGGGCGGCCTCCTCATGGCGTCCCTGGCGCTGGAGCGTGCGGCCGAGCAGCAGCCGGGCGTACTGCTCCACCGGGTCGCGCTCGACGAGGACCCGCAACTCGGCTTCGGCGCGCCGCAGTTGGGCCGAGTGGTAGTAGGCGCGGGCCAACAGCAGCCGGGGCGCGGTCTGCTCCGGGACCTCCTCGACCAGCCCGCTCAGGACCCGCGCCGCACCGGCGTAGTCCTTGGCGTCGAAGAACAGTCCGGCCCTCTCCCAGCGCTCCGAAGCCGTCCCGTGGTCGTAGTACGTGTACGTCGTGGTCTCCACTCGTGCCTCCTTCGGAGGCGGTAACCGGACCGGGCGGTTGTTCATTCCACCGGTGGGTTCAGCGAGGTCAGGTGGTCTCTGAGCCCCTGCTCGGTGCTGCTCACATGCAGCAGCGCGGCGGCCTGGCTGAGGGAGGCGTCCCGGGTGCTCAGCGCCCGGTAGATCGCCTCGTGTTCGGCGAGCGTACGGCCGGCGGCCTGGGCGTCGACCAGACCGCGCCAGATTCGGGCGCGCAGCGTACGGCCGGAGATCGCCTCCAGGAGCGTGAGCAGCGTGTCGTTGCCCGTCGCCGAGACGACGGCGCGGTGGAAGGCCGCGTCGTGGGCGTTGAGCCGCTCGACGTCGTCGCGCGCCTCGCGCATGGCGTCCAGGTGCTCCTTGACCTCGGCGAGCTGCTCGTCGGTGATCCGGGTCGCGGCCAGCGCGGTGGCCATCGGCTCGAGAAGCCTGCGCACCTCCATGAGGTCCTGCAGGGCCGCCGAGTCCCCCTGGAGCAGTTCCACCGCCCCGCCGAGGCCTTCGAAGAGCAACCTCGGCTGCAGGCTGGTCACATACGTGCCGTCACCCCGGCGTACCTCCAGGATCCGCGCGACGGCGAGGGCCTTCACCGCCTCACGGGCCAGGTTGCGCGACAGCCCGAGCTGTGCGGCCAGATCCGGTTCCGGCGGGAGCTTCGATCCCGGGGGCAGCGCGCCGGTGCGGATCAGCTCACGGATCTGTTCGATGGCCCTGTCCGTCAGTGACAACGCGAACTCCTTCCATGACCGCTCTCCGCGGGCACGTCCGACCTGATCAGTCCCCGCGTACGAAGATCGGCCCAGAGACCTTCGGGGATGCGCCGACGGCCTGGTTCCGCGTTACGTGCCACCTGCTCGGGGCTCCGCATGCCGAGGGTGACGTTGATGATACTGGGGTGGCTGAAAGGAAAGGCCACCGCGGCGGCGGGGAGGGTGGTGCCGTGGTGTTCGCAGAGGTCGGCGATGGCTTGTGCGCGGGCGACGAGTTCGGGTGGGGCGTCCTGGTAGTCGTATTTCATGCCGTGGGCGGGTCGGTCGCGGGAGAGCAGGCCGGAGTTGAAGACGCCGACGGCGACGACGCTTTTGTGGTGTTCGGTCGCGGCGGGGAGGACGTCGTCGAGGGCGCTCTGGTCGAGGAGGGTGTAGCGGCCGGCGAGCATGACGAGGTCGGCGGGGGTTTCGCGCAGAAAGCGGGTGAGCATGGCGGTCTGGTTCATGCCGGCGCCGATGGCGCCGATGATGCCTTGGTCGCGGAGGTCGGCGAGGGTGGGCATGGCTTCGTCGGCGGCTTGTCGCCAGTGGTCGTCGGGGTCGTGGAGGTAGACGATGTCGAGGCGGTCGAGGCCGGTGCGTTCGAGGGTGTCGTGCAGGGAGCGCAGGATGCCGTCGCGGCTGAAGTCCCATTGGCGGCGCAGGTCGTCGCGGACGACGAAGCCTTCGGTGTCGACGCCGGTGGGGTGTTCGTTGGGGACGAGGAGGCGGCCGACCTTGGAGGAGATCACGTACTCGTCCCGGGGGCGATGGCGCAGGGCCGCGCCCAGGCGGCGTTCGGACAGGCCCAGGCCGTAGTGCGGGGCGGTGTCGAAGTACCGGATGCCCGCGTCCCAGGCCGCGTCGACCGCGGCGGAGGCGTCCTCGGCCGGGGTGGCCCGGTAGAGGTTGCCGATGACGGAGGCGCCGAAGCCCAGTTCGGTCAGCTCGACCGGAGTGTTCGTGATCTTTCGGTGTCGCACTGGATGCGCTCCTTGGAAGGGTCTGTCGTGGGGTTGCCGGTCGGCGCTGTCAGCGGCTGACCGCTGCCGAGCCGCCCGCCATGAGCGCTTCCACCTCCGCGAGCGACGTCATGGAGACATCGCCGGGAGTCGTCATGGTGAGGGCGCCGTGGGCGGTGCCGTAGGCGAGGGCGCGTTCCAGGCAGGAGAGGGTGGGCGCGCCGGACGCCACCCCGTCCTCGGCCAGCAGGCCGTGGATCAGGCCCGCGGCGAAGGCGTCGCCGGATCCGATGCGGTCCAGGACGTGCAGGCCGGGCATGCGGGGACCGGCGACGTGACCGGTCGCGGCGGACCAGGCCGCCGACGACCAGTCGTTCACGCCTGCCGAGGGCACCTCGCGCAGGGTGGTGGCCAGCACTTTTGCGGTGGGCAGTCGGCTCGCGATCTCGGCGAGCGCGTCGGGCACCTCGTCGGCGGCGATGCGCGTGGCCCCCGGGTGTTCCCCGGCGAGGCCGAGCGCGCCGACGACGACATCGGCGTGGCGGGCGAGTCGCAGGTCGACTTCGCGGGCGGCGGCGGGCCCGCCTCGGCCGGTCCAGAGGCTGGTGCGGTAGTTGGGGTCGTAGGAGACGGTGACGCCGTGGCGGCGCGCGGACGCCATCGCCTCGTCGGCCACGTCGACCGTGGTGTCCGACAGGCCCGCGAAGATACCGCCGGTGTGGAACCAGCGCGCCCCGGCGGAGAACACCGCGTCCCAGTCCACGTCCCCCTTGCGCAGCTGCGAGACGGCGGTGTGCGCGCGGTCGCTGACGCCGAGGGCGCCACGGATGCCGTAGCCGCGTTCGACGAAGTTGAGACCGTTGCGGGCGCTGCGGCCGATGCCGTCGTCCGGCATCCAGCAGACCATCGAGGCGTCGACCCCGCCCTGGAGGACCAGGTCCTCGACGAGCCGGCCCACGGCGTTGTCGGCGAGGGCGGTGACGACGGCGGTGCGGTGTCCGAAGCAGCGGCGCAGACCGCGTACGACGTTGTATTCACCGCCGCCCTCCCAGACCTGGAAGGTGCGGGCGGTACGGATGCGGCCCTCGCCGGGGTCGAGGCGGAGCATGACCTCGCCGAGGGCGATGACGTCGGCTGCTGTCATGGCGTGCTCCTTGCCACGGCGACGGCCACGGCGTCGGCGGTCAGACGGCGGATCTCGGCGTACTGGCCGCGTTCGAGGTGGGCGGGGGTGGCCGGCCAGCTGCCGCCGACCGCGAGGACCGAGGGTTCGGCCAGGTAGGCGGCCAGGCCCTCGGCCCTGATCCCGCCGGTGGGCACGAACCGCATCCGGGGGAAGGGTGCCGCCAGGGCTCGGAGGGTGCTGGTGCCACCGAGCGCTTCGGCGGGAAACAGTTTGACCGTGTCGAGGCCGGCTTTCAGGGCGCGCATGAGTTCGGTGGGGGTGGCGATGCCGGGGACCACCGGGACGCCCAACTCCCGGCATGTGGCGATGACTTCGTCGTCGAGGCCGGGGGAGACGACGAAGCGGGCACCGGCGTCCACAGCCCGTTCCGCCTGTTCGGCGGTGAGTATCGTCCCGGCGCCGACGGTCAGCCCGCCGTGGGCGGCCATCGTCTTGACGACCTGTTCGGCATCCGGCGTGCGGAAGGTGACCTCGGCGCATCGGGCCCCGCCCGCCGCGAGTGCCTCGGCGAGCGGGGCGGCCGTGGCCGGGTCGGGCACGGTCAGTACGGGCATCAGGCGTGCGCCTGCCAGTACGTCGGTGAGGCTGGTGTTCATCGGCCGAGCCATCCGCCGTCGATGGGCAGGGTGGTGCCGTGGATGTAGGCGGCGGCGTCGGAGGCGAGGAAGACGGTGGCTCCGGCGAGGTCGTCGGCGGTGCCCCAGCGGCCGGCGGGGATGCGCTCCAGGATCGCGCGGCTGCGGGCGGGGTCGTCCTGGAGGGCCTGCGTGTTGTCGGTGGCGATGTAGCCCGGCGCGATGGCGTTGACGTTGACGCCGTGCGGGGCCCATTCGTTGGCCAGTGCCTTGGTCAATCCGGTGATGCCGTGTTTGGCGGCGGTGTAGCCGGGGACGGTGATCCCGCCCTGGAAGCTGAGCAGCGAGGCGGTGAAGATGACCTTGCCCTGGCCCCGGGCGATCATCGACTTGCCGATGGCGCGGGTGAGGGTGAACTGGGCGGTGAGGTTGACCTGGAGGACCAACTCCCAGTCGGCGTGGGTGTGTTCGGCGGCCGGGGCGCGGCGGATGGTTCCCGCGTTGTTGACCAGGATGTCCACCGGGCGCGTGCGTCCGGCGAGGTCTTCGCCCAGGGAGCGGACTGCGGCCGGGTCGCCGAAGTCGGTGCGGATGGCCTCGAAGGTACGCCCGGCGGCTCGCACGTCTTTCTCCACGTCGCTCCCGGACTCCTCCAGGTTGGCGCTGACGCCGATGACGTCCGCGCCGGCCTCGGCGAGCGCGCGGGCCATGGCACGCCCGATGCCGCGCCGGGCACCGGTGACGACGGCGAGTTTCCCGGTGAGGTCGAAGGCGCTCATACGGCGGCTCCCTGGGTGTCGTCGGCGCAGTCCACGAGGATCTTCATGACGTCGCCGCCCGATTCCAGGGCCTCGAACGCGGCCGGGGCCTCGGTGAGCGGGACGACCTTGCTGATCAGCAGGTCAGCGGGAATCGTCCCGTCGGCGACCAGGGCAACGGCCTGCTCGAAGTCGGTACGGTCGTACAACCGGGCGCCGACCAGGGTGAGTTCGCGCCAGAAGAAGCGGTGCAGGTTGATCTCCCGGGGCCGGGGATGGATCGCCACCAGGCACAGCCGGCCGCGTACGCCGAGGACGTCGACGGCGGTGTTGACGCCGCCTGCCGCGCCGGACACCTCGAAGGCGACGTCCGCGCCCGCGTCCCCGGTCCACTCACGCACCAGCTCGAGTACGTCGGCGGCGGCCGGATCCCAGGCGGTGAGCCCTGCCTGCTCGGCGAGTGCGCGACGGTGGGCGCTGAGTTCCACCACCCGTACGTCGGCTCCGGCCGATCGGGCGACCAGGGCGATGAGGATGCCGACGGGCCCGCCGCCGACCACGACGACCTTCTGGCCCTCCTTTACTGCGGCGCGGCCGACGTCGTGCACCGCGACGGCGGTCGGCTCGACGAGAGCGGCGCTGTCCAGCGGGAGGGAGTCGGGCAGCCGTATGAGAGTGGAGGCGGGGACTGTCCAGCGCTGTTGCATGGCGCCCGGCGAGTCGATGCCGATGAAGTCCAGGTGCTGGCAGATGTGCTGGTGGCCGGCCTGGCAGGCGGGACAGGTGTTGTCCCAGCGCAGCGGCATCACCGTGACCGCGTCTCCGGGAGCCCAGCCTTCGACGTCCGGGCCGACGCGGACGATCCGGCCGGACATCTCATGCCCCAGCACGGCGGGCGTGGCGACGCGGGCGTCCATGTCGCCGTGGAAGATGTGCAGGTCGGTGCCGCAGATCCCGACATACGCGGGGGCGAGTTCCACCTCACCGGGGCCGGGAGGCGAGATGTCGGCCGGTGCCGTGTCGAGTGTGCGGGCAGCGGTGTAACGAACAGCGAGCGTCATCGTGAGGTCAGGGTCCCTTCAGCGCGGACGCCGATGGTCAGCAGCAGGTTGGCGTAGGTGCGGGTGTCGGCGGTGACGATCGCCAGCGCCAGGTCGGGGGAGCGGGCGGCGTCGTAGAACTCGAAGCGGCCGAGCGTGTCGACCGGCACGGGCGCCAGACGGGCGCGGTACTCGGCGATGGCCCCAGGCTCCGGTTCGCCCTCGGGCGGCACCATCACATGGGCGGACTCGACGGGTACGGCGCGCAGGAGGACGTCCAGCACGGTGGTGACGTCCAGCAGGCCGGGGGCCAGGTTGAGGTGGACGGTCCGGGCGCGTTCCCCGGTCGCGGTGCTCGCCGGGTAGTGGCCGTCGGCGAGCAGTACGCGGGCGCCGTGGCCCGCGCCGGCCAGTGCTTCGAGGATCCCGGGGTGCAGCAGGTCGGTCAGGAGCACGAGGTGCCCTCCTTTCTCACAAGAGGTGTCGGCTCTCTCAAAGAGGCTTCGCAGTAAGGGAGTTCAGGTGGTAGAAGGCGGTCGCGGTGTCGGTGAGGATCGCCGATGTCTCCTCGGCGGAGCAGTCGGCGAGCAGTTCCTCGACGGTCGCGGCCCAGCGGTTCCAGCCGCCCGCGAGGTTCGCCACCGGCCAGTCCGAGCCGAACATCAGCCGCTCGGGGCCGAAGGCGGACAGCAGCACGTCCCACACCGGGCGGATGTCGGCGGTCGTCCACCGCTGCCGGTCCGCCTCCGTGATGAGGCCGGAGACCTTGCAGCGCACCTGAGGACGCGCGGCCAGCCGCCGCAACCCCCGTTCCCAGTGGCCCAGATCGCCCTGCGTGATGGGCGGCTTGCCCGCGTGGTCGAGCACGAGCGGCAGGTCGGGAAGGCGGTCGGCGAGCCGGACGGCCTGGTCGAACTGGTGGCTGCGGATCAGCACGTCGTACGCCAGCCCGCGCTCGCCCGCCGCCCGCAACCCCCTTTCCACGGACGGCCGTTGCAGCCACCCGGGGTCGGACTCCCCCTGGACGAGGTGTCGCAGGGCGCGGAGGCAGGGGCCACCGGGACCGGCGAGCAGCTCGTCGAGCGTGTCCGCGACCGCCGGTGCGGTCAGGTCCACCCAGCCGACGACCGCGCCGATCAGCGGGTCGGTGCCGGCCAGGGCGAGCAGCTCCCGGGTCTCGGACACCGAGGTCACGCACTGGACGACCACCGTGCTCCGCAGTTCCCGGCCGGCGATCGGCCGGGTCGCGGACGATCGCAGGTCGTCCGCACCGAACGTACGGCGGATGGGTTCATGGCCGGGTTCGTCCAGCCAGGCCTGTGGTCGGCGGCCGAGGTCCCACAGGTGATGGTGGGCGTCGACCAGCCCTCGTGCGTCAGACACGCGAGGCCCAGACCGGCCCGTCGGGATACGTGTACTCCTTCAGGGAGTCCTGGTGCATCTGCGCGCTCAGCCCGGGAAGGGCGGGGGCGAGATAGTGGCCGTCGGCGATGCGCACCGGGTCGACGAAGTGCTCGTGCAGGTGGTCGACGTACTCGATGACGCGGTCCTCGAGCGTGCCGGAGACGGCGACGTAGTCGAACATCGACAGGTGCTGGACCATCTCGCACAGGCCGACCCCACCGGCGTGCGGGCAGACCGGCACGCCGAACTTCGCCGCGAGCAGCAGGATGGCGAGATTCTCGTTGACGCCGCCGACCCGGGCGGAGTCGATCTGGACGATGTCCACCGCGCCCGCCTTGAGGAGCTGCTTGAAGACGACCCGGTTGGCGATGTGCTCGCCGGTGGCGACCTTGATGGGGCTGAGGGCCTCGCGGACGGCGGCATGGCCGAGGATGTCGTCGGGGGAGGTGGGCTCCTCGATCCAGTACGGGTCGTAGGGGGCCAGTTCGCGCATCCAGTCGATCGCGGGCTGGACGTCCCACCTCTGGTTGGCGTCGACGGCGATACGGATGCCGTCGCCGACCGCCTCCCGGGCAGTGCGCATGCGCCGTACGTCGTCCTCCAGGGACGCGCCGACCTTCAGCTTGATCTGGGTGAAGCCGTCCGCGACGGCCTCGCGGGCGAGGCGGGCGAGCTTCTCGTCGGAGTAGCCGAGCCAGCCGGGGGTGGTGGTGTACGCGGGGTAACCGCGCTCCACGAGGCGGGCGACGCGCTCCTCGCGGCCGGGTTCGGCACGCTTGAGGATCTCCAGCGCCTCGTCCGGGGTGAGCGCGTCGCTGAGCCAGCGGAAGTCGACCTGGGCGACCAGTTCCTCGGACGACATCTCGCCGAGGAAACGCCAGACGGGCTTTCCGGCCCGCTTGGCCGCGAGGTCCCAGGCCGCGTTGACGACCGCGCCGGTCGCCATGTGGATGGCGCCCTTCTCCGGGCCCAGCCAGCGCAGTTGGGGATCGTGGACCAGGGAGCGGGAGAACGCGCCGAGGTCGGCGCAGACCTCGGCGACCGACAGGCCCACCACATGCGGGGCGAGGGCCGCGATGGCGGCGGCCTGGACGTCGTTGCCGCGGCCCGTGGTGAACGCCAGGGCGTGGCCCTCCAGTCCGTCGCCGGCGTCGGTGCGCAGGACGACGTACGCCGCCGAGTAGTCGGGTTCGGGGTTCATCGCGTCCGAGCCGTCCAGATGCTCGGACGTCGGAAAGCGGACGTCGAGAACATCCAGGGCGATGATGCGGGCGGCTGCCGGAGTGGAAGAAACGGAGGACGCGGAGGACACGGGGGACTCGGCGGAGGACATGGCAACTCCTAGGGGGCAGGGGCGTGGCCCTGCGACGAGAGGGGGGAGGGGCGGTGGGGGGTCGGCGGCCGTGTGGGCCCGGTGGACTGGAGCAGGCGACGGCCGCCTGGTCAGTCCTGGACCTTGCCGCCCGTGATGCGCGAGATCATCAGCGCGACCAGGATGATCAGGCCGTTGAGGGCGCCGATCCACTGTGCGGGGACGCCGCCCAGGGTGAGCACGTTCTGGATCATGAAGAGCAGCAGGATGCCGCTGAAGGCCCCGAACATGGTGCCCTTGCCGCCGTTGAGGCTGATCCCGCCGATGACGGCGGCGGCGAAGACGGTGAAGATGTAGCCGTTGCCCTGCGCGGAGGCCACCGAGGCCAGCCGCCCGGACAGCAGCAGACCGGCGAGGGCGGCGAGCACACTGCCCGCGACCAGGACGATCCACAGCACCCGGTCGGTACGGATACCGGCGGCCTTCGCGGCGTCGACGTTGCCGCCGATGGCGTACAGGGAGCGGCCGAAGCTGGTCCAGCCGAGGACCACGATGGCAACGGCGAACAGTGCCAGGCAGAGCCAGATGGACGCCGGCATCCCGAACCACTGCGCCGTGCCCAGGTAGAGCATCGACTCCGGCAGCTGGAAGAAGGTCTGGCCGCCCGAGATGCCGGTCAGGACACCGCGCAGGACGATCAGCATGCCGAGGGTCACGATGAAGCCGTTGAGGCCGAACCGGATGATCAGCAGGGAGTTGACCACGCCGATCAGCACGCCCACGGCGAGGGTGACCGGGATCGCCCAGGCGCCGGGGAGGATCCCGAGGCCGTGTCCGGCGCTGCCGATGGTCAGCCAGGCCGCGACACCGGGCGCGAGGCCCATGGTCGACTCCAGGGAGAGGTCCATCTTCTTGACGATCAGGATCATCGTCTGCGCGAGGACCAGCAGCGCGATCTCGGACATCGTCTGCAGAACGTTGATCAGGTTGTCGGTCTGCAGAAAGACCGGGTTGACGATCTGTCCGACGATCGCGATCACCACGATCGCGGGGACGAGCGCGAGGTCGCGCAGTCTGGCCACCGGTATCCGGCCGCCGAACAGCGCGGTGCGGCGGGCCCCGGGCTCGGCGGCCTTCGACGCGGGCGTCTCGGCGAGAACGGTTTCAGGCATGAAGGTCCACTCCTTCCATCGCGGCCACGAGGTCGTGGTCGTGCCAGCCGCGGGGGATCTCTGAAGTCACTCGGCCCTGGAACATCACCAGGACCCGGTCGCACATCCGCAGGTCGTCGAGTTCGTCGGAGGCGATGAGCACTCCGGTCCCGGTCTCCGCGGTCTCCTCGACCTTGCCGAGGAGGAACTCCTTGGAGCGCACGTCCACGCCCGCGGTCGGGTTGATCAGCACCAGCAGCCGGGGGGCGTCGGCCAGGGCGCGGGCCATGACGACCTTCTGCTGGTTGCCCCCGGACAGCGCCGACACGGGCAGCTCGGGACCCGGCGTCTTGATCGCCAGGTTCTCGATCATCCCCTCGGCGAGCTCGTCGCGGGTGCGGCTGCTGACGAACCCGTTCCTGCCGAGCCGGTGGGGCACGGACAGGGTGGCGTTGTCCGCGATCGACATGCCGGGGACGAAGCCCTGGTGGTGGCGGTCCTGCGGGACGAAACCGGCGCCCGCGGCGAGCGCGGCGGGGACGCTGCCCGGGCGGGGGCGCTGCCCGGCGATCGCGACCTGGCCGCCGTCCGCGGTCCTGAGGCCCACGACGGTCTCGGCGACCTCGGTACGACCGCTGCCGGCGGCTCCCGCGAGCCCGACGATCTCGCCGGCGCGCACCCGGAAGGTGACGTCCTCGTAGGTGTCACCGCTCAGTTCGCTGACGCTCAGCGCCGCCGTCGCAGCGGTGTCCAGGCTGCTCGCCCGCTCCGCGCGCCGGTCGCCCGCCGCCTCGCCGGTCATGGCGGCGACGAGTTCGGTGCGGGGGAGTTCGGTGACCGGCGCGGTCAGGATGTGCCGGGCGTCCCGGAACACCGTCACCATGTCGCAGATCTCGTAGACCTCCTGGAGGTGGTGACTGATGAACAGGAAGGTCACGCCCTGGCGTTGCAGGTCGCGGATGCGGTCGAAGAGCCGGTTGATCGCCGCGCCGTCCAGCTGGGCGGTCGGTTCGTCGAGAATGATGAACCGGGCGCCGAAGGACAGTGCGCGCGCGATCTCGACGAACTGCCGCTGTTCCACGTCCAGTTCACCGGCCGGGGTCTGCGGGTCCACGTCCACCGACCAGGTCGACAGCAGTTCCTGTGCCCGGCGCCGCACGCCCTGCCAGGTGATGAGCCGGCCCCGGCCGTGCTCGTGCCGGTTCAGGAAGAGGTTCTCCGCGACGGTCAGCGTGGGGATGATCGTCGACTTCTGGTAGACGCAGGCCACCTGGCCGCGCCAGGCGTCACGGTCCGCGAGCCGGGGCGCCGGGGCGCCGCCGAAGGTGACCGTGCCCTCGTCCGGGGCCTGCAGCCCGGTGAGTACGGACACCAGGGTCGACTTGCCGGCGCCGTTGCGGCCGACGAGCGCGTGGGTCTCGCCGGGCCTGATGGTGATCCGGGCGCCGTTCAGCGCCACCGTCGGACCGAATCGTTTGACTATGCCCGTCGCCTCGACGACGGGCGGGCCCGCCGGGGCCCGTCCGTCGTCCGCCGGGGCGGGCGCGGGGGTGACTGCTCGCTCCCCGTCGCTCATCTCAACCGCCTTGTGTTCGTTGGTCCTGGAGTCCTGGCGGTCCGTCAGCCGAGGTTGTTGCCCCAGAGGGACTTGTCGTCGCTCTTGATGCTGGGGACACCGCCGTAGGTGCCGCCGTCGGCGGTGACGAGCGGGGCGGAGAGCTGGTCCTCCAGGAGACCTTCACGGACCTGGATGATGGTGCTGTCGTGGTCCGTCCTGCCGGGCTTGAACGTCTTCCCGTCGATCGCGGCCTTCAGGTAGTACAGGGCGTACTTGGCGTACAGGTCGGCCGGCTGCGAGACGGTGGCGTCGATCTTGCCCTCGGCGATGGACTTGAGCTCCTCGGGGATACCGTCGTTGGAGACCACGAACACGTGCTTCTTGTCCGACGGGTCGACCAGCAGACCCTTCTGCTTGAGGACCTGGAGGGTGCCGGCCAGCGCGAAACTGGACTGCATGTAGACGCCCTTGATGTCCGGGTTCGCGGTCAGGTCGGTCTGCAGCTTCTGTGCCGCGACGGCGCCGTCCCAGTTGGTGGCCTCGCCGAACACCTTGATGCCGGGGAAGCTCTTCTTCATGCAGTCGTTGAACGCCTCTGTGCGGTCACGGCCGTTGATGGAGTCCAGGCCGCCCTGGAGCATGACGACCTTGCCCTTGCCGCCGAGCTTGGTGCCCAGGTACTGGCACGCCTTCTCGCCGTACGCCCGGTTGTCGGCGCGTACCACCATGAAGACCTTGCCGCTGTCGGGGCGGGTGTCGACGGTGACGACCGGGATCTTCTTCGCCTCCAGCTGCGCCAGCGTCGGCGCGATGGCGGCGGTGTCCTGCGGGGCCATCGCCAGGCCCTTGACGCCCTGGCTGATGAACGTCTGCGCGTTGGCGGTCAGCTTGGCGACGTCGTTCTGCGAGTTGGTGGTCTTCAGGGAGAGGCCGAGTTCCTTGGCGTACTCCGGCGTGTACTTGATGTACGAGTTCCAGAAGTCGGTGTCGGAACGCGGGTAGTCGACGCCGACCAGCGGGGTGCCGTCGCTCGACGCGCTGCTGCTGCCGGAGCCGCCGCAGGCGGTGAGCAGAGCCAGTGCGGAGAGGACGGAGGCGGCTGAACAGAGGGTGGTTCTGACCTTCATCGGTACTTCCTCACGCTGGTCCCGTAGCGGGAGATGTTTCGCATGGGCGACAACCGCATGTCGTCGCACCGGAGAGATGGGATGTATGTATAGGTCGATACGTGAGGGCCTGTCTAGCCCCTCGGTGGTTTTGCCCTGAAATTCCCGTTTGTGGGCATGGGTGATAGTCGAAATGGCGAGGTGGGCGTCAAAGTCATCCCATTAATCGCGGCACAATTGTTGACATCTCCGGGACGCATGGACGACCTTCGTCCGTAACACGCCATCTCCCTCGTCCCCTCCGCATCAGGGATGTCCCATGTCGAGTTCGATCAACAGGCGCCAGCTCCTCGCGAGCGCCACCTTCGTGGCCGCGGCGGCGGTCGCCGGCGGCCTGTTCGGCGCCGGTGGCGCGCAGGCCGCGCCCAGCACGTACACACCCGACTGGAACTCGGTCGACCAGCACCCGCCGGCTCCGGAGTGGTTCCAGGACGCCAAGTTCGGCATCTACTTCCACTGGGGTGTCTTCAGCGTTCCCGCGTACGACAACGAGTGGTACCCGCGCAACATGTACGCGAGCGGCAGCAACGCCAACCAGCACCACATCGAGACCTACGGCCAGCCCTCCGCCTGGCCGTACCACAACTTCATCAACGGAGCGAAGGACCTGGCCGGCAACACCGTCCAGTTCGCCCCGAAGCTGAAGTCGGCGGGCGGCAACTTCGACCCCGACGAATGGGCGCAGCTGTTCGTCGACGCCGGCGCGAAGTACGCCGGACCGGTCGCCGAGCACCACGACGGCTTCTCCATGTGGGACAGCCAGGTCAACGAGTGGAACTCGGTCGCCAAGGGCCCGAAGCTGGACCTGCTGAACCTGTTCACCACGGCCATCCGCGCCAAAGGTCTCAAGCTGCTGGTCGCCATGCACCACGCGTACAACTACAACGGCTTCTACGAGTTCGCGCCCGCACAGACCGACCCCAGCCTGAAGAAGCTGTACGGGCAGCTCGGCGCGGCGGCGGAGAACCAGCTCTGGTACGACAAGCTGAAGGAGGTCATCGACCGGGCGAAGCCCGACATCCTCTGGCAGGACTTCAAGCTGGACGCCGTCGACGAGACCCAGCGGCTGAACTTCCTGTCGTACTACTACAACCAGGCAAACAGCTGGGGCCGTGAGGTCGTCGCCACGTACAAGGACGGCATGAACGGCAAGGGCGAGGTCTTCGACTACGAGCGGGGCGGGCCGGGCGATCTCACCACCCCGTACTGGCTGACCGACGACAGCATCTCCAACTCGAGCTGGTGCTACACGCAGGGCATCGGCTACTACAGCGCCAAGCAGATGCTGCACTCCTTCATCGACCGGATCAGCAAGAACGGCAACGTGCTGCTGAACATCGCGCCGATGGCCGACGGCACCATCCCCCAGGCGCAGAAGGACATCCTGCTCGGCATGGGGGACTACCTGAAGCGCTTCGGCGAGTCGGTGTACTCGACCCGCGCCTGGACCGCGTACGGCGAAGGCCCGACCAAGATGGGCGGCGGCTCCTTCACCAACCCGACCGCCGGGACGGCACAGGACATCCGCTTCACCCGCAACAAGGCGAACAATGTCCTGTACGCCACCGTCCTGGGCTGGCCCGGCAGTTCGGTGACGATCAAGACGCTCGCCTCGGGCCAGATCAACCTCTCGTCGCTGACGTCGGTCAAACTGCTCGACTCGACGGCGGGCAACTACATCAACCTGGCGACGCCCGCACAGACCTCCTCCGGGCTGACGGTGACGCTGCCCTCCTCGGCGCCGTACACCGCCAACGCCTACGTCCTCAAGCTCACCTTCTCCGGCCAGATCCCCAGCCTCCGGCCGCAGACCGGCGCCGTCACCTTCACCGACGTCAACTACTCCGGCACCGGAGCCGTGCTCGCCGTCGGCGACTACACCGCGGCTCAGCTTCAGCAGGCCGGCGTGGGGTCGCTCAGTACCTCCTCGCTCTGGCTGGCCCCCGGCTACCGGCTCGTCGGCTACTCCGGCGACAACTTCACCGGCACCTCGTGGACCTTCACCGCCGACAATCCCGACCTCAGGGTCACCGGCAACAACGACCAGATCGCCTCACTGAGAGTCCAGTTCAACCCCGCGACCTACTTCCGGGTCGCCAACGTCACCAACGGCCTCGCGCTGGACAGCGGCGGCAACGTCGCCTCCGGATCCAACCTCAAGCAGTGGACGTGGGACGGCAGTTCCAACCTGCAGTGGCAGGCGGTGGACGCCGGCAACGGCTACTACCGGCTGGTCAACCGCACCAACGGCATGGTGGCCGACGGCTGGGGCGCCACGTCCGACGGTTCCGCCGCCCGGCAGGCGGCCTGGAACGGCGGCAGCAACCAGCAGTGGACGATCACCCACCGGGGCGCCGGCCGCTACTCGATCACCAACCGCACCACAGGCCTGGCCCTCGACGGGGGCGGCAACGTGTCCTCGGGTTCCGTGGCCAAGCAGTGGACGTTCGACACCAGCACCAACCTGCTGTGGACCTTCACGGCCCAGTAGCCGACACGCGAGACGACGAGCGGTGGGCGGAGCCGGTCCCGGACACCCGGGACCGGCTCCCTCGCTCGTGCGCGACACATCTCCAACGTCCGGCGTGGGCACAGGTGTTCGCGCTACCAGTCGTCGCCTGTTGCCCGTCGGGATCTTCAAGAAGATCACTCGAAAGTGCATACGGGCTACTTGAGGTGTGTTCGGTGGTCAGACTCGGATCGTGCAGTGCGAACACCGCTGCGCGCCGCTCTGTGCCGACCGGCCGGAGCGGGTGCCGGCCTTGCCACAGGGGGACAAGCTGTGACACACGACAACGGCCGCAGGCCGGGCCTGACCGAGGACACGGTGGCGCTGATGGCCGGCCTCGCCGACCTGGCGGTCTCCGGGCTGAGCCGCGCCCTGGGCGGCGTCGGCGGCCTGCTGCGCCGCGCCGATCTGGGGGACCTGCTGGCGGACGGCAAGGAGGAGACCAAGGCACGCGGCCGCCTGCTGCTGGACCGGCACGGGGCCACGGCGCCGGCCCACATGGAAGTACTCGCCCGTGCCGTCACCGCTCGCGTCCAGGGGGCAGAGCGGCGGTGAGCGAGTTGGAAGAGCACGCCCGCCTGCGGAAACGTATCGACCAGGTCCTTCACGGGTTCGTCACCGAGGAGGCTCAGGCGCTGGCTGACATCGATGTCTCCCTGGCGCCGGTCGCGGAGCAGCTGCACAGTGCGACCGTCCACGGCAAGCGGCTCAGGGCGGCGTTCTGCTACTGGGGCTGGCGCGGGGCCGGTCAGCCCGACAGCGAGGAGCTGGTGCGCGCCGCTTGCGCGGTCGAGCTGGTCCATGCGGCCGCCGTCGTGCACGACGACCTGATCGACCACAGCCGCACCCGGCACGGCCGGCCCACCGGGCACATCGCCCTGCGCGAGATCCTCACCGGTCACTCGCGGCCGAAGGCAGGCGCCCGCGCCCTGGCCATGCTGGTCGGTGATCTGCTGATGTCCATGGCCGGGCAGCTGTTCACCACTTCAGGCCTGCCCGGTGCCTATCTGAGCAGGGCCCGGCCCCTGTGGGCGGTTCTCGCCCGCGAACTCGTGGCCGGTGAGTGCCTGGAGGTCCTGCGCACCGGAGCCGAGCCGGACGCGGACGCGTCGGTGAAGGTGATCCGCTACAAGACCGCCAAATACACCGTCGAACACCCCTTGCAGATCGGCGGCCTGCTCGCCGGTGCCCCACCGCGGCTGCTGCGGGCGTACAGCGACTACGGCCTGCCGCTGGGCGAGGCATTCCAACTGCGCGATGACCTGCTGGGCCTGTTCGGCGATCCCGAACAGACCGGCAAGGACCCCGCCGACGACCTGGCCGGGAACCGCCCCACCGCGCTGATGGCCCACGCCCTCACCCACGCCACCGGGGCGGAACACGACGAGCTGTGCCAACTGCTCGGGCAGACGAACCTCGACGAGCGGCAGGTGGAACGGGTACGGGAGATCGCTCACCGCACCGGGGCCGTCGCCCGCGTCGAGGACATGATCACCGCCCGGCTGCGGGAAGCACACGACGCCCTGGCCGACGCCGACCTGACCACCGAAGCACGTCGCGCACTGTCGGCGCTGGCGACCCTCTCGGCCGCCCGCACCCACTGACCGAACCGACCGGCCCACCCCACACTCAGGAGCACCATGTCCTACACCCATGCGTCCATGGACGCCCTGCGCACCGAAGGGGACGAACTCGCCGACGCGACCGTGGCGACACTGTTCGAGCGCGGAGAGGTCGGCATGTTCAACACCCTCATGCGGTACGTCTCCACCGTCGGGCAGGACCTTCCCGAAGGGCTGCCCGACGTCGCCCGGGAGTACCTGAACGCCACCAGCACCCCGCCCTCCTGGGTGGACTGGGGCGAGATGGAGAAGGCACGGCTGTTCTTCATTGACAACAACGTGCACATTTCCACCGCGCTGTCGTTCGCCTCGATGCCCGCCTGCTACGTCCTGCCCCATGTGGCCAAGCTGCTGTCGTCCACCCATGCGCTGAAGTACCCCTCCAAGCGGATGGCGGAGACGGGCCAGTTCACCGTCTACCTCATGCAGCCCGACGCGTTCGAGGCGGGCAGCCGCTTCATCCCCGCAGCCCAGAAGGTACGGCTGCTGCATGCCTCGATCCGCCACCACCTGAAGCGGGAGGACCGCTGGGACACCGCCGCCCTGGGTACGCCGATCTGTCAGGAGGACATGATCGGCGGGCAGATGATGTTCTCCATCCAGGTCCTCGACGCCCTGCACCGTCTCGGCATCCACATGAGCAACGAAGGCGCCGAGTCGTACTACTACGCGTGGCGGGTGGTCGGCGCCATCCTCGGCATCGACCAGCGGTACGTGCCCAAGGACCTGCAGGCGGCGCGCAAGTTCTCCGACCTGTACATGACCCGTCACATGGGCCCCAGCGAGGAAGGCGTTCAGCTCACCCGCCAGCTCATCGACCTTTACGAGGAAGTCGTGCCCGGCACCTTCTTCGACCCGGTCGTCTCCGCCCTGATCCGCTACCTGATGGGCGACACCTGCGCCGACTGGCTGCAGGTCCCCCGCACGAACTGGGACACCGTCGTCAAGGCCGCCCCCACTCTGCTGGGAGTGCTGGAGACCATCGAGGACCGCTCGCCCATGGCGGGCTGGGCCCTGGACCGGCTCGGCCACCTGACCAGCGTCTTCGAACTGTCCGCTCTCACCCGCGGCCGTGTCATGCACTACGCGATTCCCGAACACCTCAAGAACGATTTCGGAGTCAGCGGCACCATTCCGCCCAAGAGCCGCTGGACCCCGCCGCCGGCAACCGTCGGCCAGTAGCGCACGGCCGCCGGAGGGAGCGCGTGGACGGCTTCGCCATCCCGCCGAACTGCAGGAACTCGATTTCCCCCATGGACAGCAAGTGCACCTCCCTTACGTAGAACGAGTGAATGAGGCGATTGTTCAGTTCGGGGCGGGTGGCCGGTCTTCTACGGTCTGCGAATGGATCCGAGGGCTGCAGGAAAGGCCCCGCGGGCGGGGACCGGCGGGAAGGCGCACCCGATGACGGGGTTGGGGAGGTCGTCGGCAGTGCCCATGGTCCGGGCGGGTCTCCGCCATCGGGCCGGCGCGTGGGCCTGGGGCGGGGTGGCAGTCGTCTGCCTCGTGGCAACAGCGGTCGTCCTCGGCGGGCCGGGGGGTGCCGGGAGCGTGGCCGCGCGGCTGTTGGCCCACGGGCCGTCCATCGGCTGCTGCGGACTGGCGGCCTCCCTCGTGCTCCGTGCGTGGGGGACGAGCGGACGGGTGCGGACGCGGCTGCTGCTGATGGGAGGTTCGGCGGTGGCCGGGGGCGTGTACCGGGGGGCGGTCGGCGTGCTGTCGGCCCGGCCTCCGGGCGCGGAACGGGACGAGCCCGCACTGCTCGGCTCGGTGGTCATCACCGGAGTGACGCTGGCGGTGGGCCTGGGGATGGCCGGTCTGGTGGTCGCGGCCGACGCCGGTAAGGGCCGGCACGTGCTGCTGCGGCGCGTGCTCGACGGCATCGTCACTGCCGGGGCCGTGTTCATGACGGGATGGGTGCTGCTGCAGGGAGCCGGTGACGGTTGGCGGCTCGGCGCGGGGCTGGTCGGTGTCCTCTGGGCGGCGGAACTCGTCTTCCTCAGTTTCCTGTTCGCCCTGCGCCGTCTCGTGCACAGCGACCAGAGAGTCACCGTGTGGGTGGGGATCATCGGGCTGTGCCTCATGCTGGCCGGCGACACCCTGCGACTGTGGACGGTCGGCCCCCACAGCCCCGACACGATGTCCCGTCAGCTGGCCGACGCCTGCGACACGGCGGGCCTGCTGGTGGTCGCCCTCGGCCCCTGGGTGCCCGGCGGGGCGAGCGTCCTGGGCACTGCCCGGCCGACCCTGCGCTGGGGGATGGAGGGTGCGGCGGCGTTCGTCCCTCTCACCGTCTGCACGGTCACGGCCCTCGGCTACGTGCTGGCCCCTCCCAACGGTGTCCTGGTGCCGCTGTTGTTCGGCGGGACGGCGCTGCTGAGCCTCTGGGCACGCCAGACACTGCTGCCGAGCGAGCACGCCAGGAACGACGACTGATCGATCCTCAGACTGAGCGATCTCACGGCGCCGAGAACAGACCGGGCCCCGAGGAGGAGGAGCCGTCGGCGCTGACGCCGCCCGTCACCCGCAGGAACTCCAGCTTCTCCGCGTCGGCGGAACCCGCGGCCACCGTGTAGACGACAAGACGGACGTCGCAGCCCGGGACGGTGAGAACATCGCAGTCGCAGATCACCTCACCCACCTGGGGGTGTACGACGGTCTTGCGGGCCGAGACATGCGCACCGACCCCACCCTCCTCCCACAACCGGGCGAACTCCGCACTCGTGGAGCGCAGTTCCGCGACCAGGTCGCTCAGCTGACGGTCACGCGGGTAGTGGACGAGAGCCGCGCGCAGATCGGCGACGAGGGCGGGGTTGAGGGCGTCGCCCTCGGGCAGCACGGGCCACGCCGTGAACCCGCCGGACCCCGCGGCGAAGACCGCCCGCACCAGGTTCCGCTCGGCAGGTGCCAGGCCACCGGGGTCGCCCAGCAGCACCGTCCAGGCCGGCGTCCAGGACAGCAGGGTCCAGTCGGCGCTGAACACACCCACCGGGAACTCCCCGAGGCGCGCCAGCATCCGCTGGACCCCCGGCGGCACATGGGTGGAGATCGTCCCCTCCTGGGGCGGGAGGAGGCCGGCCAGCCGGTAGGCGTGGTCGCGCTCCACGGGCTCCAGCTGCAGTGCCCTGGCCAGGCTCGCGACGACCTGCGCGGAAGGGTTCGTGGCTCGCCCCTGCTCCAGCCGCACCACATAGTCGACCGACAGCCCCGCCAGCTCCGCCAGTTCCTCGCGCCGCAGCCCCACCGCACGTCGTCCGGGCCGCGAAGGCCGTCCCACGTCGAGGGGAGAAAGCCGGTCGCGCCAGCGGCGCAACGCCGTGCCCAGGGTCTCGTCCACTCCGCCATTGTGTCCGCCGGACAGCCGCTGTGCCTGGTACTGGCAGTCCTACCGCCGCGGGGGCACTGGTTGCGGGGTACTGCCGGACCCCGGTGGAGCAGTGCCCTTCAGGGCGGCCTGCGGGGCGGCGGCCGGTGGCTGCATGGAAGGCGGGCTCACCACACGACCCAGGGCAGCGCGCCATACGTCTCCGCCCGGCCGCCGTACGCGTGGTCCGAAGTAAGGAATCCATCATGAGCAAGGCCATCCTCGTCACCGGCGCCGGGCGCCGCCCCGAGGAGCTCGAGAAGACCCTGGGCGGCCCGCAGGACAACCTGCCGGCCGTCTAACTGGACGTCACCAGCCTGGACGACGCGCACGCGGCCGCACAGGCCGCCGTCGACCGCTTCGGCCGCATCGACGTGCTGATCAACAACGCCGGTAATTCCTTCGCCGGCTACTTCGAGGAGCAGCATCAACGGGCAGCAGCCGGCGACCCCGCCAAACTCGCCCACGCTCTGCTGACCCTCGCCGGCCGGGACCAGCCGCCGCTGCGCTTCGTGGCCGGCGCCGACGCCATCGAGGGCGTCTCGGCCAAGGCCCGCGAACTCCTCGCCCAGGCCGATGCCTCCCGGGAACTCGGCGGCGACCTCGGCCACGCCGACGCCTGACGCGCCGAGGCACCGGGCGGGCCGGCCGACCGGGACTCCTACCATGGCGTACGGGCATACGGGCGTAATGGTGCACTGGTGTGCGAAGGGCGCCGCAGCCCGTGTCCCGTACGCACGCCCGGCCCCTGCCTCCGCCCACAGAAAGCCGGCTGATGACACCTCCCAGGGAACTCGTGGTCTTGCACCCCGCGCCTCAGTCCACTGGGCGGATCTTCAGCCCGAAGACCCTGGGCCGGTTGCGCGAGGAGTTCAAGGTCCTCGACCTCGAGGAACACCCCGACGCCGAACGGCAGTTGGACCTCGCGCTGCCCCGGGCCTTCGCCGTGGTCGGCCAGCCCGACCTGCCCGCCGGACGCATCGAGCGTGCCGTGCGGCTGCGCGCCCTGTGCAACGTCGAGGGCAACTTCTTCCCCAACGTCGACTACGCGGCCTGCGCGGACCGGGGTGTCCACGTACTGGGATGCGGACCCGCCTACGCGCAGGCCGTGGCCGAGTACTCCCTCGGTCTCGCGCTCGATCTGGCCCGGGGCATCACCCGGGAGGACCGCGCCTTCCGGGCCGGTACCGAGGGGTACACCTTCGCGGCCAACGCCGACTCCATCCTGCTGCGTGGCGCCGAGATCGGTCTCATCGGCTTCGGCAACCTCGGCCGCGCGCTGCACGAACTGCTCGTGCCGTTCCGGGCCACCGTCCGGGTCTACGACCCGTGGCTGCCGGACAGCCACCTGGCGGAGGCCGGCGTGATCCCGGCCTCGCTCGACGAGGTACTGGAGGGCAGCCAGGTCCTGTTCGTCCTGGCCACCATCACCGAGGAGAGCGAGCGACTGCTCAGTGCGGCGCGGCTGCGTCGGCTGCGCCCCGGCGCTCGTCTGGTCCTGGTCAGCCGGGCCGCGGTCGCCGACTTCGATGCCCTGGTCGAGCTCGTGAGCGCGGGCCGCTTCCTCGCGGCCCTGGACGTGTGGCCCGAGGAGCCGGTACCGGCCGATCACCCCGCCCGCGCGGTGGAGGGGCTCGTCCTGTCCGCGCACCGGGCCGGCGGCATCCCCGCGGCCTTCGAGAAGATCGGGGAGATGGTCCTCGACGACCTGTTGCAGATCCGCGCGGGACTGCCGCCGGTGCGCATGCAGGTGGCGGCCCGGGAACTCGTCCACCGCTACCGCAGCCGTCCGGTCACCACCGAGGCGGGCGCAAGGAGAACATGAGGTCTACGGGTCGCCGGGGCCGGCTCCATGGCCGGGGTGAGTTCCAGCGCCGCCCGCGCCCACCCGCGCCGCCGAGCGTTTTTGTCGCCATGAACCGCACTCACCAAGGATGGTCATGTCCCTCGCCCTTCCCGCCCGCGGCCTGCTCTTCGACTCCGACGGGGTCCTGGTCGACTCCGACGCGAGCGTCCTCGCCTCCTGGAGCCGTTGGGCCCGGGCCTACCGCCTCGATCCGGACGAGGTGGCCGCGACCGTCCACGGCCGCCGATCGGCCGACACCGTGCGGCTGTTGATCCCGCCGGACCTGCGCGCCGAGGCGCTGACCGCCATCGACGCCTTCGAACTCGAGGACGCCGCCCAGGTCACGGCGATCCCCGGAGCCGCCGAACTCCTGACCTCACTGCCGCACGGCAGCTGGACGGTGGTCACCTCGGCCACCCGGGCGCTGGCCGTCGCCCGCCTCGAAGCCGCGGGGCTGCCGGTGCCGTCCGTACTGGTCACAGCCGACGACGTCACCGACGGCAAGCCGCATCCCGAGGGGTATCTCGCCGGGGCCGCAGTGCTCGGCATCCCGATCGGGCACACCGTCGTCCTGGAGGACAGCACATCCGGCGTCGAGGCCGCCCGCCGGGCCGGTACGGGAGCCGTCGTGGGCGTCAGCGAACGGGCGCTGCCGACGGACGCGGACGTCGTCGTCCCCGACCTGCGGTCGCTGCGCTGGTCGGGCGGGGGCCTGCTGGCAGCCGGGGACCGCCTGCGACCGGCCACGGCATCCGCCCCGGCGCACGGCCGCTGACTGCGGTCGGCCGCCCTGCTTTCCGTGCCCGGTCCACGGGGCCTCGCCGCACGACCATGACGGCTCCTGACACGAACGAAGGTGCGCCGGACGGCCGCGAACCCGGCGCCCGCGTCGCTCCGGTCAGCCGGCCGGGTTGTGGGTCTGTTCGACGGTGTGCCGGCCCGTCGTGGACGTGGTGGTCCAGCTCGCGAGGATGTCGAGGGCCTCGGCGCTTGGGGAGGCGGGCTCGGGGGTGTGGATGACGAGGGACTGCTCGGGGTCGCCTTCGACGGCGAGGACGGCGAATTCGAGGGTGAGGTCGCCGACGAGGGGGTGGTGGAGGGGTTTGGTGCCGGCGGTGTGGGCGGTGACGTTGTGGTCGGCCCACAGGCGGCGGAAGGTCTCGCTGTGCAGGGACAGTTCGCCGATCAGCTCGGTGAGCTGTGGGTCGTCGGGGTGGCGGCCGGCGTACAGCCGGAGTCTGGCCACGCAGGTCTCGGCGACCTCGTCCCAGTCGCGGTACAGGGTGGAGGCGACGGCGTCGAGGAAGACGTGCCGGGCGAAGTCGCGTTCGCGGTGGGGCCGGTCCTCGAAGTTCGTGTAGAGGCGCAGCCGAGCTTGAGGGGTACGGGCAGACCCCCTGAAGGGCGCTGCCCGCCACGGACCCGGCCGCGCCGTTGTGCCTCGGCCACGGCCCCGCGACCCGATTGTCAGTGGCTGCCCGTAACGTTTTGCCCGGATCGCCAGCCCTTTCCTCGCTCGGAGACGCAGTGAACAATCCGTACTCGCCAGTCGAAGAACTCAACCTGCTCAAGGCTTTCCAGGACAGGGTCGGCTACGAGAATTTCGCCCAGGGATTCGGACTGACCGAGTACGGGGAGGTCTCCGGCCTGCTCGCCTGGTCCGAGGACCCGGAATTCACCGGACGCCTGATCCCCTTCGCGCAGGCCACCGGCGGCGGTTCCTTCTACGCGCTGTGGCGTCTCGACGACAGGGAGGACCAGGCGACCCTGCCCGTGGTCGTCTTCGGGGACGAGGGCGGGGAACACGTCGTGGCCCGGAACATACGGGAGCTGTTCCAGCTCCTCGGCTTCGACGAGGAGATCAGCGTCGACCACGAAGAGGCCTACTTCTACCGCGACGAGAACGAGCCGCACACCGACGGCCACGACGAGTACGTGGCCTGGCTCGACGAGCACTTCGGGCTGCTCCCGGCAAAGGACCCCGACGCCGTCCTCGCCGCGGCGCAGGCCGAGTCGGGCGGGCGTTTCGCGGACTGGATCCGCCCCTTCCTGCCCTGACCCCACCGCTGCCGCCGAGGCTGCGCCGGCGTACAACCTTCCGGTATCGCGGGCCGTCCAACTTTCGTCGGAATCACGCACCAAGGGGGACATGATGCGAGGAATCAGAGCAGCAGGGACGGCGCTCGTGCTCGCGGGCGCCATGCTGGGGACGGCCGCGGGCACCGCGGGCGCGGCTCCGGCGGAGAGCCCGCGCGCGGCGGCGGCCTGTCCGACGGGCTGGGGCA
The DNA here is from genome assembly GCF_040644035.1 of Streptomyces sp. NPDC047042. Lineage (NCBI taxonomy): Bacteria > Bacillati > Actinomycetota > Actinomycetes > Kitasatosporales > Streptomycetaceae > Streptomyces > Streptomyces sp. NPDC047042. The sequence continues at coordinate 73,554 of NZ_JBEYVP010000004.1, read as the reverse complement.
GTGGCGCCAAGACCGGCGGTGAGGTCATGGGGGCCGACCACCTGACGGACGTCAGGACCGGACGGCACGAGTGCTACGACCGCATCGTGTTCGACGTACCCGGCGGCGGCCAGGTCGGCTACCACGTCCAGTACGTCGACCGGTTCTACGCGGACCCCTCGAACCAGTACATTCCGGTCACCGGTGGGGCGATCCTCGACATCGCGGTGGGTGCGTGGAGCTACGACCTGGAGGCCGGCGTGCCGACCTACCCGGGCAAGGTGGGCAAGCCCCTGCCCGGCGTGAACATCAGCGGGTACAGCACCTTCCGGGACGCCAAGTTCGGCGGCACCTTCGAGGGCCAGACGCAGGTCGGTCTCGGCGTCCGCGCCCGACTGCCGTTCCGCGTCCTCCAGTTGGCCGACCGGGTCGTGGTCGACGTGGCGCACAGCTGGACGAGCTAGCACCTGTGTGAGCGGCGGCTGGATCAGCCGCCGCCCGCCTGTCTCAGCTCACCACGATCGCTGTCTTCCCGTATCCGCCGTGTTCCGTCGCCACGCAGTGCCCGCGGCTCGCGCACGACACGTTGAACAGATTCATGTCGTCGCTCGACGGGAAGCCGGAGACCGTGGTGCGCGACCAGTGGGCGCCGCTGTCGCGGGTGGCGGTGACGGTCTGGGCGTCGCCGCCCAGGACGCAGTACGTGCTGGAGGCGACGCAATCGGTGTCCCACGCGATCTGTGTGAGCCCGCCGCCGTCGACCGTGCGCCAGGTCCTGCCGAAGTCGGTGCTGCGCGCGGCCTTGCCCTGAGGGCCGATGCCCGCCGCGTAGCACAGGGAACGACTGGCGCACGACACGCCGGTGATGCCGTGCCAGGTGTTCGGGAGGCTGCCGGTGGTCGTGGACGCCCAGCCGTCGGTGGTGGACACGGCGACCGGTGGCGGCTGCAGGCCGATCTCCACGTTCGGTCCCACGGCCACGCACGCCGCCGCCGTCACGCACGCCATCGCGGCGAGCGAGCCCCCGTTGAGTGTCTGATAGCTCCAGGTGCGTCCGCTGTTGTGCGAGGCGTAGACGAGCGTGCCGGAGTAGCGGGTCATCGCGGCGAGCGCGAAGCAGGTGCCGGTGGGAACGCAGGTGACCCAGTAGACCGATCCCAGTGAGGAGTAGGGCAGTGGCAGCGCGACCTGCGACCACGTCGCTCCACCGTCCGCCGTGACCGAGACCTTGCTTCCCCAGCCACCCGCGACGCAGTGTGTGCCGTCGGTGCAGGAGACGCTGAAGAACCTCTTCTGCGCGGTGATCGTCCTGCCGGTCCAGGTGTTGCCGCCGTCACCGGTGCGCAGGACGTAACCGTGGCTGGAGTCGCCGCCGACGGCGACGCAACGGGACTCGGTGGGGCAGTCCAGGCCGGAGATCCCGTATGCGGTCGACTGCCAGGTGACGTGCCAGCCCTGGCCGGTGCAGGTCCTGATACCGCCGAGGTCGAGTTCCACGGTGAAGGCCTGGAGCTTCCACTCCTTCACCCACGCGTTGAGGTAGGCGTAAAGGGTCCCCTGGAGGTACGGGGTGACGCTCAGGCACAGACGCGGTGGCCAGTCCGCCGACGCGTTGCCCTTGAGGCCGCCGCCGATCGACATGCCGACGCCGATCACGTCCAGCAGCCCGACCTGTACCTGGACACCCGCGTACGCCTTGGCCTCCAGCTCCGCGGAGACGGTCACCCTGGCTGGGTCGGAGGACTTGCCGTCGAGCCGGCGCAGCGAGCCGTCGGGGTTGGACTGGAAGCCGAGCATCCGGTAGCTGTGCTGCTGGAAGCCGACCGTGCCCTTGGCGCTCACGCTGAACGAGGCGTCCGGTGCGATCGCGATCGTGGCGCCCGTGTTGCCGAGCAGGAACAACTTGCGGTGGGTGTTCTGCCAGACGGCGGGCAGTGAGCAGGTCGCCTCGGCGGAGGCGGACAGGCTGAGGGAGAGGGTCGGCTCGTAGCTGAGCCAGACCGACACGTACGGCTTGCTGATCAGGCTGCCCGCGCGGACCTCGACATGCGACTGGACGTTCTCCAGCTTGAGGCTGAGGCTGCCCGTCACCCGCACGGACAGGCCGTCGGAGTTGCCGCACTCAAGGACGGAGGCGGACAGGGAACCGAAGTCGACGGTGCTGGTGAGGGAGCCCGCGCGCCGCAGCCCGGGACCGCGGGCCCCGGCCGCGGAGCCCTGGGGGTCCCCGAGGGGGCCCGAGTACACCGCCTGCGCGGTCGACATCACCGAGGTGAGGGACGCGGTGGACGGCCGCACCGTGAGCGTCGTCGTGCCGTCGGCGGCGGAGGTGTCCACGGCGGTGACCGTGCCGGCCAGACCCGAGGGGTGGACCTCGCGGCCCGGCCGGAGCACGAAGCCCTGCCCGGTCGCCGGTACGGGGGCCCCGGCCGCCAGGGTCACGGTCCAGGGCCGCTGACCGGATCCTCTGCCGCCCGGTTCGGCGTCGCCGCCGGTCACCGCGGTGACACTCGCGTCGCCCGCGACGGCGGTACCGGCCGCGGGGGTCAGCGTGGCGGTGCTCTGCGGCGCGGGGTTGCGGAACTGGTAGCTGTCGGCGGACGTCGCCGGCGAGATCCCTCCGGCGGTCGTCACCTTGACCCGCACGGTCCCCGCCCAGCGGGCGGGAGTGCTCACCCGCAGCGCGGTGCTGGTGGAGCGGGCGAGCACGGTCGCGCGGGTCGTGCCGAAGTCGACGCGGGTGACGTACGACAGGCTGGTGCCCTTGATCGTCACGATCTGGGCGCCCGCCACCGTACCGGAGTGCGCGGACATGCCGGTGATGCGGGGCGCGGCGACATAGTGGAAGCGCGCCGTGGACGGCCGGCTTGTACCCGAGGTCTGCTGTACGGAGATCGTCGCGCTGCCCGCCCTGTGCTTGGGCACGACCGCGGTAAGGGTCGTGGACGAGGCGACGCGCACCTTGGTGGCCTTGATGTCGCCGATCTTCACCCACGAGACGCGCGAGAAGTGGGAGCCGCGGATGGTCACCACGGTTCCGCCGCGCAGAGGTCCGGCCGTCGGTGAAACCGACGTCACGACGGGCCTCGGCGCGGCGGCCGCGGCGTCCCCGGCCGGCGCGAGCGCCGCGACCACGCACACCAGTGCGAGTACCAGTATGAAGATCGGTCTGTGTCCGCGCGGGCCTGCCGACGTACGACGCCTCATGGTTCCTCCCCAGGCCAGAGGGCGCACGGCGCTGGGCCCGAACTGGCCGGGCAACAGTAACTGTTCGGACAGATGGGGCGGAAGTGGGTTGCGGGGGCGCGGTGTTGCCAGTCCCGGCGTGTATTCCGGTGGCTTCAGCCGTCCGAGGCGGCGAGGCTGCTGACCGTGCCGCGCACGGTCGGACGGCGGTACAACTCCCGCATCCGCAGCGACGGCAGGCCCCGCGCGCGCATGACGGCCCCGATGCGGACCGCGAACAGGGAGTTGCCGCCCAGCTCGAAGAAGTCGTCGTCCAGGCCGACAGGCGTGCCGAGGACTTCGCTCCAGATCTGCCGCAGCCGCTCGGTGAGCTCCTCCTCGGCCGTGACGGGCTCGGCGCACCGGGTCGGCGCGGCGGGCGTCGGGGGTGCGGGGAGCAGGGCCGTGTCGAGTTTGCCGTTGGCCGTCAGCGGCAGCGTGTCCAGGGCGGTCACCGTGGCGGGGAGCATGTAGCCGGGGAGGATGCCCGCGGCCCGCTCGCGGACCGTCACCGGATTCGCCGGACCGCCGCCCGAGAGGACCACGTAGGCGTCGATCCTGGCGGTGGCCGCGTCGTCCGGGTTGTCGCGCCGCACCACCACAGCCGCCGCCCGGACATCCGGGTCCTCCAGCAGCACCGAGCGGATCTCGTCCAGTTCGATCCGGAAACCGCGGATCTTGACCTGGCTGTCGATGCGCCCCAGGTGTTCGAGGCGGCCGTCCGGCAGCAGGCGTCCCAGGTCGCCGCTGCGGTACATGGTGCCGCCGGTGTACGGGTCAGGGACGAAGCGCCGGGCGGTCAGCTCCTCCTGACCGAGGTAGCCGAGCGCCACCCCGGCGCCGCCGACACAGATCTCGCCCGCCACACCGGGTGGCTGCAGCCGCCCGGACGGGTCGGTCACATACAGGTGCCAGCCGGGCAGTGCCCGTCCGACGGAACGGGTGGCGGCGAGGGCCAGTCGCCGGGTGAGGGTCTGCTCGGTGACGTGGACCGTCGTCTCGGTGATGCCGAACATGTTCACCAGCCGGCAGACCGACTCGGGGTGCCGGTCGAACCAGGGCAGCAGCATGCGGGCGTCCAGTGGCTCCCCGCCGAAGACGACCATCCGGACCGAGAGCCCGGTGTGGTCGACGTCCAGCAACTGGGCGAAGGCCGACGGGGTCTGGCTGAGCACCGTGACCTTCTCGGCCACGAGCAGATCGCGGAAACGGTCGGGTTCGCGGGAGACGAAGTACGGCACGACGACCAGCCGCCCGCCGGTCAGCAGGCACCCCCAGATCTCCCACACCGAGAAGTCGAAGGCGCTGGAGTGGAACCAGGTCCACACGTCGTCCGTGCCGAAGCCGTACTCCTCGCGGGTGGCGTCGAGCAGGGCGATCACATTGCGGTGCGGCACCTCGACGCCCTTGGGGCGGCCGGTGGAGCCGGACGTGTAGATGACGTAGGCGGCGGCGTCGGGCGTGACGGCCGCCGGCGGGACCGGGGCGTTTGCGAACTGCTGTGCGGCGTCCAGCAGTTCGTCCGGAGTGGCAGGCGCACAGCCGTCGACGTCCGGGAAGTCCGGCAGCCGGGTGACCACCACCCGCAGCCCCGCGTCCCGTGCCGTGTGGGCGACGCGGTCCGCCGGGTAGGCCGGGTCGACGGGTACGTAGGTCGCGCCTGCCTTCAGCACGGCGAGCAGGGTGACGACGAGTTCGGCGCCGCGTTCCAGGCAGACGCCCACGCGGTCGCCGGCCCTGACGCCGCGCTCGCGCAGGCCGTGGGCCGACCGGGTCGACCGCTCGTCCAGCTCCCCGTAGGTGAGACCGGCCGCGCCCTCGGTCACGGCGATGCGCCGCGGTGCCGCCCCCGCGACGCGCGCGAACGCCTCGGGCACGGTCAGCGGGGTGGTGACCAGCGGGCGGGACGGGCGGCCGAGTGCCGCCACCCGGTCGCGTTCGGCTTCGTCGAGCAGCTCGACGTCGTCGACCGCGATGCCGGGCTCGGTGAGGATCATCCGGTGTACGCGTATGAGGTACCGCGCGAACTGTGCGGCGATCTCGGCGGATACCTGGCCGCTGAGGTGGTCGCAGCGCAGCCGCAGGCCCTCGGCGTCCTTGAGGACCGACAGGGTGAGCGGGAACGGCGGTGCCAGGCAGGGCACGTACGCGCCGGGGAGTTCCGCCCCGTCGAAGAGCAGGCCGGCGAGCACGGGGCCGTCCGCGGGGGTGGGCCTCAGCTCACCGAGCGTGGCGGCCTCCGGCACGGTGAAGGTGCCGTGGTCGGTGCCGATGACCGGGGTGGTCTCGGGGTCGTGCCGACGCAGGGTCACGGCGAGGGCGGCGAGCCAGCTCGCCTCGTCGCCGGCGTCGTCGAGGGCGAACAGGTGCGGGAGGGCGGGGCCTTCGCCGGCCAGGCCCCAGGCGGGCGCAGGCGTGGACACGGAGGGCGGGGGTGCCGTGGTGGCGGAACGGCCCCCTTCCGGCTGGACGGACTCGCCGAGTGCCAGCCGTGCGAGAGCCGCGCGGTCCCACTGGTCCCGCGCGGCCACCAGGACCAGCTCGCAGGTGCCGTCCGTGTAGCGCAGCAGAACCCTGCGCAGTCCCTCGGCCGGGCGGGCGAGTTCGCCCGCCCGGCGGCGCTCGGCGAGCGGGTGCGTCGCCGGTACGGGTACGTCCTCGATCCACAGCCCCGGAGGGGCCGTCGGATACGACGAGTGGTCCAGGCGGACGCTGACCGCGTGGCAGCGTGCCGCGAGGTGGAGAGGGCCTGACACGGTCGTACTCCTTGTTGGCAGGGGGAGTTGGGGGAGTCGGGGGAGTCGGGGGAGAGGGCGGGGCGTGGGCTCAGCGGATGCTGAATCCGCCGTCGACGGTCAGGACGGAGCCGGTGATCTGACGGGACTCGTCGGAGGCGAGGAAGACGATCGCGGCGGCGACGTCCTCGGGTTCGATCAGCGCGTTCATGGGCTGTGCCTCGACGAAGGTCTTCTCGTGCTCGTGGACGGGGACGTCGAGTGCTCGGGCGATCTCGGCGAGCATGCGGCCCTCGGCCTCGGGGTCGTCGCGTACCGAGCCGGGGCAGACCGCGTTGACGCGTACCTTCGTGGGCGCGTAGTCGAGGGCGGCGGCTTTGGTGAGGCCGATGACGGCGTGTTTGGCGGCGACGTATCCGGCGAAGTGGCGGTAGCCGACGAGTCCCGCGGTGGAGGCGACGTTGACGATGCTGCCGGCGCGTCGGGTGCTCATCGCCTTGCCGACCTCGCGGATGACGCGCCAGGCGCCGGAGAGGTCCACGTCGATCATCAGGGACCACTCGTCCTCGTCGATCTCGTGGACGGGTTTGCCGGAGGGCGCGGCGATGCCGGCGTTGTTGACGGCGACGTCGATGTGGCCGAACCGGTCGGTTGCGCGGGTGACCGCTTCCCGGACGGCGCGCGGGTCGCGGATGTCGGCCTCGGCGGTGAGGACGGCGGCGCCCGCCTCCCGGCACAGGTCGGCGGTGTGGGCCAACTGGCCGGGTGTGCCCAGGGGGTAGGGCACGCCGGGCAGGTCGGCGCAGATGTCGAGCAGGGTGAGGTCGGCGCCCTCGGCGGCGCAGGCGAGCGCGGTGGCCCTGCCGAGTCCTCGGGCTGCGCCGGTGACGAGGACCGACTTGCCGTGCAGACGCATGGGGAACTCCTGGGGAGCGAGGGTCACAGGACGGTCGAGACGATCAACCGCACCAGTGCGGGCGCGGCGTCGGTGAGATACATGTGACCGCCGGGGACCTCGATGTGCTCGAAGTCGCGGCCCGCCACCTTGCTCCAGGACTCCGCGTCGTCGTAGCCGACGAGGTCGTCGTCCTCGCCCCGGACCACCGTCAGGGGCGCGTTCAGGGGAACGTCGGTGGAGGGGACGTAGCCCTCGTGCATCTCGACGTCCGCGCGCAGGGCGGGCAGGATCATCTCGCGCATCTCCGGGTCGTCCAGCGCGGGATGGTGGTAGCCGGCGAACTCGCCGACCCGGGCGAGGAAGTCGTCGTCGGTGAGGCCGGTGGCGTGCCGCTCGCGGCCCCGGGCCGGTTCCGGTGACCCGCTGACGAACAGGTGGACGAGTTCGATGCCGGGCTCGCCGGTCAGCCGGTGGGCGAGTTCGTAGGCGAGCACCGCGCCGAGACTGTGTCCGAAGAGGGCCAGCCTGCCGCCGCTGTCGCCGAGCCGCTCCCGCAGTTCGGCGGTGAGACCGTCGACGGCCTGGTGCACATCCCGGTACGGCTCCTCGTCGATCAGCCGTTCCCGGCCCGGCAGTTGAAGCGCGACGATCTCCAGCGCGTCCCCCGCCAGTGCCGTCCAGGGACGGTAGAAGGAGGCGCCCGCCCCGGCGTACGGGAGGCAGATCAGCTTGGTCGTGTCAGGCGTGGTCATGGATGCGCATGTCTCCCTGTGAGTCGAGTGAGTCGAGTGGGCCGCGGGGCGCGGGGTCGGTCGTGAGCAGGCCGGCGAGCTGCGCCGCCTCGGCCGCGACGCGCAGTGCCTCGGCGGCGCGGTCCGGGCCGGGCAGGCCGGGGCCGACCGGCATGACGTTGAGCGTGGTGACGCCGGCCTCGGCGAACGCCGTCATCCGCTCGGCGATCCGCTCCCGCGGCCCGAGCAGCGAGGTGGCGTCGAGGAAGTCGAGCGGTACGGCGGCCATGGCGCCCGGGTAGTCACCGGCCAGGAACCTCTCCTGGACGGCATGGGCGGCGGGTCCGAAGCCCATGCGTTCGGCCAGCCGGGTGTAGTGGTTGTCGGTCCGTCCGCCCATGCCGCCGAGGTAGAGGGCCGCGTAACCCCGTACCCGGCGTGCGCAGGCCCGCCAGTCGGCGCCGGTCACCAGGGGGACTCCGGGGGCGATGTCGAATCCGTCCAGTGTGCGGCCCGACTTCGCCAGGCCCGCCCTGAGCGGCGCCAGTTGCTGCGCCGCGTGGGCGGGGGAGAAGAACACCGGCAGCCAGCCGTCGGCGATCTCTCCGGCCAGTTCCAGGTTCCTCGGCCCCAGGGCGGCGAGATAGACCGGGATCCGCTCGCGCGGTGGCCGAATGGTGAGGGCGAGTGCCTTTCCGGGGCCGTCCGGCAGCGGAAGCGTGAAGTGGCCGCCTTCGTACACCAGGGGTTCCCTGCGCAGGGCCCGGCGCACGAGGTCGACGTATTCGCGGGTACGGCCCAGGGGGGACGCGAACCTGACGCCGTGCCAGCCCTCGGAGACCTGGGGGCCGGAGACGCCGAGGCCGAGCCTGAACCGTCCGCCGGACAGGGTGTCGAGGGTGGCGGCGGTCATCGCGGTCATGGCGGGCGTGCGGGCGGGGATCTGGAGTACCGCGCTGCCGACGTCGATCCGGGAGGTGCGGGAGGCGATCCAGGAGAGCAGGGTGACGGCGTCGGATCCGTAGGCCTCCGAGACCCACACGGCCGAGTAGCCGAGGTTTTCGGCCAGGGGGGCGAGCGAGAGGCTGGAGGCGTCGTTTCCGCCGACCCAGTAGCCGAGGTTGAGGCCGAGACGCAGGGTGGGGACGGTCATTGAGGGGTTCTCCTGTGCGGCGAGGGTGCGCGGCGGGCGGTCAGCGGCTGGTGCGGGTGCGGTGACGCCAGGTCGAGAGGGTGATGAAGGCGGCGGCGACCAGTACCGAACAGCCCACGGTGTACAGCGCGGGGTGATGGGCGGGCCACGCGCGCTGCACCGGGAAGCCGGGCGGGGGAGTGTTGCCGAAGAGACGGCGCAGGGCGTTCGCCAGTGAGGTGATCGGGTTCCACGCCGCCAGGGTGGACAAGGGTCCCGGCAGCGTCGCGCCGGAGACGAACCCGGAGGAGATGAACGTCGCGGGGAACAGCCAGATGACGCCGAGACTGCCGGCCACCTGGGCGTTCGGGGTGACGAGGGCGACGAACACGCCGATCCACGACATCGCGAAGGAGAACAGCAGCACCAGCAGGACGCCGGTCGCCACCTCGACCGGCCCGGTGTGCGGGCGCCAGCCCATCGCCAGCCCGCACACGGTGGTGACGGCGACGCTCCCGAGGCAGGTGGCGAGGTCGGAGGTGGTACGGCCGAGCAGCAGCGCGACGCGGGAGATCGGCAGGGTGCGGAAGCGGTCGACCATGCCCTGGTCGAGGTCCCGGGAGAGCCCGACCGTGGTGAAGGTGGTGGTGAACGCCACGGTCTGGGCGATCAGTCCGGCCACCAGGTACGAGCGGTAGGCCGTGCCGCCGAGGCTGTTGCCGAAGACGTACCCGATGAGCAGGGCGTAGACGACCGGCTCCACCAGGCACGAGATGAGCAGTCCCGGAGTGCGTCGCAGGTGCAGCAGGTTGCGCAGCGCGAGGTCCGCGCCCTCCGCCACGACACGGAGCGCGGGGTTGCGCCGGGCACGGGTCCGGGCCGCGGCCGGCGGGAGTCCGCCGACGGTTTCCCCGCGGTGCGGAAAACCGGTCCGCCGTACGTCCGTGGGCGTGCTCATCACGCGGCCCTGTGCCGGGCGCGGCCGGTCAGGCCGAGGAACACGTCGTCCAGGGTGCTGCGACTCAGCCCGATCTCCAGCACCTGGACCCCCTCGTCCTCCAGCGCGGTGAGGGCGCGGCCCAGTGCGGCCGGGCCGTCGGAGGCGGCAGCCTCCACGCGCCGGGCACGGCGGTCGACCATCGGGGTCACGCCGGTGGCCCGTGCGGCGGCCCGCGCGGCCGCGTCGAGCTGGTGGTCCTCGGCGACACACACCACCAGCCGGTTTCCGGCCGCCGCCTTCAGCTCGTCGCTGGTGCCGTCCGCCACCACCCGGCCCGCGTCGATCACCGTGATCCGGTCGGCGAGGCGGTCCGCCTCCTCCAGATACTGGGTCGTCAGCAGGATCGTGGTGCCACCGGCGACGAGTTCACCGACCGCGTCCCAGGTGTCGAGCCTGCTCTCGGGATCGAGCCCCGTGGTCGGCTCGTCCAGGACGACCAGGGGCGGGGAGCCGACCAGGGCGGCGGCCAGATCCAGCCGCCGGCGCATACCGCCGGAGTAGGTACCCGCGGGGCGTCCCGCGACACCGGAGAGTCGGAAACGGGCCAGCAGGTCCTCCGCGTTCCGGCGGGCCGTACGGCGGCCCACACCACGCAGTTTCGCGATCAGGTAGAGGTTTTCGAAGCCGGTCAGCAGGCCGTCGACCGTCGAATACTGGCCGGCCATTCCGATGGTGGACCGGATCTTCTCCGGGTCCGCCGTCACATTCCAGCCATTCACGAGAACATGTCCGGAATCGGGCTTCAGGAGGGTGGTAAGAATCTTTACCAACGTGGTTTTCCCGGCTCCGTTCGGGCCCAAAAGTCCCAGGACTTCACCCTGTCTGACCTGCAGGTCGACGCCACATAAGGCGTGACTCTCCTTGAATTTCTTGTGTAGTCCCTGTATGGCGACGGCCGAGTCGGCTGGGGTATGCACGGATCTGTTTCTACGCCCGGCCCACCAGTGAAGTCGATACGCGAATCGTTCAAGGTTTCTTGTGCGTTCGATGGAGTTGTTTGAAGTTTGTTTGAATCATTCGGTACCGGTTCGGGGATCGTGTGTCCGTATGTTTCCTGTCGTGCGAGAATTACTCACGACGCTGAGGGAGCAGGCAGCGCGTAAACCGCAGCAGCCCGCCGTGACATTCGTTTCGGACTTCAGCGACATCAGACGTACGGTGCGCGACCGCGCACAACTCGATCTGCACTCCCGGCGCATCGCGTCCTGGCTCCAGGAGCGCCTCTCCCCCGGGGACCGGGTACTGCTCCTCTACTCCCCGGGAATCGAGTTCACCACCGCCTTCTCCGCCTGTGTCTACGCCGGCGTCGTCGCCGTGCCCGCCCCGCTGCCGGGCCGCTACCGGCACGAGCGCCGCAGGCTCGCCGCCATCGCCCGGGACGCGGGGGTGCGGGCCATCCTCACCCAGCGCGGCGACCTCCCCGACGTCGACAAGTGGGTCGCCGAGGAAGGTGTCGTCGGCGCGGTCTGCCACCCGACCGACGCCGGCGAGGGAGACCCGGACGCCTGGACGCCGCCCCGGGCGTCGCCCGAGACCCTGGCGCTGCTCCAGTACACGTCGGGATCGACCGGCGACCCCAAGGGCGTCATGGTCACCCACGGCAACCTGGTCGCCAACGTGGACCGGATGGTCCGCATGTTCGAGAACGACAGCGACACGGTGTACGGCGGCTGGATCCCGCTCTACCACGACATGGGGCTGATCGGCCTGATGCTGCCCGGCATCCTGTGCGGGAGCGGGTACGTACAGATGGACCCCATGTCCTTCCTGCGCCGCCCGTACCACTGGCTGCGGATGCTGGACGCCTGTGACGTGGCATTCACCGCCGCGCCCGACTTCGGCTACGAGCTGTGCGTACGACGCGTCACCGACGAACAGCTCGCCACGCTCGACCTGTCCCGGCTCAGGGCCGCCGACGGCTCCGAACCGGTCCGTGCCGATGTCGTCGCCGCCTTCACCGGGAGGTTCGCCGCCGCCGGACTGCGGCCCGACGCGCTCATCCCGGTGTACGGCCTGGCGGAGGGGACCCTGATGGTCTCCGGCACCAGCGGGAGGCCGCCCCTGAGGACCTCCGTCGACGCCACGGCACTGGAGAACCAGGTGCTCAGCCCGGCCGGCGACACGGAGGCGTCCCGCGTGCTGGTCGGGTGCGGGGCACCCGCCGGGTCCGACGTACTGATCGCCGACCCCGTCACCGGGGACGCCCTGCCCGAGGGCCGCGTCGGCGAGATCTGGCTCAGCGGCCCCTGCGTCACCGCCGGTTACTGGCAGAACGAGGGCGCCACCGACACCACGTTCCGGGCGTACACGAGCGACGGACGCGGACCGTTTCTGCGTACCGGCGACCTCGGCGGGACACTCGACGGCGACCTGTACATCACCGGCCGCAGCAAGGACGTCCTCGTCCTGCACGGGCGCAACCTGCATCCCGCGGACATCGAGTACGAACTGCGGTCCCAGCACGAGGAACTGGAGGGTCTGCACGGCGCCGCCTTCATGGTCGGCGGCGACGACGGCCTGGACGTCGCCCCGGCGGTCGTCGTCGTGCACGAGATACGCGCCCACTGGGGCGCCGAGCGGCTGGGCCGGATCGCCGTGGAGATGAAGCAGACCACGGCCCGGGAGTTCGGCGTACCGGTCGCGGCCGTCGCCCTGGTACGGCCCGGCGGTGTCCGGCGCACCACGAGCGGCAAGGTGCAACGCTCGGCGATGCGCGCCCTCTACCTCGCCGGCGAACTGGACACCCTGCACCTCGGCGAGGACAAGCCGCTCACCGCGGCCCTGGCCGGACACCGGCGGGTGACCGCCCGATGACCACCACGACCGAGCTGGAGACCCTGCTCGCCGCCCACGAGGACGACGTCTTCTCGCCCGACACGCTCGCCGCCCTCGACGCCCGGGACGAGTTCCCCGGCGACGCGGTCCGCGTCCTCGACGAAGCGGGACTGCCCAGCCACTACGTCCTGGCCCCGGACGGCGACGTCAGCGAGACGGTACGGCTGCTGCGCACCGTCGCCCGCCGGGATCTGACCGTGGCTGTCGCGCACGGCAAGACGTTCCTCGGCACGGCGCCGGTGTGGGTGGCCGGCACCCCTGCCCAGGTCGCCCGGCTCGCCGAACGCGTACGCAGGGGTGAAGCCGTCTGCTGGGGACTGACCGAGCGCGACCACGGCGCCGACCTGCTCGCGGGCGAGTTGGCGGCGGTGGCCGAGCCAGGGGGAGCGGCAACCGACGGCGGCTGGCGGCTCACCGGCGAGAAGTGGCTCATCAACAACGCCACCCGTGCCACTCTCGCCTGTGTCCTCGCCCGTACCGACCCGGCGGGCGGCGGACGCGGCTTCAGCCTCTTCGTCGTGGACAGGGCCGGGCTGCCCGAGGGGGCCTGGCGCGACCTGCCGAAGGTCCGCACCCACGGCATCCGAGGCGCCGACATCAGCGGCTTCACCCTGGAGGGTGCCCCGGTCGGCGCCGATGCCCTCGTCGGCGCGGAGGGCGACGGAATCGCCGTCGTCCTCAAGGCCCTCCAGCTCACCCGTATCGCCTGCACGGCGCTCTCCCTCGGCGCGGCCGACCACGCCCTACTGCTGGCCCGGGAGTTCGCGGTCGGCAGGGAACTGTACGGCCGTCGCCTCGCCGAAGTCCCGCACGTACGGCGCATCCTCGGCCGGGCCGCCGCCGCGGCGCTGACCGCGGAAGCGGTGAGCGCACTCTCCGCCCGCTCGGTCCACACCCTGCCCGGGGAACTCAGTGTGATCTCCGCGATCACCAAGGCGTACGTCCCGACGCTGACCCAGGAAACGCTCGGCTCGCTCGGTGAACTGCTGGGCGTACGCGGCTTTCTCACCTCACCGCCGGGCGTCGGCTTCGCCAAACTCGAGCGCGACCACCGCATCTGCGCCATCTTCGACGGCAGCACGGTCGTCAACCGTACCGCCCTGCTGAGCCAACTGCCGCGCCTGACACGGAAGTTGACGCGTCGCCGCACCGACAACGAGGGGCTGCGGGCTGCCGCCGACCTCACCGCGCCCCTGCCGGCGTTCGACCGGAACCGGCTGTCGTTACTGTCCCTGACGGGATGCAGCGCCGTGCAGGCTCTGCCCGAGCTGGCAGAGCGGGTACAGGAGGAGGGGCCGCCGGGGACGGGCGGGCTCATGGACCGGCTGCTCACCGAACTCGCCTCACTGGAAAGGGAGTCGGCGGATTTCCTGCCGGTGGCGGACGGACTGCCCAGCACCGCCTTCGCGCTGGCCGAGCGCTACGAACGCGCCTACGCCGCTGCCGCCGTCCTGCTGCTGTGGCGGGAGAACCCGGCTCTGCGCACCGGACGCCTCGGTGCGGACGGCCTGTGGCTGCGGGCCTGCCTGACCGTGCTGCTCGGCGAGGGCGACCACGACAAGGCGGGCGACCACGCGAACGAGAACGACGTCCTCGACGCGCTGGCCGCAGCCCTGCTCGGCACGACCGACACGCAGTTCACCCTGTGGGGAGGTACCGCATGACCACTGCCACGGGGCTCGCCCCCAAGCGCGCCGACGAACTGGAACACCTGCTCGGTGCCCTCCGCGACCCGGCCAACCCCACCGGCGCGAGTGCCGTCCTCGCCGCCGACGAGCGCGCCGAGACGCTCGCCGCCGGAGAGACACTGCTCGACTCCTACGGGCTGAACGCCGAGTTCGTACCACCGGAACTGGGCGGTCGTCTGGAGCGGGCCGACCACCTCGCCGAGGTCATGCGCGCCCTGTATCGCCGCGATCCCGCGCTCGGCCTCGGCTACGGCGCCAGCTCGCTCATCGCCGCGGTCACCCTGTGGACCGCCGGTGACGAACGGCATACCGGACACGCCGCCGGGCTGCTCCTGGACGGCCGGCGCATCGCCATCGCCTTCCACGAACTGGCGCACGGCAACGACATGGCGGGCACCGAGTTCGACGCGAACCCCGCACCGGACGGCGGCCTGCGGCTGAGCGGCCGCAAGGAGGTGGTCACCAACATCGCGCGGGCCGACGCCATGGTCGTACTCGCCCGAACCGATCCCCGGCCCGGTCCCCGCAGTCACTCCCTGGTCCTCGTCGACCGTGCGGGCGCCGACCCCGCACGTCTCACCGACCTGCCGCGCTTCACCACCGTCGGGATGCGGGGAGTCCAGCTCGGCGGCCTGTGCTTCGACGAACTGCCCGTGTCCGCCTCCGCGCTGCTCGGCCCCGTCGGCAGCGGTCTGGAGACCGCGCTGAAGGCCCTCCAGATCACCCGTACGGTCCTGCCCGCGATGACCACCGGAATCCTCGACACCGGACTGCGCATCGCCGTCGACCACCTGACACGACGCCGGCTCTACGGCGGCCCCGCGACCGCCATCCCGCACGTCCGCTCGGTGCTGGCCGGTGTCTTCGCCGACCTGCTGCGCGCCGAGGCGCTCGGCGCGGTCGGCGCCCGAGCGCTGCACCTGGCGCCCGGCGCGGCGAGCGTGTACGCCTCCGCGGTCAAGTTCGAGGTGTCCAGGCTGCTGCTGGAGGCGATGGACCGGCTCGCGGAACTCCTCGGCGCCCACTTCTATCTGCGCGAGGGGCCGACCGCGCTGTTCCAGAAGCTGCTGCGCGACCTCGCCCCCGTCGGATTCGGCCACATCGCGCGCGCCGCCTGCCAGATGAGCCTGCTCCCGCAGCTCCCGCTGCTGGCCCGCCGCACCTGGGACCGTCCCGGCACCGAGGCGCCCGGCGACCTGTTCGCCCTCGACCGGGCGCTGCCGCCCCTGCGGTACGACCGGCTGGCTCTGCACGCCGCGGGCCGCGACCCCGTCGTGGGCTCCCTCCACGCCCTCACCGACACGACCTGGGCACCCGATCACGCCGACCTGCGTACGGCGGTGCTCGCCGACCACGCGGAACTGACCGAACTGGCGGCTGTGTGCGGGCAGTTGTCGCCGGTGGACCTCGGGATCGACGCCCGGCCCGAGCACTACGACCTCGTCACCCGCTACGTCCGCCTTCTGTCCCGGACCGCCTGTGTCCAGGTCTGGCGGCACGCCGCACCGGCGGGCTTCCTGGCCGACCCCGCCTGGGTCCGCGCGGCCCTGCACCGCTCGACGCCCGGCTCGCACCGGCCGGGTCCGCTGCCCGCCCCGGTCGAGGACAGGCTCTACGCCGAACTCGCGGACCGCCATACCAGTGGCCGCTCCTTCGGACTGACGGGACGACCGCTCGCCGCGTTCGGACCGAGGGCGCTCTGACGGCCGCAGGCCGGCCTGCCCCTCTTCCTCCCATCTCCTTTTCCTGCCTTTCCTTCTTCTCTGCTCGAGAAAGAGAACCCTCATGACCTCTGGCATCCAAGACGTGCACACCTGGCTGACCGAACGCGTGGCGGCCTACCTGCGGCGTTCGCCGGAGGACATCGACACGTCCCTCCCGCTGGCCGACTACGGCCTGGACTCCCTGACGGCGCTGGCCATCACCGCCGACATCGAGGACGAGTTCGAGGTGACCGTCGACGACGCGTTGACCTGGGACCACCCCACGGTCGACGCGCTGAGCGCGGCTCTGTCCGCGCTGGTCGGCGAGAAGCGGGCCTGACGATGACCACTGCGATCACTGCGCTACCGCTCACGGCGGCCCAGCACGGGGTCTGGGTCGCCCAGCGCCTCGCCCCCGACAGCCCCATGTACACCTGCGGCATCTACTACGACGTCCCCGGACCCGTGGACCGAGCCCTGCTGGCCCGTGCCGTCGAGCAGGCCGTGTCCGAGACCGAGGCACTGCGGGTCCGCTTCCATGCGGACGGGGAGACGGGTCGGCAGACGGTCGACCCATCCGTAACGGGAGAACTGGACCACCTCGACCTGAGCGATGAGGCCGACCCGGCGGGCGCCGCCCGGGCCTGGATCGAGGCCGACCAGGCCCGCCCTGTCCCGGTCACGGGCGACCGGCTGTTCCGGCACACCCTGCTGCGGCTGAGCCATGACCGGCACTGGTTCCACTTCCGCTACCACCACATCCTCCTCGACGGGTACGGACAGGTCCTGCACTGCCGCCGCCTGCTGGAGGTCTACACGGCCCTCGCCGCCGGCGAGCAGCCGTCCGCGAGCGGTTTCGGCACGCTGAACGCGGTCCTCGCCGAAGAGAACGCATACCTCGGCTCCACCCGCCACGAGCGCGACGGCGCCTACTGGCAGCGGGAGTTCGCCGATCTGCCCGAGTCCACCGAACTGGGCTCCGGGTCCACGGGACTCGCGCCCAGCCTGCCCGGCGCGCGCCTGACGCTGCCCGAGGAGAGCGCCCTGCGGGTGCGCGGGATCACCGGATCCCGCTGGTCCCTGCCGGTGATCGCCGCCATGGCCGCCCACACCCACCGGGTCACCGGCGCCCACGACGTCCTCGTCCGCGTGTTCATGGCGGCCCGGCTCAGCCCGCACGCGCTGGCGACCCCGGCCATGCTCGTCAACGACGTCCCGCTGCGGATCCGCGTCGACGGTTCGACCACCTTCACCGAACTGCTCGACCGCGTCGCCGGCCGCCTGGCCGAGGCCACCCGCCACCAGCGCTACCCGCACGACGAACTCCGCCGAGACCTCGCCGCCACGGCCCACCCGGGCGCGTTGAACGGCCCGTCCCTCAACGTGCTCTCCTTCGCCGCCGCCCGGCTGCCCTTCGGGACCGTCCAGGCCGAGGCACACCAGCTGGCCTCAGGACCGGTACGCGACCTCGCCCTGCACGCGTACGGCGATCCCGGGGCAGGCGACGGCATCGAGCTCACCGTCAACGCCCACCCCGGCCGCTTCACCCCCGACACGGCCGCCGCCCACCGCGACCGCTACGCCCGCCTCCTCACCGCGGCCACCGAACACCCCGACCTGCCCATCGGCGCCCTCGACCTCCTCGACGACACGGAACGGGAGCGTTTCCACGCACACAACGCCACCACCCGCCCGGCCGACCCGCGCTCACTGGTGGAACTGTTCGAGGCCCAGGATCCGGCGGCCGAGGCCGTCGTCTGCGAGGGCGAGCGGCTCACCTACGGCGAGCTGAACAGCCGGGTGAACCGGCTCGCGCACGCCCTGCGCGGACGGGGTGTGGGACCGGAGTCACGGGTCGCGGTGCGGCTGCCCCGCTCGCCCGACCTGGTCGTCGCGCTGTGGGCGGTCCTCAAGACCGGTGCCGCGTACGTGCCCGTCGAGACCGGCTACCCGGCCGAGCGGATCGCCCATGTCCTCGCCGACGCCCGCGTGTCGTTCGTACTCGACGAGGAGCACATACGGGACCTCGGCGCGGCCGAGCCCGACACGAACCCCGGCGTCGTCCCGCGGGGGGACGGCGCCGCCTACGTCATCCACACCTCCGGTACCACCGGCCGCCCCAAGGGCACCGTCGTCACCCACGCCGGGATCACCAACATGCTCGCCTGGATGCAGGACGAGTACCGGCTCACCCCGGCGGACCGGGTCGTGCACAAGACGCCGGTCGGGTTCGACGTGTCGGTGTGGGAGGTCTTCTGGACCCTCTCCCGGGGCGCGACCCTCGTCGTCGCCCGCCCCGACGGCCACCGCGACCCGGCGTACCTCGCCCGTCTGGTGCGCGACGAACACGTCACCGTCATCCACTTCGTCCCGGCGATGCTCGGCCCGTTCCTCGACGAGTACGCGTACGTGCCCTCCGCGTCGTTGCGCATGGTCAGCTGCGGCGGCGAGGCACTGCCTGCCGGGCTCGCGGACCGTTTCCACCGAGAGTGCGCCGCGCGGCTGCACAACTCCTACGGGCCCACCGAGTTCTCGGTGACCGCCACCTCCCACGCCTGTGCGCCGGGCGAGCCCGTCACCATCGGCACGCCCACCCACAACTCCCGTGCCTATGTCCTCGATCCGGCCCTGCAACCCGTCCCGGACGGGGTCACCGGTGAGCTGTATCTCGCGGGCGTCCAGCTTGCCCGCGGCTACTTCGACCGCCCCGGCCCGACGGCCGAGCGGTTCGTCGCCGACCCGCACGGCCCGGCCGGCACCCGTATGTACCGCACCGGTGACCTGGTGCGCCGCCTGGCCGACGGGGACCTGCGGTTCGTCGGACGCGCGGACGACCAGATCAAGATCAACGGACAGCGCGTCGAACCCGCCGAGGTCGAAGCCGTACTGGCCTCGGTGCCCGGCGTCGAGCAGGCCGTGGTCCTCGTCCACGACTCCACCGCGGGCGCCCGGCAACTCGTCGGCTATGTGACCGGTACGCCCCGGACCGACCCGCGCGCCCATCTCGCGGACCGGTTGCCCGCGCACATGGTGCCGGTGAGCGTGTTCGTCCTGCCGTCGATCCCGGTGACCCCCAACGGCAAGGCCGACCGCCGCCTCCTGCCCGCCCCGGACGGGCGGGCCGGCGGCCGAGCGCCCGGGAACGCCACCGAACACACCCTGCGCGCCCTCGCCGCGGAGCTGCTCGGCCGCCCCGAACTGGGCGTGGACGACGACCTGTTCGCCCTCGGCGCGGACAGCATCCACGCCATCCAGCTCGTCGGCCGGGCCCACCGCCAGGACCTCCGCCTCACCCCCCAGGACGTCTTCGACCACCCGACCGTCGCCCGGCTCGCCCGCGTCGCCGTGACCTCCCCGGCGACCCCGCCCGTCGAGGACGACCCGGTCGGCGAACTCCCCGTGACACCGATGGCCCGGCGCCTCGCCGAACGCGGCGGCCCCACCGCCGGGTTCGCCCAGTCCGTCCTCCTCGCCCCGGAGCCCGGCCTGTCGTACGACAGACTGGCCGCCGCCCTCCAGCAGGTGCTCGACCGGCACGACGCCCTGCGTATGCGGGGCCGGCACATCCGGCCCGTGGGCGCCGTACGGGCCGGGGACTGCCTGACCCGCGCCGCGGACGAGGACGTGGCCGCGCACAAGGAGGCCGCCCGGCGGGCGTTGTCGCCGGAGGACGGCGCGATGGTCCGGGCCGTGTGGTTCGAGTCGGGCCAACTGCTGCTCGTCCTGCACCACCTGGTGGTGGACGGCGTCTCCTGGCGCATCCTGCTGAGCGACCTCGCCGCGGCCCTCGCCGGGGACGATCTCTCCCCGGCGGTGACCTCACTGCGGCACTGGGCCACCCACCTGCACGCTCCCGACGACGAACTCCCCCTGTGGACCGACCTGTTGTCCACCCCCGAGCCCGAGCCCGTACTCGGCGCCCGCCGCCTCGACCCCGCCCAGGACGTCCACGGCACCGCCCGTTCAATCACCGTCACCGTTCCGGCGGACCTCACCGGCACCCTGCTGACCACGCTGCCCCCCGCCTACCGGGCGACCCCGGACGACATCCTCCTCGCCGCACTCTCGGCGGCCGTACAGCGCCACCGGGGCGAAGGGCCCGTCCTGGTCGACCTGGAGGGCCACGGGCGCGACCACCTCCCCGACGGCATGGACCTGTCGACCACCGTCGGCTGGTTCACCCGCGTCCACCCGGTCCGTCTCGGCCCCGGCGCCGAGACCGGCCCCGCCCTGCTCAAGCGCACCAAGGAGGAACTGCGCGCCGTCCCCCACGGTGGCCGTGGCCACGACCTGCTCCGGGACCGCCTCACCGGTCTGCCCGCACCCCAGATCTCCTTCAACTACCTGGGCCGCCTCGACGCGACCGACCTCGGTGGAATGCACCTCGCCGAGGGCGCGACAGCCGTGGAACTCCTCGCCGACGACGGCCTCGCGCTCACCCACGCCCTCCAGATCGACGCCCACGTCCGCGACGGCGAGCTCACCGCCGAGTGGACCTACCCCTCGGGCGTCCTCACGGAGGCCGAGGTGCGCGCGATCGCCGGGGCATGGACCGAGGCCCTCGCCGAACTCGCCGCGCACACGCGAGGCGGACTGACCGTCTCCGACGTACCCCTCGTCCACATCACCCAGGACGAACTGGACCGGTTCCGCGACGCCGCCGACGTCCTGCCGCTCGCCCCGCTCCAGGAGGGCCTGCTCTTCCTCGCGCTGTACGAGCCCGACGACCCGTACGTGGGCCAGCTCGTCCTGGAGATCGACGGAGGCTTCGACCGCGAGCGGATGCGGGCCGCCGCCACCGCCCTGCTCCACCGCCACCCCAATCTGCGCGCGGCCTTCCGCAGCCGCTCGTCGGGCGCCCCCGTGCAGGTGGTCCCCAGCGAGGTCAAGGTGGTCTGGGAGGAGCGCGACGAGGACGATCCGGCCGAGTTCCTCGCCCGCGACCGGGCCCGCGGCTTCAGCGTCGTCCGTCCGCCGCTGCTGCGGTTCACCGCGCTCGGCGACCGCCTCGTGCTGACCCACCACCATCTGCTGCTGGACGGCTGGTCCCTGCCGCTGCTGGTGCGCGACCTGTTCGCCCTGTACCGCGGCACCGAACTGCCCCCGGCCGCCTCGTACCGCGACTATCTGGCCTGGCTCGGCGGGCAGGACCACGAGACCGCCGCCGAGGTGTGGCGCCGGCAGCTCGCGGGCCTTGCCGGACCCACCCTGCTCGCCCCCGCCGAGCGCACCTCCGACGCCCACGACATCCACGAGCTGGTCCTGCCCGAGGAGCTGACCGACGCCCTCTCGGCGACTGCCCGGGCGCACCGGCTCACCCTCAACACCGTCGTGCAGGGTCTGTGGGGTCTGTTGCTGAGCGCCTTCACCGGTCGTGACGACGTCGTGTTCGGCGCGACGGTCTCCGGGCGGCCACCCGAACTGTCCGGCGCGGAGTCGATGGTCGGACTGTTCGTCAACACGCTGCCGGTCCGCGTCCGCGTCGACCGCGAGGAGCCACTGGCCGCGCTGCTGGCCCGGCTCCAGCACGAGCAGCAGGCCCTCCAGGCCCATCAGCACGCCTCCCTCGCGGAGATCACCCGCGCGTCCGGCCTCGACGCCCTGTTCGACACCGTCGTCGCCTTCGAGAACTACCCGATGGGCGACGGCATCACCGGGGACGGCGGGCCGCGCCTCGTCCACGCCGAACTCGTCGAGCGCACCCACTACCCGGTCAGCCTGTCCGTCTTCCCCGGGGAACGGCTGCGGCTGAGGTTCTCGTACCTTGCCGGTGCCTTCGACGCGACGGCCGTCGCCCGGCTCGGTGATCGCCTGGCGGACGTGATGGGCCGCGCGGTGGCCGGACTCGACGTCCGAGCCGGTGAGTTGGCCGCGGTCGGCGAGGAGGACCGGCTGCTCGTCATGGGCCACCGCGCGACCGAGGCTCCCACGAGGACCGCCCCTGTCGTCGGCAGCGGGGAGCCCCGCTCGCCCGAGGAACGGACGCTGTGCGCCATCGTCGCCGACGTCCTGGGGGTTCAACGCATCGGTGTCGACGACGAGTTCTTCGCCCTCGGCGGCACCTCGATCCTGATGATCCGTCTGGTCCACCGCGTACGCGACGAGTTCGGGGTCGACCTGTCGCTGCGGGACCTCTTCGCGGGCCCCACCGTCGCGGGCGTCGCCGAACGCCTCAACCGTCTCGCCCCCCAGGCCAAGGGCATCACCGCCGAGGAACGGCCCGAGCGGATCCCGCTGTCGTTCGCCCAGGAACGCATGTGGTTCCTGCAGAGGCTCCAGGGCTCCTCCGGCACGTACAACATCCCCCTGCAGATCCGGCTCACCGGCGCCCTCGACACCGACGCCCTCAGCGGCGCGCTGGCCGACCTCGTCGCCCGCCACGAGGCGCTGCGTACCGTCTACCCGGAGGACGCGGACGGCCCGCACCAGGTCGTCCTGCCGCCCGAAACGCCGTACACCACCCAGGTCGTACGGGACGCCGCCCCCGACCTCGCCGCCGACGCCGGCCGGCCCTTCGACCTGACCCGCGACGTACCCCTGAGGACGACGCTGTACGAGACCGGGCCCGACACCCACATCCTGCTGCTGGTCGTGCACCACATCGCGGCGGACGGCGCCTCGCTGCGCCCGATGGCCGAGGACATCACGTCCGCCTACCGCGCCCGGACCGGCGGCGGCGACCCCGGTTTCCCCGAATTGGCCGTCCACTACCCGGACTTCGCGATCTGGCAGCGCGAAACACTCGCCGCCGACCTGCCGCGCCGGATCGACTACTGGAAGGAGCACCTCGACGGCGTCCCGCCCGAGGTCACCTTCCCCGGCGACCGGCCGCGCCCTGCGGTGGTCAGCCATCGCGGCGACCACGTGGAGTTCTCCGTCGAGCCGGAGCTCTACCGGCGGATGCTCGACCTCGCCGGCCGTACCCGCACCACCCCGTTCATGATCCTCCAGGCCGCCGTGTCGCTGCTGCTGACCCGGCTCGGCGCGGGCGAGGACATCCCCCTGGGCGGTGTGATCGCCGACCGGCCCGACTCGGTGCTCGACGACGTGGTGGGCGTCTTCATCAACACCCTCGTCTACCGCATGGACACCTCGGGCGACCCGAGCTTCGAGGAACTGCTCGTCCGCGTCCGTGAGACCGGCCTCGCCGCCTACGCCCACCAGGGCGTCCCCTTCGAACGCCTGGTGGAGGAGCTGAACCCGGAGCGCTCCCGCTCCCGGCACGCCTTCTTCCAGGTGATGCTGGCCTGGCTCGACCTCACCGAGGCCCGCTTCGACCTGCCCGGCATCACCGCCGAGCCGGGCGCGGTGACCAGCGGCACCGCCAAGTTCGATGTGCACTTCGACTGCCATGTCCACGATGACGGCGGGCTGCTGTGCCGCCTGGAGTACGCCACCGACCTGTACGACCGGCGGACGGCGCGAAGCTTCGCGGCCCGCTTCGTCCGGGTCCTGGAGGGCGTCACCGCCGACCCCGGCCGGCGGCTGTCGGAGGTGGACGTCCTCGGCGCCGACGACCGCGCCCTCGTCCTGCACGGCTGGAACGACACGGCCGTGGTGTTCGACGGCGAGGGTTCGGCGGTCGAGCTGCTGGAGGCGCACGCGCTGCGGGACCCGGACGCCGAGGCGATCCTCTTCGAGGGCGATCGGGTCACGTACGGCGAGTTCAACGCCCGGGTGAACCGGCTCGCACACGCCCTGCGCGCGCGGGGCGTCGGACCCGAGTCACGGGTCGCCGTGATGCTGCCGCGCTCGGTCGACCTGATGGTGGCCCTGTGGGCGGTGATCAAGGCGGGTGCCGCGTACGTGCCGATCGACACCGGCTACCCGGCCGACCGCATCGCGTACATCCTCGACGACTCCGGCGCCCGGCTGCTGATCTCCGACCGGGACGCGGACGGCTTCGAGCGCATCGCCCCCGACGCCGACGGGCCCGTGGAGAACCCCGGGGTGACGGCCCACGGCGACAACGCCGCGTACGTCATCTACACCTCGGGCTCCACCGGCCGGCCCAAGGGCACGGTCAACACGTACGCGGGCATGGCGAACCGGCTGTGGTGGATGCAGCGCGACCATCGACTCGCGATGGGCGAGCGGGTGTTGCAGTCCACCCCGGTCAGCTTCGACGTGTCCGTGTGGGAGGTCTTCTGGACGCTCATGTACGGCGGCACCCTCGTCGTGGCCCGGCCCGACGGCCACCGCGACCCGCTCCACCTGGAGCGGCTGATGAGCGAGGAGTCCGTCGGCGTCGTCCACCTCAGCGCGTCCATGCTCGGCGCCTACCTGGCCGAGACCCGGCTGCCGGACTCCGTGCGTCTGGTCGTCTCCGGAGACGAGGCCCTGCCCGCCGAACTGGTCCGCCGATTCCACGACGACTCCAGCGCCGTGCTGCTCAACGCCTATGGTCCGACCGAGGCCGCCGTCGACGTCACCGCCTGGGCCGCGCCGCCCGACACCGAGACCGTGCTGATCGGCGGTCCCATCGCCAACACCCGCGCGTACGTCCTCGACGCGACGCTGGCGCCGGTCGCCCCCGGCGTCCCCGGCGAGCTGTACGTCGAGGGCGTCCAGCTCGCCCGGGGCTACCTCGACCGGCCCGCCCTGACCGCCGAACGGTTCGTCGCGAGCCCCTACGGCCCGCCCGGATCCCGGATGTACCGCACGGGCGACGTGGCCCGCTGGACGGCGGACGGCGAGCTGGAGTACCTGGGCCGCGCCGACAACCAGGTCAAGCTGCGCGGCTTCCGGGTGGAACTCGGCGAGATCGAGGACGCGCTGGCCGACCACCCGGCCGTCGCCCAGGCCGCCGCGGCCGTCCACGGCCAGTGGCTCGTCGGCTACGTCGTCCCCGCCGACCCGAACCCCCGACCCGACTCCGACGACATCCGCGACCGGCTCGCCGCCCGGCTGCCCGAGTACATGGTCCCGGCCCAGATCGTCACCCTGACCGAGCTGCCGCTCACCCCGAACGGCAAGCTCGACCGGGGGGCCCTGCCGGTGCCCGACCTCGCCCACACCGGCGGGCGGGCACCGCGCACCCCGCAGGAGGAGATCCTGTGCGGGCTGTTCGCCGAGGTGCTCGGCGTGCCCGGGGTGACGATCGACGACGACTTCTTCTCGCTCGGCGGCCACTCCCTCCTGGTCACCCGGCTGGCCGGCCGCATCCGCGCCGCCCTCGACGTCGACCTCGAACTGTCGGTGCTGTTCGAGGCGACGACCGTCGCGAAGCTCGCGGCCCGGCTCGCCGGGAGCGGACCGCGCCGCACCGGCATGACGGCCCGGCCGCGCGAGGGGCGCCTGCCGCTGTCGTACGCCCAGGAGCGGCTGTGGTTCCTGCACCGCTTCGAGGGCCCGTCCCCGACGTACAACCTGCCCGTCGCGCTACGCCTCACGGGCGACCTCGACGTGGCCGCGCTCCGCGCCGCCCTGGACGACCTGGCGGCGCGGCACGAAGCCCTGCGCACGGTCTTCGCCGAGGACGGAGACGGGGCCCGCCAGGTGATACTGCCGTCGGTGCCGCCGCTGAGTGTCGTGGGCGTCGACGAGGAGGGTCTCGCCGCCCGACTCACCGAGGCCGTCCGCACCCCGTTCGACCTCACCGCCCAACCCCCGTTGCGGGCCACCCTCTTCGACCTGGGCGCGAGCGAACACGTCCTGCTCCTCGTCCTGCACCACATCGCCGGCGACGGCGCCTCCATGGCCCCGCTCGCCCGCGACCTCGCCACCGCCTACGCCGCCCGGACCCGGGGCGAGGCACCCGGGTGGGCCCGACTGCCCGTCCAGTACGCCGACTTCGCGGTGTGGCAGCGGCAGACCCTGGGGGAGTCCGACGACCCGGACAGCGTCCTGTCCCGGCAGCTCGACCACTGGCGGGGCGTACTCGCCGGGTTGCCCGAGCAGCTGGAGCTGCCCTTCGACCGGCCCCGGCCCGCCGTCCCCACCCATCGCGGCGACACGGTGCCCTTCGCCGTGGGACCCGAGGTCCACGAGGCCCTGGTGCGGCTCGCCCGCGCGCACCACACGACCGTCTTCATGGTCGTGCACGCCGCCCTGGCCACCCTGCTGCACCGGCTGGGCGCCGGCGACGACATCGTCATCGGCTCGCCCGTCGCGGGCCGCACGGACGACGCCCTCGCACCTCTGGTCGGCTACTTCGCCAACAACCTCGTCCTGCGCACCGACCTCACCGGCGACCCCGACTTCACCGAGGTGCTGCGCCGGGTGCGGGCCGCCGACCTGGCTGCCTACGCCCACCAGGACGTGCCCTTCGAGCGGGTCGTGGAAGCGGTCAACCCGGTGCGCTCCACCGCCCGGCACCCTCTGTTCCAGACCGGCCTGAACTTCAACGACGCCGACCAGCAGACGGCCCTGGACCTCGCCGTCGAGCTGCCCGGACTGTCGGCACGTGTGCGGCCGGTCGCCTCGCCGGCCGCCAAGTTCGACCTGTCGTTCTTCCTCACCGAGCGGCCCGAGGGCGGGGTGAGCGGGCTCCTCGAGTTCGCCACCGACCTGTTCGACCGCGAGTCGGCCGCCCGGATCGCGGAGCGCTTCACCCGACTGCTGACCGACGTCATCGCCGAACCCGGCCGTCCGGTAAGGGAGTTCGACGTCGTGACCGAGGACGAGCGGAGCCTGCTGCTCGCCGACTGGAACGACACCGACCACGCGGTGCCGGCGCTGACCCTCACCGACCTGATCGAGGCCCAGGTGGCCGAAACCCCGGACGCCCCCGCCGTCGTCTTCGGCGCGAGCGAGCTGACGTACGCCGAACTCGACGCCCGGGCCGACCGGTTGGGCCGGCACCTGGTCGGCCTGGGCGCGGGTCCGGAGCGGTATGTCGCCGTGCTGATGCCGGTCTGCGAGGACATCCCGGTGACCCTGCTGGCCGCCCTGAAGACAGGGGCCGGCTATCTGCCGCTGGATCCCGCGCACCCGGCCGAGCGGCTCGCCTTCATGCTGGCCGACATCGCACCGGTCGCGGTCGTCACCACGGCCGAACTGGCCGATCGCATACGTTCATTGACTGAGGCCCCGGTCGTCCTGACGGACGATCCCACGATCGCCCGACAGCAGGCCGCCCCCCTCACCGGAGTGGTCCGTCGGCCCGAGCACGCCGCGTTCGTCATCTTCACCTCGGGCTCCACCGGGCGCCCCAAGGCGGTCGTCGTCGAACACCGCTCACTCGTCGCCTACCTGGTCTGGGCGACGTCCGAGTACACCGCCCTGCGCCGCCGCGTCCTGGTGCACTCACCCGTCTCCTTCGACCTCACCGCCACCGGTATGTTCGGCCCGCTGATCTGCGGCGGCACCGTGGAACTGGTCCGCTGGACGTCGAGCGGCCCCGACCCGGACGCCCACGTCCCCCGGCCCGACTTCGTCAAAGCCACCCCCAGCCATCTGCACCTGCTCGGCGCGGTGCCCGAGGAGTACTCGCCCGCGGACCAACTCGTCCTCGGCGGCGAGTCGTTGCTCGGCGACGTACTGGACGCCTGGCGCGACCGCCACCCCGGGGTCACCGTCCTCAACGAGTACGGCCCCACCGAGACCACCATCGGCTGCAGCCTGTTCCGCATCGAACCCGGCGCCCCCGTGCCGTCCGGCGTCATCACCATCGGCACGCCCGCCTGGAACACCCGGATGTACGTGCTGGACGCCCTGCTGCGCCCGGCGCCCACCGGCACCCCGGGCGAGCTGTACGTCGCGGGCGACCTCGTCACCCGCGGCTACCACGGCCGCCCCGGACTGACCGCCGGACGCTTCGTCGCCAACCCGTACGGCCCGCCCGGAACCCGGATGTACCGCACCGGTGACCTGGCCCGCTGGACGGCCGCCGGACTGCTCGAATTCGTCAGCCGGGTCGACGACCAGGTCAAGATCCGCGGCTTCCGCGTCGAACTCGGCGAGGTGGAGGCCGTTCTGACCGCCCGGCCCGGCATCGACGCCGCCGCCGTCGTGGTCCGCGAGGACACCCCGGGCGACAGGCGCCTCGTCGCCTACGTCATACCGGAGACGGGCCGTCCGGCGGATCCGGCGGGCCTGCGCGCCGCCGCCGCACAGGCGCTGCCCGACTACATGGTCCCCGCCGCTTTCGTCGTACTGGAGACCCTGCCGCTGACCGCCAACGGCAAGATCGCCCGCAGGGCGCTGCCGGCCCCCGATCTCCAGCCCGAGGGATCCGGCCGACCGCCTGCCGCAGGCATGGAGCGGCGCGTGGCGGACGTCTTCGCGGCCGTCCTCGGCGTACCGGACGTCGGCGCCGACGACGACTTCTTCCGTCTGGGCGGCCACTCCCTGCTCGTCGCACGGCTGGTCAACCGCGTCCGGGCCGGCCTCGGCGCCGAGTTGTCCATCCGGGACGTCTTCGAGCACGCGACCGTCGCCGGACTCGCCGAACTGCTCTCGGGCCGGCCGACGACGACCACCAGGCCTCCGCTGGTCCGCCGGGAACGGCCCGCCCGGGTGCCCCTGTCGGCGGCGCAACGCCGGATGTGGTTCCTCGACCGGCTCGACGGCCAGGCACGGACGTACACCGTCCCCGTTGTGCTCCGGATGACCGGCGACCTCGACCGGGACGCCCTGCGGGACGCCTTCGGCGACCTGGTCCGACGGCACGAGGTGCTGCGCACGGTGATCGCCGAGGGCCCGGAGGGTCCGCACCAGGTCGTCACCGACACGGAACCGCACTTCTCGATCCGGCCGTCCGACCCGGCCGATTTCGACGCGGGGATCGCGGAGGCCTCCCGGACGCCGTTCTCCCTGGACCGCCAACTGCCCATCCGCGCCGTGCTGTTCACCGACGGCGACCGCGAACACGCCCTCCTGCTGCACCTGCACCACATCGCGGGCGACGGCGCCTCCATGCGGCCCCTCGCCGAGGATCTCTCCACGGCCTACGCCGCCCGCCGCGCCGGCCGCACCCCCGACTGGGCCGAACTGCCAGTCCAGTACGCCGACTACGCGCTGTGGGAGCGCGAACTGCCGTACGACCGGGTCGACTTCTGGATGCGGGAGCTGGCCGGGATCCCCGACCAGGTCGAGCTGCCCACCGACCGGCCCCGGCCCGCCGTCGCGTCCCAGCGCGGTGGCACGGTGCCCTTCACGGTGCCGGCCGCACTGCGCGACCGCATCGAGGACCTCGGCCGGGAACGCGGCGCCAGCGCCTTCATGGTGGTGCACGCCACCCTCGTCACCCTGCTGAACAGGCTGGGCGCGGGTGACGACATCGTGATCGGAACGCCGGTCGAGGGCCGCCCGGACACCGCGCTCGAGGACCTCGTCGGATTGTTCGCCAACACACTGGTGCTGCGTGCCGACACCTCCGGCGACCCCACGTTCGAGGAACTCCTCGACCGGGTGCGGGCGGCGGACGTGGCGGCGTACGACCACGACGACCTGCCGTTCGAGCAGCTGGTCGAGGTGCTCAACCCGGCACGCTCACGCTCCCGGCACCCGCTGTTCCAGGTCATGTTGACGGTCAACCAGCAACCGATCCCGCCCGTGCTGACCGGACTTGAGGTGACCGTCGGGGACGTGGAAGGCGACCGTGCCAAGTTCGACCTGTCACTGATGCTCGTGGAGAGCCCCGAGGGCGGCTGGTCCGGATCGGTCGAGTACGCCTCCGACCTGTTCGACCGAGCCACCGCCGAGAGCGTCGCGGCCCACTGTCTCCGCCTGCTCCAGGAGGTGACCGCCGACCCGTCCCGCCCCCTGCACGCACTGCCCCTGCTCACCCCCGCCGAACGCGCGGACCTGCTCGCCGGGCGGGGCGGCACCGCCCGGCCGCTGCCCCAGGCGTCGCTGCCGGAGATGTTCGAGGCACAAGTGGCACGCACCCCGCACGCCGTGGCCGTCGTCGGGGCCGGCACAGAACTCCCGGGCGGTACAGGGCGCTCGGACAGCACCGCGCTGACGTACGACGAGGTGAACCGCCGTGCGAACCGGCTCGCCCGGCATCTCGCCTCGCTCGGGGCCGGGCCGGAGACCGTCGTCGCCGTGGTGCTGCCGCGCCGCCCGGACGTGGTCGTGGCCCTGCTCGCGGTCCTGAAGACCGGGGCCGCCTACCTGCCGATCGACCCGGCCGACCCCCGCGCGCGGATCGACGCGCTCGTCGACGACGCGGGCGCCACGATCGTCCTCGACGAGGCCGCCCTCGCCGCGGCACCCGACACCTGCGCGGACGACGACCTCGCCGTCCGGATCCACCCCCACCAGGCCGCCTACCTGATCTACACCTCCGGATCGACCGGCCGCCCCAAGGGAGTGGTCGTCGGACACGGTTCGCTCGCCGGCTACGTGAGCGAGGCCGCGGCGATGTACCCCGCCGCGTCCGGTGAGTCCCTGGTCCACACCTCCCTCGCCTTCGACATGCCGGTGACCACGCTGTTCACCCCGCTGATCACAGGCGGCCGGGTGCGGTTCGGGGAACTGGACGAGCACACACCCACCCCCGACCTGCTCAAGGTCACCCCGAGCCACCTGCGACTGCTGGAGTCCCTGCCCGAGCGCGTCAGCGACGCCCGGAACCTGGTCATCGGCGGCGAGGCCCTCGACGGCACCGCTCTGCGGGCGTGGCGCGAGCGGCACCCCAAGGCGGTGGTGACCAACGAGTACGGCCCGACCGAGGCGACCGTCGGCTGTGTCGTCCACCGGCTCGAACCGGGCGACGACCTCGCGGCGGGTCCGGTGCCCATCGGCCGCCCAGTCGGGGGCGCGCGCGTGTATGTACTCGACGACCGGCTCCAGCCCGTCCCCGACGGTGTGTGGGGCGAGCTGTACCTCGCCGGCGCCGGCCTCGCCCGCGGTTACGCCGGGCGGCCCGGCCAGAGTGCCGAGCGGTTCGTCGCGGACCCGTACGGCCCGCCCGGCGCCCGGATGTACCGGGTGGGCGACCGGGCCCGCTGGAACCGGGCAGGGGTGCTGGAGTACGCCGGACGCGTCGACGACCAGGTCAAGATCCGGGGCTACCGGATCGAGCCGGGCGAGATCGAGTCCGCTCTGACGGCACTGGAGGAAATAGCCCAAGCCGCAGTCATAGCCCGAGAGGACCGCCCGGGCGACCAACGCCTGGTCGCCTACGTGGTGCCCCTTGAAACCCCGGGGCAAGCAGCGCCCCCCAAGGGGCGCGGGGAACTGCGCGACCAGCCCCCACTCACCCGCAGCGAACAACCGACCCATTCAACGCCCCACACCCCCCTCGACCCCGACGACCTACGAACCAGGCTCGCCGCGACTCTCCCCGCCCACCTCATCCCCTCCACCGTCATCGAGATCGCCGAAATCCCACTGAACCCCAACGGCAAACTCGACCGCAGGTCGCTGCCGGCCCCGCCGGACGTCGCCGCCGGCACCGGCCGGGCACCGCGTACCCCGGTAGAGGCCCAGCTGTGCACCCTGTTCGCCGAGGCACTGAACGTGCCCGAGGTCTCCGCCGACGACGACTTCTTCGCGCTGGGCGGTCACTCCCTGCTCGCCACCCGGCTGGCCGGCCGGATCAGTGAGAGCCTGGCGGTCCGGTTCAGCCTGTCGGCGCTTCTCGAAGCCCCCACCCCTGCCGGACTGGCCCGCCACCTCACGGAGGGCGGCCCGCACCCCGCGTCCTGGGTGCCGGACTCGGAAGCCGAGCTGGACCCCGACCTGCGCTTCACCTCCGGCACATCCCCCGCCGGCCCAACCGACGAACCGCGGTCCGGCCCCGACTCCGTAGGTCCACGAGAGATCCTGCTGACCGGGGCCACCGGCTTCGTCGGAGCCTTCCTCCTGGCCGAACTGCTGCACCGGACATCCGCGCGCGTGCACTGCCTCGTCCGCGCCCGGACCGACGCCGAGGCGATGGACCGGCTGACCGGACTCATGCGGCGCTACGGCATCGACCTCGGGCCGACCCCGTACGAGACACGGCTGCGGGTCGTCCGGGGGGACCTGGCGGCGGTGGACCTCGCCCTCGACCCCTCCGACTGGGCGGGGCTGCGCGAGCGGGTCGACACGATCGTGCACAGCGGCGCCCACGTCCATCACCTCTCGCCGTACGACCGGCTGAAACCCGCGAACGTGGAGGGCACCCGAACCCTGCTGCGCCTGGCCGCCGAAGGACGGCCGAAGGCGTTCCACCACCTCTCCACCCTCGGTGTGTTCGGGCTCGGCCAGAACTCCCGGCTGGTCGGGGAGGACTCACCGATCGACGGTGAGAAACACCCCTTCGGGAACGGGTACGCGGCGAGCAAATGGGTCGCGGACCGGCTGGTGGAGCGTGCTTTCGAGCGGGGGGCCACCGGAGGCATCCATCGGCTCGGCCGTATCTGGGCGCACACCTCGACCGGCGCCGTCAGTACCGACGACATGTTCTCCCGGCTGCTCACCAGCTGCGCCGCGCTCGGCTGCCATCCCACCGGGCCGGATCTGGAGGAAGAGCTGCTCCCTGTCGACGTCCTGGCCCGCGCCGTCGTGGAGCTGATCCTGACCGGGACCGGCACCGCCCGCGTGCACCACCTTCACCACCCGCGCAAGGTCTCAGCCGGTGCCTTCATGAACGGTTACGACCGGCTGCGCGGGACGGTCTCCGAAGCGGTCCCGCTCACCGAGTGGCTGCGCCGTCTGCGGCGCGCGAGCGAACAGGGACAGGAGCTGGAGCTGGAGCTGGAGCTGCCGATCCTGCCCTACCAGGCGCATCTCGAGGAACACGCGAGGAGGGCACCTGACCCGCGGCGGCCGACCCTGGAGTTCGACAACGGCAGGACGCTGCGGCGCCTCAGGGACCTGGCGGTCGCGATCCCGGACATCGACGAGGCCGCCATCTCCCGCTACTGGGACTTCGTCGAACAGTGAGGCGAGTCATTCGCCCCACCACCCGCACCGGGAGGCGAAGCGCCTCCCGGCTCCCGAAAGGAACACCGACCCGTCATGACCAACCCCTTCGAGAACCCCGACGGCACCTACCTGGTCCTGGCCAACGACGAGGGCCAGCACTCGCTGTGGCCCGACTTCAGCCCCGTGCCCGCCGGCTGGACCACCGTCTTCGGCCCGGACAGCCGCACCGCCTGCCTGGAGTACGTCGAACGCGAGTGGACCGACCTGCGCCCCCAGAGCCTCGTCCGGGCCATGGGCGAGTGACGCGAACGCAGCGGACGAAGGGGAACACGCACGTGAGCAGCGTCGACATGACGCGGGCACCGCACGCCCCGGCGAGCGCCGACGGCACGGTGCGGTACGACGCCCGCACCCTGGCCCGGCTCGGCCAGGTGGCGGCGGAACTGCTGGACCAGGCGGGCGACCGGGTCGACGACCCGGCATGGGTGGCCCTCGCCCGGCACGCCTGGGAGGACGTCCCCGCCGAAATACGCCGCACCGTAAGGGAGTTCCGCAGACATTCGGGCCCCGACGGCGCCCTCGTCCTGCGGCGGCTGCCCATCGGTGCCGCGCGCCTGGCGCCGACCCCGATGGTGCAGGGCTCGGTCCAGCACGGCCCGTCCCTGTCCGCGGCGACGCTGCTGCTGTTCGCGGCCGGGCTCGGCGAGCCGGCCGCGTTCGCGGCGGAGAAGTCCGGCGCCCTAGTCCAGGACGTCGTGCCGGTGCCGGGTCAGGAGACGGTCCAGGGCAACGTCGGCTCGGTCGAACTCACCTTCCACACCGAAAACGCCTTCCACCCCCATCGCCCCGACCACGTCATGCTGCTGTGCCTGCGCCCCGACCACGAGGGCAAGGCCGAACTGCGCACCAGCTGCGCCCGACGCGTCCTGCCGCTGCTGACACCCGGCTCCCGGGAGGCGCTCGGCAGGCCCGAGTACGTCACCGAGGCACCGCCGTCCTTCGGCCGGGCCGGCGAGGGCACCGCGCACGCCGTGCTCACCGGCGACCCGTACGACCCCGACTGGTGCTTCGACGAGGCGGCCACCAAGGCGGTGACCCCCGAGGGCCGGGCCGCCCTCGCCGAACTGGCCGAGGTGGCGCACCACACGTACACCGGGGTGCTGCTGCGTCCCGGCGATCTCGCCGTCGTCGACAACCGGATCACCCTGCACGGCCGTTCGGCGTTCACCCCGCGCTACGACGGCCAAGACCGCTGGCTCCAGCGGACCTTCGCCTTCAGCGACCTGCGCCGTTCCCGGGACCACCGTCCCGGTGACGGGACGGTGCTGGTCAAGTGACCCCTCAAGTGACGTGGGCCCGCGACGCGTTACGAGAACCGTCGACACGAAAGGTACGTGCTGACATGGCCGAGACCGACCGGACGCCCCTCGCGCTGTTCGAACGTCACGAGTCGAACGTACGCAGCTACTGCCGAGACTTTCCGGTGGTCTTCGAACGAGCCGCCGGACACCATCTGTGGGACACCTCGGGGCGCCGCTATGTGGACCTGCTGTGCGGGGCCGGCTCGCTCAACTACGGCCACAACCCGCCCGAGATCGTCGAACGGGTGACGGCCTACCTCACGGCCGGCGGCCCGGTGCAGTCCCTCGACCTGCACACCACCGCCAAGGCCGACTTCCTGGCGCGGTTCACCCGTATCGTCCTTCGGCCGCGCGGCCTCGGCGACCATGTCGTCCAGTTCCCCGGACCGGCCGGAACGCTCGCCGTCGAGGCGGCGCTGAAGCTGGCCCGCAAGGTCACCGGGCGTACCGAGGTGATCGCCTTCAAAGGAGGCTTCCACGGCGCGTCCCTCGGCGCCCTCGCCGCCACGACCTCCCCGCTGCTGCGCGGCGCGGCGGGCGTACCACTGACGGACGTCACGATCCTGCCGTACGGAGACGCGGCCGAGCCCGATCCGTTCGCCTCCCTGGAACACGCCCTCGGGCCGCGCGCGGCGACACCTCCGCCCGCCGCGGTCCTGCTGGAGACGGTCCAGGGCGAGGGCGGACTGCACGCCGCTCCCCGCGCGTGGCTGGCCCGGATCCGTGAACTCGCCGACGCCAGCGGCACGTTGGTCATCGTGGACGACATCCAGGCGGGCTGCGGACGTACCGGAACCTTCTTCAGCTTCGAGGACACCCCCGAACTCCGCCCCGACCTGGTCTGCCTGTCGAAGTCCCTCAGCGCAATGGGGCTGCCGATGGCAGCGCTGTTGATCCGGCGCGAGATCGACCAGTGGGCCCCCGGCGAGCACAACGGCACGTTCCGTGGCCACAACCTGGCCTTCGTGGCGGGCTCCGCGGCACTCGACTACTGGACCGACCCGCACTTCACCGACCACGCCGCCGAACTGAGCGCCGCGATCCGTACCACCCTCGCGAGCATCACGGACGCACTCCCGGCGGGTGCCGCCGAAGTGGTCGGCAAGGGAGCGATGGCCGGACTGAGATTCCCCGCTTCCGGGACGGCCGAGCGGATAAGGGATGCGTTGTTCCGCGCCGGTGTCGTCGCCGAGACCTCGGGGGCGGGGCACGTCCTGAAGCTCCTGCCGCCCCTGACGATCTCCCTCACCGAATGGAAGGAAGTGGCGGGCACCCTGGGCGACACCGTCCAGGAACTCGCCACGGCGTAGTCCCTCATGCGCTGACAGGCATCCGTCCGGCGCCCGCAGGGCCGCCACCACGACCTGTTCCTCCTGGTCCTGGCCGTGGTGGCGGCGAGTCCTACCAGGCGAAGGCCTCCGGGGACGGTCCCGGTCCTGGGAAGATCTCGTCCAGCCCGTCCAGCAGCTCCTCGCTCAGCTCCAACTCAACGGCGCGCAGGGCGGATTCGAGCTGCTCCGCCGTGCGCGGGCCGACGATCGGGCCCGTCACGCCGGGGCGGGTGAGCAGCCAGGCCAGCGCGGCCTCACCGGGCTCCAGCCCGTGCTTGTCGAGAAGATCCTCGTACGCCTGGAGCTTGGCGCGTACCTCAGGCCCGGACATGCCGCCCGCCGCCCGCCCCTCGCTGCGCCGGCCGCCCTCGACCTCCTTCTTCAGCACGCCGCCGAGCGCACCGCCGTGCAGCGGCGACCACGGGATGATGCCGAGGCCGTACTCCTGCGCGGCCGGGATGACCTCCATCTCGGCGCGGCGCTCGTAGAGGTTGTAGAGGCACTGCTCGCTCACCAGGCCGATGGTGCCGCCGCGACGGGCCGCGATCTCGTTCGCCTGGGCGATCTTGTAGCCAGGGAAGTTGGACGACCCGACGTAGAGGATCTTCCCCTGCTGGACCAGTACGTCGACGGCCTGCCAGATCTCCTCGAACGGGGTGTTCCGGTCGATGTGGTGGAACTGGTAGACGTCGATGTAGTCGGTCTGGAGGCGCTTGAGCGACGCGTCCACGGCGCGCCGGATGTTCACCGCCGACAGCTTGTCGTGGTTGGGCCACGCCGCGCCGTCCCCGCCCATGTTGCCGTACACCTTGGTGGCGAGGACGACTCTGTCCCGCCGCTCGCCGCCCTTCGCGAACCAGTTCCCGATGATGCTTTCGGTACGGCCCCTGTCCTTGCCCCGGCCGTAGACGTTCGCCGTGTCGAAGAAGTTGATGCCCGCATCCAGCGCCGCGTCCATGATCGCGTGGCTGTCGGCCTCGCTGGTCAGCGGACCGAAGTTCATGGTGCCGAGGACGAGCCGGCTGACCTTGAGTCCCGTGCGTCCGAGCTGCGTGTACTTCATGGACTCACGCTAGTCGCGTGGAGTGCGCTCTAGGCAAGGGCCCACATCGGCCCACCTCGTCCGGGCACGACCGGAGAGGTGGTTATGCTCCGGCGTTCAGACGTCCGGGTTGGCGTGCGTCGCTGTGGGAGCAAGCATGAACACCGTGCTCTCCAGGTACTCCTTCGGGCCGCCCGGCGCGTCCCACGGTGTCTGTGCGTGCCACATGTTCAGCAGGGTCCGGCTCGCCGCGACGGCGTCGCGGGCGCCGATGAGGGGGTCGAACGAGGTGATGTCCTCGATGTGCGGCAGTTCGCCGGCCGGCTTGTCGTATGCGTTGTGTGCGTCGGAGTCCTGTCCGCTGTAGCAGTGGAAGGTCTCGATGCCGCCGTAGCGGCCGTGGGTGCCGGACTTGAACGCGTCGTCGCGGCCGGGGAGGAGGTCCTCCGGGTTGAGCAGCGTCCGCTTGACGTGGCCGCGGGCGTAGGAGTCCTGCACGAGGTGCAGCAACGAACCCATCGCGCGGCGGCCGAGGTCGACCGAGCCGTAGGCGCTGTCGAGCGTGAGCAGGTGGCGCAGGGTGTCGGTGCCCTTGGGCCGGGTGGAGCCGTCGAAGAACCGGCTGAGCGCGTAGGAATAGGTGAATTCGTTGTGGACGACGCGCGAGGTGACGGGAACGGCCGCCAACTGTTCGTCGCCCGACAGGCCGTCACCTATGGACAGCCGGTACATGACCTCGGCCCAGAGCATGATCTGCGCGAGGGTGTCCCACGGCGGTTCCCCGGCCCGTTCGGCCATGGCGTGCAGGAACTGCAGGTCGAAGTAGTGGGAGCGGCCGGTGAGGTTGGTACGGTCGTTGACCGAAGCCCGACCGGCCCGTTTGAAGGCGAACGACCAACAAACCCCGGTGGTGAACTTCCAGTTGTTCTCCGGGTCCTCGTCGAACAGCAGGATCGCGGGGTCGTCGTTCCAGATCACGCCGCGGCAGAACTCGTTCGTCGGCTGGTGGGTCCCGGCCCGCACACGGCGCGGCACCGGTACGTCAGAGCGGGACAGAGCCGCGAGGGTCACCAGTTCGTGGATGGGTTCGTGGATGCCGAAGGGCCCTTCGATCTGGAAACCCTCGGTCTTGTCGCGGCCTTCGATGAAGTGCACGACCTGCGATCGCGGTCGCACGTCGAGCGGGCTGTCATGGACCATCGCCTCGTAGTCCCGGACGAACTCCGCGAACTCCGTCGTCGCCTCACTGCCGGTGCTCGGGTCGATGAAGGTGAAGTAGGTCCCGTGGCCGTCCTCCGTTCCGGTCCCGGCGATCCGGATGAGGACCCTGGCATGCGGTGACCACTGCTGTCCGGGTGCCCCGTCCGTGGTCACCCAGAGGGGCCCGTAGGTCTGCAGCCAGTCCACGTACTGTCCCAGCCGGTAGCTCGCCGGCGGTTCGGCGACCATCCGGACGCGCAGCACGAAGTCGTTCTTGTCCTCGGCGTACAGACCGGTGTCGGCGAGGTAGATGTCCCGGTAGGTCCGTCCGGCGGCGCTCACCACGGCCAAAGGAGTGATGTCCGGTCGGTTCTCCTTCCAGCCCGCCATCATCGCCGCGGCCACCGCCCAGCAGTCCTCCTCCCGGCGCTGCCGGAGATGTGGCACGGTGCCGGAGACCTCCGCGAGCACCCGGGACGAGGCCGTGCCGCGGATCGTGACCGACTCGCTGTTGCCGGAGCTGTCGAGGCGGCTGGCCGTGACGTCCTTGCCCTGGGCCACGGCCCGGACGGCTGCCTGGCTGAGCGGGGTGGCCGTCTTCTGTCCCTCAGCTTCGGCCTCGGCCTGTCGGCCCGCCCCGCCGTCGATCTGCTGACGCAGATGGTCCTTGACGAGCCGCCCCTGGTCCTCCTGGCTGATCGCGCCGGAGTTCTTGGCTGCGGTGATCGAGTCCATGATCCGGCCGCTGTTCTGGGTGTTGTGGCGTTGGGTCGCCATCTCCTTGGCCATCTCGGCGAAGCCCTTGGCGTTCTCCTGGTTCGACAGGTACGTGCGGATCGCGTTCTGCTGGTTGGCGTCCAGCCCGGTGAGGTCCCTGAACACCCCGCTGTTGGCGAGGAGTCCGGAAAGGCCGGCGAGTCCCGCACCCGGCTCGGGCACCGCGGGGGCGTTCTGGACGTTGACCATCGGGGCGGCGAAGTCCTTGAAGGCTGCCTTCCATTCGTCCAGGGCGGGGGTGGGCAGGGTGACCGGTTCGATCGTGGGTGTCGCGTCCAGGCCGAAGCGGCTCCAGTCCTGCAGCCGGTCGGTCTCGACCTTCTCGCAGGCGTTGCACGCTCCCATGACGGCCTCGGTGAACACCCCTCGGGTCGGGACGCTGATCCGGTAGGGCTCGACCGGGGTGAGCGGCTGGTAGTGGTCCAGCAGCGAGACCGGCGCGTCCTCGCCGCTGACGGTGGCCCGTACGAAGGAACCGCTCACCCGGTAGCCGGGCGCGACCGGCAGGACGAGCGAGTTGCCGGCGACGGTGACGACCTCGTTCTTCACCACGGACGCGAGGCTGCGCAGCCCGGCCGGACCCGGGACAGGGGTGCCGTCGGCGTGGAACACCTGGATGCCGAACCCGTCCAGCAGCATGTAACGGCGGTCCGGATCGAGCCGGGACCACAGCAGCTTGTTGTAGTGCTCCAGGTTGTTGTTGAGATGCTCCACGAGTGCGGAGACCAGATACCTGTCCTCCCGGCGCGGATTGCGTTTCTCGTCCGGGCGCAGGGGGACGTCGAGCCGTACCCCGTCCAGCAGGCCGTCCCGGAGTCCGCCGGCGTACAGGGGCCCCCGGTAGTGGGCGGTGGCGTAGTCCAGCCGTACGTTCTCCACATTCAGGGTGACGTAGCCGCGCAGCGCCCGGGCGGTGGCACTGGTGACGTCGAGGAGGAGTTGGTCGGGGAGCTGATTGCGGCGCTTGCTCGTGGTCCCCGAGAGAGTGACTTCGATCAGCCGCTCGCCGCCGGTGTAGCGGCTGGACGCCGTGGTGTCGACGGCGAAGTCGCTCAGCCGCACGCTGTTGATGATTCTGTCGAAGACCAGCGGGGCGATGTCCTGGTAGAAGATGTCGTCCCACTCCGAGATCAGCCGGCCGCCGAAGTAGTACGTGAGCATGTCGAGCACATCGCTGTACCCGAGGAGGCGGCCGTACAGCTCCCACTGCTCCCGGTCGCGCTGACCGTCCTGGAAGAAGTCGAGGCCGGACACCGTGACGGTCACTCCGTTGGCGGTGATGCTCACGGGGTCGAAGTTCTTGACGCGCATGCACCGCGCGGGCGGCACGCTCTCATAGTTGGCGTCGAGTGTCATGAATGCGTCGAACAGGGCTTTCCTGCCTTCGACCTGAGCCGTCTTGTACTCGATGTTGCTGCCCGGCGGTCCTGTGAACAGCAGGGACAGGCCGCCGGTCAGGCCCGCCGCCAGACCGTCGACCCACGTGGACTTGAGTGTCGCCGACACGTCCACCCGGTCGGTGACCACCGTCTTGCTGATCACCGGGAGGCTCTTGACCCGGTCGTAGCGTGTCTTCGGGCGGGGCAGGGCCACACGCAACTGCATCCGGCCGCTCAGAAAGCGGACGGGCTCCTCGTCGTAGGAGGCGGCGGGGAAGTCGACGTTCGCGTAGGCGGTGCGCAGCCGCTGGACGGCGTCGAAGGCGGGCAGCAGTGGATGCTGCCGCCGTCCGTTTGCGGTGGGGCCGGTGGACGGCTGGAGGTAGGTGTCCGACGGCATGGGCAGCAGCGCCGGGGCGAGCACGTCGCGCCACGCGGCGATGTTCTCCACGGAGAACCGCGCCAGGGGCAGGGGCACGAAGACGCACTCCTCCACAGAGGCGAGCTCGTGGAAGAGCGCGTAGTGCCGCAGCACCTCGAAATACATCATGGTGAGGCTGTGGCAGTGGTTGTGGTTGGCGATCACTTCACTGGTGACCCCGTACCGCTGGCTCTGCTGGACGCTGGTGACGACGGAGGCGTTGAGCTGCCGGTAAGCCTCGGCGTTCTGCATGATCGACTGCCGTAGCCGCTCGCTGAAGAACTGGGCCACGTCGCGCGAGCCGTCCTGTTGGGCGTTGCTGCTCGCCTGCGAGGTTCCGCCGGCGACGCCGATGACGACACCACCTGAGCCGCCGTACGCACCGGTGCCGCCGGAGCCCTGGCCCGCTGCCCCGAAGCCGTAGCTGACGCCGGAGGTGTTCGCGCGGGAGTTGCCGCGCAGCGATTCGTCGATGCCGCCGGCGAGCAGGCTGGTGACGTTTCGTTCGTTCACCAGTCCCATGGCCAGCGTCTCGTCCTGGGCCAGTTGCTGGGCCTCGGCGCCGGCGAGGGTCCTCGACGCCTCGAAGACCGCTATCTCCTTCTTCTGCCCGGGGGCCAGCGGGAGGGAGTAGACCAGGTCGCCGAGGGAGTATCCGTCGGCCTTGAACAGCACCTTGTAGTGCAGGATGTGCCCCGTCGCGACACTGACCGCCTGAGAGAACTCGGCGTGCAGGTCCGCCGGTTGCACAGGATCGGTCTGCGGCCGGGACAGGTGGGGGACGGACGG
Source organism: Streptomyces sp. NPDC047042 (assembly GCF_040644035.1). NCBI lineage: Bacteria > Bacillati > Actinomycetota > Actinomycetes > Kitasatosporales > Streptomycetaceae > Streptomyces > Streptomyces sp. NPDC047042. The sequence continues at coordinate 32,525 of NZ_JBEYVP010000004.1, read as the reverse complement.
GACGCGCGGCCACAGCGGGGAGGCGGGTGAGGAGGGTGAACCCGGGGAGCCCAGGGAGGCAGCCCACCAGCGGGGAAACGGGAGCGGGCTCGCAGTGGCCGGCGGGTCCGGGGTCTCGGGCGCGTTCTGCCACTCGATCGGATTGTGCAGCCCCACCGGCCGGCGGACGCGGGTCGTGGTGGCGCCGGTCAGCTCGTAGTGGACCGAGGTGCCGACGGTGTCGACGGCCTGGCCGACCAGCGGTTGCAGAGCCTCGGCCGCGCTGATGGTCTGCGCCGCCTCTGGCGGGAAGCCGAAGCCGTCCACCGCCGCCTGGTCACGGGTCGCCCGCAGGGTGGAGACGAGGGAGGCGATGTGCTCCCGGGCGGCGGCCAACGCGCTCAGGGTGATCGGCGGGCCGTCCGCGGTGAAGGCGGAGGCGACGGCGAGGACGTGCGGTTGCACTGCTTCCACGGCCTTCAGCACGGTGGCCGCCGACGGCCCCGCGTTCAGCTCCACGCCCTGCCGTGCCGCGAGAAGGGCGGTGACCGCCCGGCTGTGCAGGGCGGCGGCTCCGGTGGCCAGGGCGGCGACTTGTGAGACGTCCAGCGAGGCGAGTCCGGTCTGCTTCCGGGTGAGGCGGCAGGTCGCGACGTCCGGATCGGAGGTCCGTACGACGGCCTGGAAGGCGAACTCGTTGATGGTGCGGTTGGGGGTCGACAGGTTGACGCAGGAACCGCCGATGTCCTGCGAGTAGGTGTCGGAGCCGATCAGGTCGGAGTGGTCGGGGAGCCGACGTGGGCTCTCCGCGGTGCCGCATCCGCAGTCGTCCCCCGAGCAGGGCCCGTCGGAGGCCCGGGGGTTGCGGACCAACAGGTAGAGGAAGTCGGCGGAGATGGTCCGATCGCCGTCGGAGGCGACGACGGGGATCTCGACGGGGTCGTCCGGCGCCACCGAGCAGACGGCCCGGGCCTGTGCGTGCGTGCCGTAGGGGTAGGGCATGGTGAAGTTGCCCGCACTGTCCGCCTTCGCCGCGCCCACGGCCCGCCAGGCCTGGTCGTCGGCGTTCCTCACCTGCACCAGCACGAGGATGTCCTTGACAGCGCAATCCCTGTTGAAAACCACCACCCGGCCCCGAAGGCGCAGATTGGCGTCATGGGGCGGGGCATCCGGCCGGACCAGAGTGGTCGGTGTCTGGGCCGGGACGACGGCGCGCAGCTCAGCCAGGGCGGGATCGTCCGGCCGCAGGCTCCGGCTCCACAGCGTGGAACCGTCCAGGCCGTGAACGCTCACCCGTACGTCGGCCAGCACGGCGCTCGAGTAGAACGGTCCGCTGTCGGTGAGCTCGAACGGGGCGGAGCGGTCGGTCACCACGATGTCCGTGTCGAACCGGAAGCGGTACGCCCGTGGGCGGCCCTCGGTGTCCGTCCACTCGGCGCAGACGTCGAACGGCGCGAAGTCCCGCGCGGAGAGGGCGTTTTCCGGCGGGCCGTTGACGGTCAGGGTTCCGGCGACGGTCAGTGTCTTCGGCTCGGGAATCGTCAGCGGATTGTCGACGAGGGAGCTGTGGGCCCGCCCAAGAGCCTGCACCAGCCGGTCGGCGTCGCGCACCGAGGACTGGTCCCTCAGCAGCGAGGTGATCTTCTCCGCGTCGGCGTCGGCGAAGCCGGGGACGCCGTCCACCAGTTGGGTGAGATACGACAGCAGAGCTGCCAGTGGAAAGTCCGCACCGTGGACGGCTAGTTGCTCGCGCAGCGCGAGGAACTTCCTCTTGTTCACGAGGAAGTACGCCGTCCTCGACCGCACTCCGTGGGGGCGCTGGGGGCCCTCCCGGTCGGCGTCGGGGCTGAGCTTCGCCATCGCCAGCACGTCGAAGGCCTGCTCGCCCAGCCACTGACCGTCGAGCGAGCGGTACCGCACACGGACCGGAAGCGTGAGCGCGTCGGTGTCGCCCGCGGTGAGGGCGGCGCGGAAGAAGAGCGCGGCCGCGGTGGCCGAATCGTCGGTGGGGCCGGTCAGGACGGTCTCCGGGAGGGCGACTTGATACTGGTCGTCGCCCGCGGTGTGGACGAAGGACGCTGACTGAGAGGTCTCACCGGTGGTGCGTATCGCCTCGCGGTCGGGCCCGGTCGTGAAGACCGTGGCGGGCACCTCGACGGTGACCTCCACTGGCATCGACTCCGCGGCCGCGCCGTCCCGGGAGATGCTCCGCTGAAGGATGATCATTGTCCCGCCCCCTGGTCCGGCTCCCCGGCCTCGGCCTGATATCGGCGGGACAAGGCTCTTTTTGCAGACCGAAGATGACAAGCAGGACGACGGCGAGCCAACCCGGCAAATACGTCTGTTTACGTAGCCCTGTATCGCCTCCTGACGGGCGCGCACGCTCCCTCCGAGCCCTGTCCGAGCCCCGACGGCAGCGGTCGCGCGCCCCCTTGCCCGGTTGAAGGCGGCCTCGTACCGGGCAAAGGGGCACGGCCGCCCGGCTCAGGCCAGGGAGATGACGACCGACTTGGTCCTCGTGTACTCCTGGAGTGCCTCCGGGCCGGATTCGCGTCCGTAGCCGGACTGCTTGACGCCGCCGAAGGGCATGGACGGGTCGAGCATGGCCCAGTCGTTGACCCAGACGATGCCGGCCTGCAGGCGCGCGGCGACCCGGTGGGCGCGGGCCAGGTCGGACGTGTGCAGACCGGCGGCCAGGCCGTACGGCGTGCTGTTCGCCAGCCCGACCGCCTCGTCCTCCGTGTCGAAGGACTGGACGGTCAGTACGGGGCCGAAGACCTCCTCCTGCACGGTACGGGCGTCGTTGTCCAGGCCGGTGATGACCGTGGGTCTGTAGTAGTAGCCGCCCCCGAGCTCCAGTCGTTCGCCCCCGACGACGACCTGCCCGCCGTCCTTTCTGGCGAGTTCCACGTATTTCTCGACGTTCTCGAGGTGCCGTTCACCTGCCATCGGGCCGACCACGGTGGCCGGGTCGAAGGGGTCGCCGACGGGTACCCCCGGCACGGCCTCGGTGAGGATGCCGACCACCGTGTCGTGCAGGGAGCTGTGGACGAGCAGCCGGGGGGCGCCCATGCAGAACTGCCCGGTGTTGTAGACGAATCCCTTGATGACCGCACCGACCGCCTTCTCCACGTCGGCGTCTGGGAACAGGATCTGGGCGGCGTTTCCGCCCAGTTCCATGGTCACGGGCTTGAGCCGTTCGCCCGCGGTGCCCGCCACGACGCGTCCGACGCCGGTCGAGCCCGTGAAGGCGACCTTGTCCACCAAGTGGTGCCGTACCAGGGCCCCGCCCAGGGCGCCGCCGCCGGTGACCACGTTCACCACCCCGGCGGGCACCCCGGCGGCGGTGAGGATGTCCGCCATCAGCAGCGCGCTGAGCGGAGTGTCCTCGGCCGGCTTGTGCACGACCGTGTTCCCGGCCGCGAGCGCCGGGGCCAGCTTGGAGGAACTCAGGATCAACGGGAAGTTGAACGGGGTGACCAGCCCGCACACACCGACGGGGTCCCGCCGGGTGTAGGCATGGGCCGGGATCGAGAGCTGCCGGGTGGCGCCGTCCAGGTTCTGTGCCAGCGCGGAGTAGTACTCGTAGGTCTCGGCCGCCGTCTCCACGTCCACCGCCCGGGACAACGTGACGGGTTTGCCGACATCCAGGCTCTCGGCGGCGGCGATCTCGTCCGCCCGCTCACGGATCAGGCCGGCCACCCGGTTAAGCACCCGGGCGCGTTCGCGGGCCGGGGCCAGGGACCACTGACCCTCGTCGAACGCCTCGCGGGCGGCGCCCGCAGCGGCGTCGAGATCGGCCTCGCCGGCCTCCGCGACCGTGGTGACGACCTGGCCCGTGGACGGGTCCACGACATCACGCCGCTCCCCGGACTCCGCCTCCCGCCACGCTCCGGCGATGAACAGCCCGCCCGACTCGATGTGCGGCCGCTGCACGCTCATGATGCGCTCGCCTCCTCGGTGCGGCCCGCGGCCGTCACCGTGCCGACGCCGGTCGCTCCAGTGCGACCGGCAGGTTTCCGGATGATGGCCGCGCAATGGCCGCCGGCAGAAGAGGAAGGGAGCACAGCGGAGGAAGTGGAGACAGATGACGTAGGGCGGTCCCGACATTCGGCCTTCGCCGGTCCGTCATTCAGGAGCGGCCCGTCGACCGGTTCGGCGGGTGTCCCGCGTCCCGGCGCGGCCAGGACAGGCATCGCTCAACCGCGTGGCGGTACCAGTCCCTGCCGTACGGCGAACAGCGCCGCCTGGGTCCGTGAGGTGAGGCGCAGCTTGCGCAGCACATTGCTCACGTGCGTGCGGGCCGTGCGCTCGCTGATCACCAGTTCGTCGGCGATCTGCTGGTTGGACCGTCCCTCGGCGACGAGGACGAGGACATCACGCTCGCGGCCGGTGAGCGCACCGAGCCCGGTCGGCGGCGCGACGATCTCCTGGGTGAGCCCCCGGGCCACCGCGGGGTCGAGAAAGACCTCTCCCCGTGCCGCCGCGCGGATCGCGGAGACCACCTCGCCGGCCTCCGCGTCCTTGAGCAGATAACCCGCGGCCCCCTGCGCGAGGGCGGCGTGGACGCGCTCCATCTCACCGAAACTCGTCAGCACCACGACCCGTACCCCGGGGTGCTGTTCCCTGATCAGCCCGATCGCGGTCGGGCCGTCCATCCTGGGCATGAGCAGGTCGATCAGCACCACGTCCGGCAGCTCGCCATGGGCCGCCATCGAGTCCAGCCGGGCGAGCGCCTCCTGCCCGTCCGCCGCCTCCGCGGCGACCTCCATGTCGTCCATGACCTCCAGATAGGCGCGGATGCCACGGCGTACGACGGCGTGATCGTCCACGATCAGCACCCGGGTCCGCCGGGGCTCCCCGCTGCTCAGAGCCGCACCGTCAGCGGGGTGTTCGCCGAGCTGTCCGGGTCCCCGGGGGAGGAGTCCGGCACCTGTACCGGCAGGGGTACGACCACGCGCACGGTCGTACCCGTCTGCGCGCGCGACCTGATCCTCATGGTGCCGCCCCATCGTTCCGCCCTTTCCCGCATGGTCGTCAGTCCGTAACCCTCAGCGCCCGCCTCCGTCCCCGCACCGACGTCCCGGTGCCCCTCCGGAGGAACCGGGCTCCCCATCGCGTCCCGCAGTCCGCAGCCGTTGTCGGTCACGGTCGCGGTCAGGGTGTGGCCGTGGACGCCGAGGCGGACGGTGGCGAAGGTGGCCTCCGCGTGCTTGACCACGTTGTGGATGGCCTCCGCGATGATCCGGTAGGCGTCCTCGGCGAGTTCGGGGTCGATCGAGTCCAGCCCCCGCCCGAACCGGAGCCGGAAGTCCAGACCGGTCCGGTTCTCGGTGCTCCTGACGAGCGTCCGCACCGTCTCCTCCAGACCGAGGCCGGCGGTGGAGGACGGGCGCAGTTCGTGCACCATCGCCCGCAGATCGGCGAGGACGGTCCGCGCGAGCGTTCCGATCTCGTCCGCGAAGTGCCGGACGGAGTCGGCGGGCACCGGCAGGCCGCGCGTTCCGAGTACGCCCACCGCGTTGGCCTGCATGCCGATCGAGAACACCTGCTGGACGATCGAGTCGTGCAGATCCCGGGCCAGACGCTGACGTTCGTCCTGCCGGGCCCCGTCGCGTTCACGCTGCAGCAGCGTGGCGTAGTCGACGGCGAGGGCGGCCTGTTCGGCCATGGCGACGAGGAACTCCAGGGTGCGGGTGCCGACCTCCTGGCCCGGTGCGAAGTACGCGTTCAGCACGCCCTCGGCACGGCCGCGCACCGTCAACGGCACGCTGACGAAGGAGTCCCAGGCCAGTTCGCCGAGGTAGTCGTGCAGGGGTTCCCAGGCAGGGTCCGAGCGGATCTCGTCCCAGCGGTGGGGGAGGACGATCGGGCTGCGCTCTTTCAGGGTGTCCAGCATGACCAGCCGGGCGCCCCGGTCGCGGCACTCCAGCAGACGGTCGAGGAACGTCTCCGAGCGCCGCAGGCCCGCCGAGCCCATCAGCCGCAGTTCCCGGCCCGTACTGTCCAGGATCAGGATCTGCACCCCGGCCAGCCCGTCGGTCCGGACGATCTGCGCGGCCACGGCGTCCAGGGTCGAGCCCAGTGATCCCTCCGAGGCCAGGGAGACGGAGGTCCGGGCGATGGCCGCGACCCTGCGGTGGCGGTGCCCCTCGTCCGTCACGTCGCGGAACGACACGACCTTCAGGCCCGGGTCGGCCGGCAGATTGCGGGCCCGGTAGGCGAACTCGCGGCGCGCCCCGGAGCCGGTCACCCAGTAGGCCACCTGCTCATCGGACTGGTCCTCCAGCAGCCCAGGGCAGGCAGGGGCTTCCTTGGTGAGCGCGAACGGAGCGGCGGCCCCGACGAGATCGGCCTCCACGCGCGCGTCGCACAGCGCGACCGCCGCCGGGTTCAGCTGGACGAAGCGGCCCGCGCGGTCCACCACGGCGAGACCGTCCATCGTCGCGGCGGCGACATCGCCCCACTCGACGGGCCGTGCAGCGGACATGGCCTTTCTCCTCATCAGCAGCGCGCGACGGGCCCCCGGGGGACAGGGACAGGCGCACGGACTCGCGGAAGGGACCGGTGGAGGGGGCGGGCAGGGGCGGGAGCAGGGGCCGGGGTAGGGCCGACGGCAGCATCGTAGCCCGGGGCGCGGACCGCGGTGCTACGTCATTTGACCTGTTCATCGCCTGTCGAAAGCGCCGAGTGGGTTCAGTCATTGCTCGCGTTCCCCCTCCGACGCCACACGCCTAGCCTGGGCATCCACCTCGCCGGATTCCCGAACTCCCCCGGATGGGATCCGGCGAGGCCCGAGGACGAGGAGGTCTGAGGAATGGACGTGTCCATCGGCACGATCTGGGAGGCGGTCTGCCGCGCCCTGCCCGATGCCGTCGCCATCGTCGAGCCCGGTCGCGAGCTGACCTACCGGGAGTTCGACGACCGTGCGTCACGGCTGGCCGCCGCGCTGGAGGAAGCCGGGGTGCGAGCCGGCGACACGGTGGCCTGCTACCTGTACAACGGCGCCGCGTACCTGGAGACGGTCTTCGCGGCGTTCAAGCTCGGGGCCGTGCCGGCGAACGCCAACTACCGTTACACCGGCGAGGAGTTGTCCGAACTGCTCACGGACGCGGACGCGGCGGCGGTCGTCTTCAGCGGCGCCCTGGCGGACCGGGTCACGCACGCCGCAGGACACGTACGGACGTTGAAACTGCTCGTGCGGGCCGGGGACCTGCCCGCCGAGGGCCCGACCGGGCCCGCCGTGCCCGAGCTGGAGGAACTGCTCGCGAAGCACGCGCCCCGCGAGGCCCGGCCCCGGCCCGGCTCGGACCGGCTCTTCATGTACACCGGCGGCACCACGGGCAAGCCGAAGGGCGTGATGTGGCAGCTCGGCGACCTGCTCCACTCCATCCCGATCCTCCGGCAGGCCGGCGTCACCGAACTGCCGAAAACGCTCGACGAGTTCGCGGCGACCGCGGTGGCCGCCCACCGCGAGGGCAGGGCGCCGACCACCATGCCGGTCGTCCCCCTGATGCACGCCACCGGTCTGTTCAACACGATGGGCACCCTGCTGGTGGGCGGCCGGGCGGTCATGGCACGGCAGGGCGGACTGGATCCGGCCCATGTCTGGCAGTCGCTCGCCGAGCGCGAGATCGACACCCTGCTCGTCGCGGGCAACGCCGTCTGCAGGCCGCTCGTCGACGAGCTGGTGCGTGCGGAAGGCGCCGACGAGCCGTACGACCTGCGTTCCCTGCGTACGGTCATCAGCTCCGGCACCGCGCTCGACGACCGGCTGAAGAAGGCGCTGCACGAACGCGCCGATGTCACGGTCGTCGACGCCATCGCCTCCAGCGAGGGCGGCCCCTTCGCCCTGGGGATCACCTCGTCGGTACGGGAGTTGCCGACCCGGTTCCGTCCGGTGCCCGCGGCCAGGGTGATCGGCGAGGGTGACCGTTTCGTCGAGCCCGGCAGCGGTGAGACCGGGAACCTCGCCTACTGCGGGCCCATGCCACTCGGCTACTACAAGGACACCGGCAAGAGCGCCCGGACGTTCCGCACCATCGAGGGCGTGCGGTACGCCATCCCCGGCGATCTCGCCCAGATCGAGGCGGACGGCGCGATCAGGTTCCTCGGGCGCGGCTCGGGCGTGATCAACACCGGCGGGGAGAAGGTGCACCCGCAGGAGGTGGAGGACGTCCTGCTGACGCACCCCGAGGTGACGGACTGCGTGGTCGTCGGAGTCCCCGACGAGACGTGGGGCGAGCGGGTCGCGGCTGTCGTCGCGGTCGGGTCGGCCGCCACCGTCACCGGTGAGGAACTGCGCGACTGGGTCCGGCGCGGCCTCGCCGGTTACAAGGTCCCGCGGTCCGTCGTACTGAGGGAGGCCCTGCCCCGTACACCGACGGGCAAGCTCGAAATCGCCTGGGCCAGGGCGACGGCCCAGAACGCCGGTGCGGCGGCGGGAGGCTGACGCCGTTCCCAGGACGACGGGGACCCAGGGCCGGCCGACCTACGGCCCCACGACCGGAGACCGCCGCCTCGACCGGCTGCCGATCGTCGTGCCGACCACGCGACCACGCGACCGCGCGACCACGCGACCGTCGTCCACCGGCGGACGCGCGGTTCGCGGCGTCGCGGTCCGGCCGGTCGCTCGGGCCGTGGTCGCCGTCAGAGGTCCGGGGGCGTCTCGACCCTCCGTGTGCCGCTCGCTTCCAGGGCCCTCAGCGCCTCGACCACGCTGGCGATGTGGTCCCTCATGGCCGCTTCGGCCTCCACCGGATCGCCGGAGGCGATGGCCTCGACGATCCGCTGGTGCTGGGGCAGCGACGCACGAGCCCGGCCGGGCACCCGCGAGAGCATGAACCGGTGCCGGACCACCTGGGCCCGCAGCTGTTCGATGAGCCGGTCGGCGGTCTCGTGGCCCGCGATGTCGCGGATGCGGGAGTGCAGGCGGGCGTTGAGGTCGCTGTACTCCGCGAGCTCGCCGTCGGCCACCGCCTTCGCCATGTCCGCGCAGATGCCGCGCAACGTCTCGGCCTGGTCCGGACTGATCCGCTCGGCCGCTCGCGCGGCGATCAGCCCCTCCAGGACCATGCGGGCCTCCGTGATCTGGACGGCCTCGGCGAAGGTGATCTCCCGGACGCGGGCGCCGCGGTTGCGCTGGATCTCCACCAGCCCCTCCGCCGCCAGCTGCTGGAACGCCGTCCGCACGGTGGCGCGGCTGACCCCGAACTGCTCGCAGAGGTCCGCCTCCACCAGACGCTGTCGTGGCACGTACTCGCCGCGCAGCAGAGCGTCCCGGATCGCACCGGTGACGTCGAATCCGACGGGGGTACCGGCAGTACCGGAAGTAGTGCTGGGAGTGCTCATCGTGAAGTCAGTCCTGGTAGGTGACGCCGAGTTCGGCGAGCCGGGCGCGCAGTCCGTAGTGGTCGACGCCCAGTGTCCCCGACCGCAGCACCTCCCGGTTCACGGCCTCCTTGGCGATCCGCTTCTCCGCCGACTCGGCCGCCTCCTCCGCCTCCTCGAGGGGTACGACAACGACACCGTCGTCATCCGCGACGACGACGTCCCCGGGGCGGACGGACACCCCGCCGAGCGTCACGGGCACGTTGACCGAGCCGGGGGACGCCTTCACCGTGCCCTGCGCGGACACGGCCCGGGCCCAGACATGGAAGCCCATCTCCCGCAGTTCGGCGGTGTCGCGCACTCCGGCCCCCGTGACCAGGCCGATGACACCGCGGGCGGCGAGGGACGTCGCCAGCAGTTCGCCGAACATGCCGTCCGTGGACGGGGAGGTGGTGGTCACCACGAGGACGTCCCCGGGGCGGCACACCTCGACCGCCGCGTGGATCATCAAATTGTCTCCGGGGTGCGAGCTGACCGTCACCGCCGGGCCCGCCATCCGCACGTTCCGCTGGTTCGGCCGCAAGCCGGTCCCCGCGAGACCACGCCGGCCGATGGCCTCGTGAACCGTGGACACCCCGGCCTCGGCGAGCCGGGCGACGACGTCCGGGGCCGGTCGGTCGATGTTCCTGACGACGACATAGCGGTGGGGCATGTCTCCTCCGGGTTGCTCCAGGAATGGTGTCAGGAGATTGCTCGAAGTCAACATTATTGTCAACAAAAACTTTCGCGATATGGTGAACGACGTGCCGGTCCGTTCCGACCCGCCCACCTCGCGTCAACACCGCGCCGCCGCGCCGGACTTCGTACGGCACTCGCCCTCGCGCAGGTGATCACTTCCGCAGCCGAACCTCTCGTCGAACACCTTTCGAACCCGCCTTCTCCGCCGGTTCGCAGCGCACACGACGTTCGTCCGGCGCACACCCCGCTCCCGTCCGACCCCAAGGAGTCCAGATGACCGTCACGTCCTCCCAGCCCTCCGGCGGCGCCCTGCTGGTCGTCAGCGCGCACGCCGGCGACTTCGTCTGGCGGGCCGGCGGCGCCATAGCCCTCGCCGCAGAACGCGGTCAGCGTGCCAAGGTGCTGTGCCTGAGCTTCGGCGAACGCGGCGAGTCGGCCCGCGCCTGGCGAGAGGGCCTCCGCCTCGACGCGATCAAGGAACTCCGCCGCACGGAGGCCACCGGCGCCGCCGCCGCACTGGGCGCGGAGATCGAGTTCCTGGACGCCGGGGACTACCCCCTGACGGAGACCCCCGAGCTGGTGGACCGCATCGTGCGCGTGTACCGGGAGGTGAACCCCTCGGTGGTCCTCACCCACACCCTCACCGACCCCTACAACGGCGACCACCCCGCCGCCGCACGCATGGCGCTCCAGGCCCGGGTACTCGCCCAGGCGGTCGGCTACGACGCACCCGGTGAACCGCTCGGCGCACCCCCGGTGTTCTTCTTCGAACCGCACCAGCCCGAGCAGTGCGACTTCAAACCGAACGTCCTGCTCGACATCACGCCCGTCTTCTACAGGAAGCGCAAGGCCATGGAGTGCCTCGCCGCCCAGCAGCACATGTGGGACTACTACACCGACCTCGCCAAGCGCCGTGGCGTCCAGCTGAAGCGCAACGCCGGTCCCAACCTGGGCCTTCCGCACACGACCATGGGCGAGGCGTATGTCCGGCTCTACCCCGAGACGACCGGGACGCTGGCATGACGGTGACCACGCACATCTGGGTCCCCTTCCGCGAGACGGCCCTGTTCGTGGAGTTCCCGCCGGAAACGGACGCCGCGAACCGTGCCCAGGGTCAACTCGGTCAACGCGAACTGCTGGCCGACGCCGTCCCCTCGGACGGCGTCACCCGGGACGACCGTTACGGCGAACCCCTGTGGCGGGTCGACGCCGAGCATCTGCACGCCGTGGTCGAGGCCCTGTGGAGCACGGACCAACCGCTGCACATCCACCTCGACCAGGCCCCGGAACCCGGCCGGGACACCGGCGAACGCGACGGATGACGTAGCCGGACCCGGACCTTCCGCCGTCCGGGTCCGGTCATTAGCGCGACGACCTGCGCGTTCCCCGTGACTAGCGTCGAAGGTGCCACGAGACCCCCGACCGCGCCGAGGAGATGACGCACATGACGAGCCCGTCGACCGCCGCCCCGGAGGTGCTCCCGCTCAGGACGGCCCTTGCCGCGACCGCCCCGGCACCACGCGACGCCGAGTACAGCGGCACAGTCGCCGTACTCTCCCGGCAGACGGCGGCGGACGGCGTCGCGTCCCTGGTGCTCGCACCGCGAGACGGCGTCCCCCTGCCGCCCTGGCAGCCGGGGGCGCACATCGACGTGGTCCTCCCGACGGGCACCGTCCGTCAGTACTCGTTGTGCGGCCCGACGACCGTCACCGACTGCTGGCGCGTCGCGGTGCTCCGGGAGCCCGACGGACGCGGCGGATCGCAGTGGATCCACGACAACGTCCGTGAGGGGAGCGAGCTGCGGGTACGCGGACCGCGCAACAACTTCCCCCTGCGACCGGCCGCGCGGTACCTGTTCGTCGCCGGTGGCATCGGCATCACCCCGCTGCTGCCGATGATCGCCGAGGCGGAGGCGGCCGGCGCCGACTGGTCGCTGCTCTACGGCGGCAGGACCCGCGCGTCCATGGCGTTCCTGTCCGAGCTGGAGCACTACGGCGACCACGTGACCGTACGGCCGCAGGACGAGTACGGACTGCTCGACCTCGCCGGCCACCTCGGCGAACCCGACCCCGCCACCCTGGTGTACTGCTGCGGCCCCGCCGGGCTGATCGACGCGGTCGAGGCCCACTGCGCCACCTGGCCGAAGGGATCGCTCAACGTGGAGCGGTTCGCCGCGACGCCGGGGCAGCGCTCCGGCGACGGCGACGGCGACGGCGACGGTGAGGCCGACGAGGCGTTCGAGGTCGAGCTGCGCTCGTCCGGGGTGACGCTCGCCGTGCCGCCCGGACAGTCGGTGCTCAAGGCGGTGGAGGAGGCGGGCGTAGCGGTCCTGTCCTCCTGCGAGGAGGGCATCTGCGGCTCCTGCGAGACCGCCGTCCTGGCGGGCGAGATCGACCACCGGGACTCCCTCCTCACCGACGACGAGCGGGCCGCCGGCGACACCATGATGATCTGCGTCTCCCGTGCCCGCCCCCGCGGCGGCCGCCTCGTACTCGACCTCTGACTGAAAGGCGTTGCCGTCATGCTCTCCGCACACGTGCGCAACGGCTGGTACCTGGGAGCCTGGTCCGACGAGATCGGCCGGAGCCTCACCCGGCGCTGGATCACGGACCTCCCGGTCTGCTTCTACCGGCTGCCCGACGGCACGGTCACCGCCGTCGAGGACCGCTGCCCCCACCGCAAGTACCCGCTTTCCCTGGGGCACTTGGACGACGACGGCACCCTCCAGTGCGACTACCACGGCTACCGCTTCGACGGGCAGGGCGTGTGCGTCGGCGTCGCCGAGCAGGCCGACCGTCCCAAGGCCGCCCTGCGCCGCTTTCCCCTGGCCGAGAAGGACGGCGCCATCTGGATCTGGCCCGGCGATCCCGGCCTGGCCGACGCGAGCCTGCTGCCGGACACCTCGTGGCTCACCGACCCGCGCTGGACCCACGTACACGGCGTCGTGCCGCTGAAGGCACGGCATCTGCTGCTCGTGGAGAACCTGCTCGACCTCACCCACGAGACGTTCCTGCACCCGACGAGCATCGGCAACGCCGCCGTCGCCGCCACCCCGATCGATGTCACCGTCGACGGCGACCGGGTCGGCTTCAGCCGGCGCATGACCGGCATCGACGCCCCGCCCTTCTACGAGAAGTCCATGGGACTGACCACGCCGGTGGACCGCTGGCAGGACGGCGAGTTCCACCCGCCCGGCATCTTCGTCCTCCACATCCGCGTCGCGGCCACCGGCACCGAGGAACCGGAGGGCTTCCACATGAAGGTGCTGTACGGCATGACACCCGGGCTCGGCAACGAGACCCACGACTTCTACGCCCTCGCCCGCGACTACCTCATCGACGACAAGGAGCTCACCGAGTTCCAGCACAAGCAGCAGCTCGCGGTGATGCAGGAGGACGTGGACGCCCTGGAGGCCCAGGAGTTGATGTACGCCACCGATCCGGGCGGCACCGCCGAGTCCAGCATCCGCTCCGACCTGGCCGCCCTGCGCGGACGCCGGGCCCTGGCGAAGATGCTGGCCCGCGAACAGCGAGGGAAAGTACCGGCATGAGCGTCTTCGTCCTCCTGCACGGGGCCTGGCACGGCGGCTGGGTGTGGCAGCGCGTGGCGCCGAGGCTACGCGCCGCCGGGCACGAGGTGTACGCCCCCACGCTCACCGGGGTGAGCGACCGTGCCCATCTGCTCGGTCCCCACGTGGGTCTGACGACGCACGTCCAGGACGTCGTGGCCCTGATCGAGGCCCACGACCTGCGGGACGTGGTGCTCGTCGGGCACAGCTACGCCGGTCAGGTCGTCACCGGGGTCGCGGACCGCGTCCCGGAGCGGCTGGCCCGGCGGGTCCACGTCGATGCGTTCGTCGGCGGCGACGGTGACGCGGCGATCGACCTGCTGCCCGACACCATCGCCGGGCACTACCGGGAGTCCGTCGCGGGGCCCGGCTTCGGCTGGCTCATCCCGGTGCGCTCGCTGAGCGTCCTGGGCGTGACGGAACAGGCCGACCTGGACTGGCTCGGGGCCCGCCTCACCCCGCACCCCTGGCTGACGTACACCGAGCCGCTGCGGCTGACCGGCAAGGGCGACCAGGTCCCCGGGGTCTTCGTCGAATGCACGGACTGGATGCGGGTGTTCACCCCGCACGCCGAGCGCGCCGCCGCCCTCGGCTGGCCGGTCCACGAGATCGCCACCGGCCACGAGGCCATGGTCACCGCCCCCGGTGAACTGGCGGACCTGCTGCTGGAACTGGCCTGAGGCCTCGAAAGGGAGGACCCGCATGGAATTCCTCGTCCGCACCGAGAACACCCTGCCCCCCGACACCCCTGACGACGTCCGCGACAGCCTGCGCAAGGGGGAGCGGGCACGGGCGACGGAACTCCGCGAGGCCGGGATCCTGAAACGGCTGTGGCGGGTGCCGGGCCGCAACGCGACCATCGGCCTGTACGAGGCGGCGGACCCGGCGGAACTGCACGACGCCCTGGTGTCGCTGCCGATGTGGAAGTGGATGGACATCACCGTGGAGGCCCTGGCCACCCATCCGCAGGAGAAGGCGCCATGACCGCGCAGGGCGTGCGCGTCGCCGTGGTCACGGGCGCGGCGGGTGGACTCGGTGAGGCTGTCGTGCGCCGACTGGCCGCCGACGGGTTCACCGTCGCCGCGCTGGACATCACGGAACCGAGCGACGGGGCGGAGAACACCGGCGTACGGACCTGGCGTTGCGACGTCAGCGACCCGGACGCCACACGCCGTACGGTCGAGGAGGTCGCGGAGACCTACGGTGGCGTGGACGTCCTGGTCAACAACGCGGGCCTGTTGTCCGGCCGGAGCAGTCTGCTGGACACCACCCCGCAGGAGCTGCGTCGCTTCTTCGACGTCAACGCCGTCGGCCCGCTGCTGATGGTGCAGGCGTGCGTGCCGTGGCTGGCCAGGAGCGCCCACCGCGGACGGGTGGTCAATGTCGCCTCCCGCACCTTCTTCACCGGCGCCCCGGGCCAACTCGCCTACGTAGCGAGCAAGGGCGCGCTGATCGGGATGACCCGGGTGATGGCGCGAGAGCTGGGTGAGCAGCGGATCACGGTCAACGCGGTGGCACCCGCCCAGGTCGCCACCCCCGGTACCCGGGCCCACTCCGGTGACGAGGTCTTCGCCGCGACCATGCGGCAGCAGGCGATCCAGGAGTACGTCACCCCGGAGCACTTCGCGGGACTCGTCTCGTATCTCGCCTCCCCGGACGCGGCCATGGTCACCGGGCAGACACTCGTCTGCGACGGCGGTGGCCTGCTGCACTGACCGGACCAAGACAAGGGAGAGGAGGAGCCATGTCCACCACCCGCACACCCCACATCACGGGCACCTACGTCTTCGACACCGCCGACAGCCGTCGGGGCCGGGCGCTGAACCGGCTCTGCGGATCATTGAAGGACGCCGGCAACCGGGCGAGGTTCAGCGCCGACGAAGGCGCGTACTGCGAGGAGTACGGGCTCACGGCCGAGCAGCGGGAGGCCGTGCTGACGCGGGACTGGACGCGGATGCTGGAGCTGGGCGGCTCCATCTTCTACGTCTTCAAGCTGGCGGTGCTGGACCAGAAGTCGATGCAGTACCTCGGAGGTGTGTTCACCGGCATGACCACCGAGGAGTTCACGCAGGCACTCAGGGCGGGAGGGCGGAGCTTTGGCTGAGGTGATCTGGGGACTGGCCACCTCGCACGTGCCGTCGATCGGCGCGGCGATGGACCACGGGAAGACCCAGGACCCGTACTGGAAGCCGCTGTTCGACGGGTACACCCCGGCCCGGGAGTGGATGGCCCGGCACACGCCGGACGTGGCGGTGGTCGTCTACAACGACCACGCGAACGCCGTCGACATGTCCGTCACACCGACCTTCGCGATCGGCGCGGCGGCCTCGTACGAGGTGGCGGACGAGGGATGGGGCAGCCGCCCGGTCCCGGCCGTCATCGGCGCCCCCGAGTTCTCCGATCATCTCGTCGAAAGCCTGATCGACTCCTCCTTCGACATCACGGTGTTCCAGGACCTGGCCGTCGACCACGGTCTGACCGTGCCGCTGTCGGTGTACTGCCCCGACCCCGGGGAGAGCTGGCCGTGCGCTGTCGTCCCCCTTCTGGTCAACGTCATCCAGTACCCGCAGCCCACGGCGGCACGGTGTCTGGCGCTGGGCAGGGCCCTCGGCGAGGCGATCCGTTCCTTCCCCGAGGATCTCAAGGTCGCGGTCTTCGGTACCGGCGGCATGTCCCACCAACTCGCGGGCGCCCGCGCGGGACTGATCAACCAGGACTTCGACCGTATGTACCTCGACGCCATCGAGCACGACCCGGAGAAGCTGGCGGCGCTGACCCGCGAGGAGTACATCCGCGAGGCCGGCTCCGAAGGCATCGAGCTCATCATGTGGCTGATCATGCGCGGCGCCCTGGGACCACGGATCCGCCGCGTGTACGACGCCTACCACGTGCCCGCGTCCAACACGGCGGCCGGGATGGTGCTGTTCGAGAACCTGAGTGCGGGAAGCGTCACGTCCTGACGTCAGTCGAGTGTCGTCGTGGAGCCCGATGGTGACCAGTGGGGTGTGTCGATCGGCGAGTAGTACGTGTCCTTGCCGTCCAGGCGCACCATACGGCGACCGGCGCGCTCCCGGACCACTTCGGCGTCGAGCGGTGCCTCGAACGCGTTGTCCACCAGGGTGTATTCGGCGGCGAGTCGCCCCACCGGAGCGATGGCGCCGAAGTCGATCCGGCCGCCCACATAGAGGTCGTCCCGGATGTAGAAGCGCACCACGTTGCCCCAGACGACGTTGTTGAGCCCGTCGGGCGAGGAGAAGATGTGCTCGACGGTGCATTCGAACGCGACGGGCGCGCCCTTGATGCGCGGCGGACGGACGACCTCGGACGGCTCCTGCTCCAGTCCGACCGCGTCGAACTCGTCGACGTCGGGCTCGAACTCGAAGGCGCTGCGGTTCAGCCCGTTGATCTGCGGCAGGGTGGCCATGTTGGTGACGAACTCACCGGTGTCCCGGATGTTGACGAAGCTGTCCTTGAGTGTGGCCCCGTCGGAGCGCGGCTGAATGGACAGTGAGATCCGGGGCGGCTTGCGTCCGACGACGGTGAAGAAGGAGATGGGGGCCAGGTTGCCCACGCCTTCGGTGGACAGGGTGCTCACCCAGGCGATGGGGCGAGGGATGACACTGCCGATGAGCAGCTTGTAGGCGGACTTCGCGTCCAGGTCGGCGGAGTCGATGATCATGCGGTGTCCCTTGGTGAGTGTGTGTGGGGGAGAGCTGCGGCTCAGCGGCCCTTGAACGGCAGTACGGGGCGGGGGCGGCCCTCCTTGAGGGCCTTGGCGGCGGAGACCAGGCCGTCCTTGACGTCCTCGGTCTCGAAGAGCGGGACGGCGAGGTCGAACAGCTGCTGGTCGGCGGCGGGGATGCCGCCCGTGACCCAGGAGCGCAGCAGCGACTTGTGCACCACGTGGGCCCGGGTGGGGCCTGCGGCGATCTTGCGGGCGAAGGACTCGGCCTCGGTGCGGAGTTCGGCGTCGGGGACGACGCGGTTGATGACGCCGGCCTCGGCCATGACCGTGGCGGGTACCTGCTCGGAGGTCAGTGCCCATTCGTAGGCGCGGGCCCGGCCGGCCCGTTCGGCCACGCGGTGGATACCGCCGAGGAGGGTGACGATGCCGAGCGACTGCTCGGGATGGCCGAAGCGGGCGCTTTCACCGGCGAGGATGATGTCGGCCCGCAGCGCGAGCTCGAAACCGCCGCCGTAGCACAGCCCCTGCACCGCGGCCACGACCGGGATCGGGAGCTGTTCGAACCGGTTGATCACGGCCAGGATGTGGTCGAAGTCGGCCCGCAGGCTGGTGCGGTCGGCGCCGACCCAGGGGCGGAAGTCGCCGCCGTAACTGAAGTCGGGTCCCTCGGCCCGCAGTACCACGGCGCGGGCCGGGCTGCGGGTGATGGCGTCGACGGCTTCGCTGAGCTCCTGGGCGAACTCGGGTGCGAAGCGATTCTGCGGGGGGTTGTCGAGAACGATCGTGGCGACGTCGCCGTCACCGTCGAGGTAGTGGGTGAGAACCGGCATGGAACTTCCTAGGCTCGGGACAGCGTGGGCGGACACCCATCAGATGAAAGAACCTTACGCCTTTAGCTTCTTTCACTTCAAGGGGGTGAGGGTGTCGTACCCTGAGGCAGTGGCCAAACGGTCACGGTCATGTCGGCAGGGCGAACGCCCGGCGAAGGTGAGGCAGGGGCATGGTGTGGTCCGCGTCCACGCGCTACGAGGTCGATCCGGCGCCGCTCGGGCTGGCCCTGGTGCACGATCTGCTCAACACCATTCCCGCCGGCCGACCGCGGGCGGCCGATCTCCTGGACGACCTCGCCGACGCGCAGGCCTGGGTCGATCAGGCGCTGGACCGCTGGTCCCAGGAGAGGGAGCAGCCCGCCGCGCAGGTGCGTCTCACCGAGGACGATCTCGAGGAACTGCGCGGCCTGCGCGCCGAGTTGCGGCGTGTTCTCGCCTCACGGAGCGACGACGGCACGGACGCCGACGGCCAGACCGTCGCGCCCGCCGTCCATGTCGCGGCGGCGGCCGTACGGATGGACCGCAGTGGACGGGCCGTCCTGGAACCGCGCGGCCAGGGCTGGCGGTATGTGGCCGCGCTGGTGCTCCTCGAGGTGTTCCAGGCTCAGCAGGCGGACACCTGGCGCCGACTCAAGATCTGCCGCAATACGCGCTGCACAACGGCGTTCTTCGACCGATCCCGCAACAACAGCGGTGTATGGCACTCCACCAGGACCTGCGGAAACCCGGAGAACCTGCGCGCCCACCGGGCCCGTCAACGTGTCCGTCCCTCCGGGTCGTGACGCGGTCCCGCTGATGTGCCGGCCGTGGCCGCCTTGCGGTTCCCTGCAACCTTCGTAGCGAGTTCACTCCCTTCGGGATGCGGTCAGAGCCTCCGCGTGTTACTGCTTGCCCCGAGAAAACTGGGCGGTTTACAGTGGGCGCATAGGGGGATTGTTGAACGATCCTCCTGTCGCTCATTCGCCGAGTGTCGCGCGTGACTGTGAAGGGACCGATGTGAGCAGCAACGAGATGAGCGTGCCCCCCTCCGTACAGGAGGCGGTGCGCGCCTGCGCAGTCCGGGCGACGCAGGGCTCGGCGGCCCTGGCCCGGGCGTCGGACGTGGAGATCGACACCGCGCTGCGGGCCATGGCGGAGCGGCTGGACACGGCTCGCGACGTGCTGACGGCGGCGAATCAGGAAGACCTGCGTTCGGCCGCCTCGAGCGGGATGTCGGCGGCACTGCAGGACCGCCTGCGGCTGACCGGCCCGCGCCTCGAGGACATGGCCGCGGCGTTGCGTACGCTGGCGGACGTGCCGCACGAGCCCCGGGACACCGTCATCGAGGAGCGTCCCGACGGTCTGGTCCTGCTCGAGCGCAGGCGCCCGGTGGGTGTCATCGGCGCGAACTTCGAGGCACGTCCGAATGTCACACTCGACGTCGCCTCCCAGTTCCTCAAGTCCCGCAACGGCGGCGTCCTGCGCACCGGTTCGGCGGCCCTGCGCTCCTCCCAGGCCCTGATCACCCACGTGATCACGCCCGCTCTCGCCGACGCGGGACTGGACCCGGACGCCATCCAGCTGGTGCCGAGCGAGGACCGGGCGGCGGCATACGCGCTGGTGTCACTGCCCGAGACCGTCCCCCTGGTCATCCTGCGCGGCAGCGGAGACAGCACCCGGGAACTCGGCCGAGAGGCCGCTCGGCACGGCGTGCGCACCCTGGCCCACGCGGACGGCGGGGGTGTGCTGTACGTGGCCCCGGACGCCGACGAGAAGCTGGTGCACGAACTGATCACGGGCAGCCTGGACCGGCTGGGCGTCTGCAACCGCCTCAACCTGCTCCTCATCGACCGGGCCGCCCACGACCAGTTGCTGCCGGGCATCCTGAAAACCCTCCAAGGCCTGGGCATCGCGGCATCGCTGCCGCCGCACACCCACGCGCGCGGTTACGAGTGGTCTCTGGACTCCGAGAACGCGGCAACGGTGACGATCGACGCGGCGGACGGCCCGGTTCACGCCGCTCAAATCGCCAACGAGGAGACCTCCGGCCTGGCCGCCGCCATCGCCACCCACGACCCGGACACCGCGGACCGTTTCATGGACGCCTACGGCGGCTCAGGTGTCTTCTGGAACTCCACGACACGTCTCCTCGACGGCTTCAAGCTCCTGCGCCTGCCGGAGACCGGCATCAACATCGACCGTGTCCCCGGCCCCCGCGGCCCTGTCACCTACCGCGACCTGTATCTGCGCCAGTACGTCGTACGACCGGCGGCGGCCGTGCGCGGTTGAGCCGATGCCGCGCCTGCACTCGGAGGTGGCAGACGCGGCGCCTGGGGAGGCGGTTCCAGCAGCAGCCGGAACCGCCTCCGACTCACGAGCCGGTCGGGACCGCGACCGGGTCGAGGTGCGTGCGGAACCACGACAGCGCGGCGCCGCTGGATTCCTCGAAGTGCACCTTGTAGGCGTCGAAGTGCCCGCCGGGCAGCAGCACCAGCTCCTTCGGCGCCAGCGCGCGCTCGAAGGCGGCCAGTTGGATGTCGGCCGGGACCACCGTCTCACCGGTCTCGACGATCATCATGAGCGGCTTGGGCGAGACCCGGGCGATCCATACGCCCGGCTCGTACAGCCGCGCGGCCCGGCTGGAGCGCAGCGTCACCGTGTTGTTCTCGCGTCCCGGCGGAACCAGGTCGTGGTAGAAGCGCACCGCGTCCGGGCTGCCGTACAGGGCCGGGTCGGTGGGATCGTCGCCGATGGAGGTCTGGTAGCGCAGTTCGGCGCCGGCGGCCTGGGCGCGTTCGTCGTCGGCCTGGGCGAGCTCGAAGGCGGCGATGCGGTCCGGCGGAACCTTGCGCTGCCACTGCTCGAATCCGCTGATGGTGGGCACCTGCGACACCACGCTCTTGATCCGCACGTCGGTCGCGCCGAGCACGATCGCATGACCGCCCGAGAAGCTCGAGCCCCACACCCCGATGCGGTCCGCGTCGACCTCCGGCCGGGCCTCCAGGAAGCTGATCGCGCGGCGCCAGTCCGCGATCTGACGCCACGGGTCGACGTCGTTGCGGGGCTCGCCGTCGCTCGCGCCGAACGTGCGGTGATCGTGGACGAGCACCACGAACCCGGCGTCGGCGAACTTGCGCGCGTATGGGTCGAGGCCCATCTCCCGGTTGGCGCCGAATCCGTGCGCCATTGTGATCGCGGGGCGTTCACCCTCGGCGTCCGGCAGGTAGAGCCAGCCCCGCAGAGTCACGCCCCCGTCCGCCGTGAACTCGACGTCGATGCGTTCCGTCATGATCATTCGCCTTCCGTGAAGTTGAAGTACTCGGCGGGGATGACGCCGGCCGCGACGAGGGGTGCCCCGACCTTCGCGTTGATCTGCACCACGGCACCGAAGGGACGATGGTGGATGGCGATCTCCGTGATGAGCCCTTCGTCATCACGCGTGAGGATCGTGATCCCCTTCATCGCGAAGCCACCGAACGCGGCGGCCTCCCACTCCAGATACGTCCGCGGGCCGTCCTGCGCCTTCCGGACGAACTCGAGCCGTTCGTACACGGAACTCACCGCGGCCATGAGGGCCTCGACGTGCTCCTTGCGCTCGACCGGCTTGGCGAGCGCGCTCGCCTCCATCCGCACGTTCGGCGAGAGCGCCAACCCGAAGGACTCCTGGGTGCGCTGCTTGAACGCACTCGTCCAGGCCTCGGCCGGACGGTCGTCGGCGGAGTTCGAGGCCTCGACGACCGTGCCGATGACGGCGGCGACCGCCGCAGGGTTCTCGGCGTGCGCCCAGTGACCCGCGTCGGCGATCGTCTGCGAGGTGGCGCCCGGGAAGCGGGGCGTGACATACGCGGAGACGATCTCCTCGGTGACGAAGGGGTCGTTGTCGCCGCGCAGGACGGTGACGCTCCCGTCGTACTTGCTGGGCTGTTGCCCGTCCGGATGGCCGTTGTTCCATGCCGTCGCCGTGTCGGAGATCGTCGACTGGGCGACACGCAGGGCGACTTGGGCGAGCCGGTCGCTCTCCTCGGCCGGGAACGCGGTGGCGAGCGCGCCACGGAAGGCACGCTGCGCGTCGAGTCCGAGATCCGGCGCCTGGAAGGGGGCGATCTGTTCGGCGGGTAGGTGGGTGCCCGCGAGCGGGATCGGATTGACCAGGACGAGCGAGCGCACCTGACCGGGCAGGCGGGCGGCGACGAGCTCGGCGATCTGGCTGCCCATGCTGTGCCCGACCAGCACGACGGGGCCTTCCGTCGCGCGCACGACGCTCTCGAGGTCGTCGGCCCAGCGGGCGAGTGTGAACGGCCCTTGATCCGAGGCGCGCGCACCCATGCCGGCGAGCTCGAACGCGACCGAGTGGATCGACCGCTCGGCGAGGACGGTACGGACGCTGTCCCAGATGGCGCCGTCGTCCAGATATCCGTGGACGAGCACCGCGGTCGGCGCCTTCGTCGCTGGGCTGTTCATCTCGTGTCTCCTTTGACGATCGCTCTCTTGCGGCGACGAACCGGAGCCAGTGGCTCTCGGGATTCTCGGCCGACGCGAGCTCTGATGACGTAAGCATAGGGTCTATGCTTACGTCAATGTCATCGCTCTGAAACCACCGCCCGAGCATCCGAGGAGCCCACCCATGACGTCGAACGCCCTGACCTACGCCGTTCACATCGCCGACGGCATGCCGACCACCAACGCCGACGTGCCGCCCGATCAGCGCGAGCGTGCCTGGTCACCGACGTCGAGCATCCTCATCTCGAACGGGGGAGAGGCGCTGCTGGTGGATCCGCTCTTCACGATCGCGCAGTCGGAGGGCCTGCTGCGGTGGCTCGTCGAGCGTGATGCCCCGGTGACGAGCGTGTACGTCACGCACGGCCATGGGGACCACTGGTTCGGGCTCGGAGCCGTTCTGCGGCAGTACCCCGGCGCGCGCGCCTTCGCGCTGCCCGAGGTCGTCGAGGACATGGCGTATCAGTCCTCGCCCGAGGTCCTCAAAGCGGTCTGGCGTGCCTGGTTCCCCGAGCAGATACCTGAGCGACTGGTGCTCGCCGAGCCGCTCGCCGGCGAAATCCTGACCGTGGGCGGGGCGGAGGTCCGCCCGGTCCGCCTGGGACACACCGACGGCGACAACACCACCTGTCTGCACGTTCCCGATCTGGGCCTGGTCGTCGCAGGCGACGTGATCTACAACAACGTGCACCTCATGCTCGCCCAATCGGACGCGGACGGGCGAGCAGAGTGGCTGCGGGCTCTCGACACGGTCGAGGCGCTGGCGCCGACCGCGATCGTCGCGGGTCACAAGGACCCGGCCGCCGACGACGATCCGCGTCACATCGAGGAGACCCGCCGCTACATCCTCGATTTCAACACCGGCGTGCAGCGCACCACCAGCACTCTCGAGCTCTACGAGTACATGCTGGAGCGTCACCCCTCACGCATCAATCCAGGTGCGCTGTGGGGCTCCTGCCGGGCAGCGAAAGGCTGAGGAGCCGGGCGGGGCAGGTCGGCCGCCCGACGCTGCCGCGAGGCCCGAAGGTTCACGGCGTTACCGCAGATGCGTACGTCGTGCCAGGCACCGTTGTTGGGGTTGGTGCCGTCGTAGAAGGCAACCGAGCAGACCCGGTTACGGCACATCTTCAAGCGCCGCCACGTGCCCGTCAGTTGGGCGTTCGTGATCTCGTTGAGCGCGGTCGCGACGACCCACGGGACGTCCTTGCCGCGCGGCGCCAGCGAGAAGACGCCATCGGCGTCGATCCGCACCTCGAGCGAACCGCTCACCCCCTTCGGCGCGGATCGGACCGGAGCGTCACGCACCACACCCGACACCGTCAGCTGAAGCGACGCGCGGAGCTGCTGAAGCCGTACCAGCCCCGGTTCGTCGACCTCGATCGCGGGCGCCTCCGTCCCGGACCGCCGACTCCATTCGTCCAGCGCACCGGAGAGCCACGACGTCGCGGAATCCGGCGTCGAGAGCAGGTCGTCGAGCGCGGGCTTGCCGGCGGCGCGGGTGTTGAGAACCTCCTGGACGAGGATGAGCGGACCGGTGGCGATGCGGTCGGTGTAGCGTTCGCTCGCGAGTGAAGACATAGGCATAGCTTATTAGCTTGCGGTCTTCATGGGCGAGCGGACGGGGATCGTCAGGACGGACGAGTCCGTCTCACTCGGAGGGTGTCGGCAGCACCACGCGGGAGATCGTGCCGGGGGCGTGGTGGACGGTGTGGGTGCAGGGCCGTAGTTCGGTTCCGGTGCCGGGCGGCGTCGCGCCGGTGCCCTCGTTGCGTGTGTACCGGGGGTGGGAGCCGCCGGCTATGAGCAGGCGGATGCGGTGTCCGGCCTTGACCTGGTGTGCGCAGGCGTCCAGGTGTACGCGTACGGTCTGGACCTGGTCGAGGGGTGAGGTGGGGTCGAGGCGGAGGAGTCCTTCGGCGAAGTTGCGGGAGACGCCTTTGGGGTCGACGTCGCAGAGGCGTACGAAGACGTCGGCGTGGGGGTTGTTCCTGGTGTGGGCCAGGTCGACGACCGGTGTTCCCATGATCTCCAGCGGGGTGGTCAGGGGGTCGGTGGTGAAGGTGAGGACGTCGGGGCGGTTCTCCAGTTTCGCGTTGTCCTTGCTTCCGCCGTCGAGGGTGAGCAGGGGGCCGCCGAGGGTGGGGGTGGGGTTCGCCGGGTCGTAGACGTACGTGGAGGGGGCGCCGCTGGTCGGCTCGTCGGCCAGGAGCTTGCCGTCCGGTTGCAGGTAGCGCACGGTCTGGTCCGTGGCCGGCGGCCATTGGGCGAGCTGTCGCCAGGCGCCCAGCCCGGTGACGTACACCTCGACGGGCAAGGTGGACCGTGGCTGTGCAGGCGCTTCGTCCGCCAGGTGCGTCTCCAGCCACGCCAGATTGCCACGCAGCAGACGCCCCATCCCCTTCTGTCCCAGTTCGTTGTGGGTCCAGGGCCCGACAGTGAGGGAGACATCTACCCCACGCGCACGCAGTGACTCGTACTGCCGCAGGTTCTGGTCGACGAAGAGGTCCTGCCAGCCGGCGACGAGGCGCACCGGTACGTTCGCCCGCTGAAGGGCGGCATCGAGTTGGAGCCGGCCCCACGGGGGCTCGTTGGAGTCCGGGGTCGTCAGCCATTCCCGGAACCACGGCGCGCGGTGCTCGGTCGTCTCGTCGGCCGCGTCGGCCAGCGGGAGGGCGTCGAAGACCGGGGCCAGCCGTCGCTTCATCGTCAGCAGCTGAGCCACGGCCCGCAGCCCGGTGACTCGCTCCTGGTTGACCAGCGCCGCCGCCCAGGACAGGAAGTCGTTCACCTGGAAGGCGCCGGTACCGTACACCGCGTCGTGCATGTCGTGGGGCCCGACAGCGATCAAGCAGGTACGCAGTTCGGCGGGCGGATCCATCAGCAGCGCCCACTGGGTCCAGCCCACATAGGAACCGCCGGAGGTCGCGAGCCGCCCGTCGAACCACGGCTGGGTCCGCAGCCAGGCCACGGCGTCCTGGGCGTCGTCGGCCTCGTTCGCCATCGGGTAGAAGTCCCCGGTGGAGCCGAACGTGCCACGGCAGCTCTGCAACACCACGTGATACCCGTGGTCCGCGTAGACCCTCGCCTCCAGATTGCCGGGAAATGCGCGCCCGTACGGTGTGCGCACGAGGACCGTGCCCTTCGGGCTGCCGGTGTTGGGCGCGTAGTGGTCCGTCATCAGGACGGCGCCGTCGCGCGTCGGCGCGGGCAGGTTCCGCTCGACCCGGTAGCCGTACCGCGTCCCCGGCAACCGCATCAGGCGGGTCAGGAACCGGTCGGCGGCGCGAGCGGCCGGGCTCGGCGGTGCTGTAGCGGTGTGAGGCGGAAGCGCGGTGGTCATTACCTGATTTCCCGTTCTTTTGAGAGGGACCGGCGAAGCGCGTCAAGGATGTCCAGGGCTCGACTGTCCCCCGCTCCCCGCGCGTCGTTGGTGACGAAGCCGAAGCCGACTCCATGGGTCGGGTCGGCGAAGGCGAGCTGGCCGCCCGCGCCGTCATGGCCGAAGGACGACGAGGTCAGGAACGGACGGGCGGGACTGTCGACCATGAAGCCCGTTCCCCAGCTGGGTTCAGGGACGCCCGGGAGACCCAGTACCTGTTGGCCGGAGGACTGGACGCGCACCATGTCCGTCACCACGTCCTGCGGGAGAGGCCGGGTCGTACTCGTGGGCAGGATCGTCGAGGACCAGATCTCGGCGAGTGCCCGTGCGGTCGCGACCGCCCCGCCACCGGGGACTTCGGCGGCCTGGATGTCAGGGTCGTTCAAGCCGGTGCCCGTCCCGGCGAGTGTGCTGGGGAAGGCGCCACCGAGGGTGACGGCCCTCTTCAAGGAGGCGAACTCCGGTGGGAGCGGCATCGCTTCGACATCGAGGTCGGGGGCCATCGCCAGAACGGCGACCGACGCGAGCTCCTCGCGCGGCACGCCGAACCACGCACGGGCGCCGAGCGGCCCGGCGACCAGTTCCGCGAACGCCTCGCCCACGCTCTGGCCGGTGACGCGGCGGACGATCTCACCGACGAGCCAGCCGTAGGTCAGAGCGTGGTAGGTGTAACCGGTCCCCGGCTCCCACAGCGGAGCCTGGGCGGCGAGCTTGTCCACGACGGGATGCCATGCGACGACATCGGCCTTCGTCACGTCCTCGGTCGGGTACGACAGGCCGGCCTGGTGGGACAGCAGCCACCGTACGGGGATGCTCTCCTTCCCGGCCTGGCCGAACTCGGGCCAGTAGGTGCCGGCCGGCAGGTCGAGGTCGATCTTCCCTGCTGCCACGAGCCGGGCGACGAGGACGGCGAGGAGCCCTTTGCTGCAGGAGAACGTCACGCTGGGGGTGTCCTGGGTCCAGGCGCGGCCGTCGCGGGCGTCGGCGGTACCGCCCCACAGGTCGATCACCTTCTGGCCGCCGACCATGACCGTCAGCGCCGCGCCGCCGCGTGTGCTGCGGGCCAGGGCCGCGGTGAACGCGTCGGCGACTGTGCCGTACCCGGCGGCGACGAGGCCCTCGTGATGAGCGGCCATGGCGTTTCTCCTCGGGGTCGTGGGGGTCGTGGGTCCGGTTTCCGCAGGATGCACCCTGCTGAATGGATTTAGCAAGGGGTGATCGGGCTCGGGTCAGGCGATGACACCGAGGCCGTCCTCGGGTGTGTAGCGAACGGGGATCGGATCGGACAGCTCACCCGCGAACAGCCCGTCGCGCTCCTCGACGAAGCCCAAGAGGTTCCAGCCCCCGGTGGTGTCCCGCACCAGGCGTGGCGCGTACAGGTTCGCCACCGGCACGGGCCGTGCCTGCGTCATGTCCCACGGGCCGGTGAGGGACGGGCCGGGCACCACCCAGATCTGATGGGTCAGGGGCTGTTCGGCGTAGTTGCTGCAGAACAGCAGGAGCGGCTGGCCGTCGACGACGGCCACCTGCGGGACCTCCAGGTGACCGAATCCGGCGGGCTTTGTCAGCGGGGGCCGCACCTGCCAGTTGAGCAGGTCGGGCGACCAGGCGTGCCCGATCACTCCACCGCCGTGGGCGGGGCGCTGCTTGGCGTAGGCGGTGATGAGCATGTGCCAGCCGTCGCCGGACGGATCGGGAAAGACGTAGGGATCCCGCCACGCCTCGCCCGCCCAGGAGGTGGCGTCGCGGTCCTCGTACCAGGTCGGATCGGGCTCCACGAGCGGTTTGTCGCCGTGCCGTCGCCAGACGGTCAGGTCGTCCGAGACGGCCACGCCTATGCGCTGCACATGGCGGTCCGGGGCCTGGGTGAGCCCGGTGTAGAAGAGATACCACCGCCGGTCCGGGCCGCGTACCACGCTGCCCGTCCAGGTGGCGAGGTCGTCCCAGGCCGGCCCGTCGGCGGCCACGAGGGCGTCGGCGTCGAGTTCCCAGGTGTGCAGATCGGTGGAGACGGCGTGCCCGATCGACGCCCTTCGGTGACGGCGTTCGGGATCGTGCAGGGCGCGGGAGGCGCGGAGGAAAAAGGCGTGGTGCCGGCCTTCGTCGTCCCGCGCGTACCAGCTGTCCCAGACCCAGTGGTCGGCCAGACGCAGCATGCTTCGGTCTCCTTTGCTCGATCGACTTTCTCGATCGACCTGCTCAATCGATTTAGCATCATGGGGTCTGTACGGCTCCAGCGCAATGGCCAGTTTGTCGCGGTGCCGCGGACCGGTGATGCCGGTCAGCGCGAGGGGGCGCCGATGGAACCGCGCTCCCGCAGGGGCATCGGAACCCAGCGCACTCCCGGACCGGGATCGTCGTCGAGCAGCAGCCGTACGGCAAGCCGCCCCATGTCCTCGTGGGGCAGGGCGGCGGTGGTGAGCCCGGGGCGGAGCCAGGTGGCGATGGGATCGTCGTCGAAGGAGACGACCGACACGTCGTCCGGGATGCCCAACCCCGCCTCGGCAGCGGCCTGGTAGGCGCCGAGGGCCAGCCGGTCGTTCATGCAGATGACCCCCGAGGGCGGGTTGGCCCGCCCCAGCAGCGCGGTCATGGCCTCATACCCGTCCGAGGGTTCCCATTCGGCGGTGTACTCGGCGCCGACGAGCCGTAGACGGCGATCGGCGAGGGCCCGCCGTATGCCCCGGAGCCGCGGGCCGACGGCGAGGGACTTCCACGGGTCGCGCTCCTTCTCCTCCACGCGCCCGATGACGGCGATCCGGCGGTGCCCGTGGTCGAGGAGCGCGGTGGCCACGGCGCGCCCCGCCTCCTCGTCGGCCGGCAGTACGGAGGGCACCGGATCGTCCGAGGTGGCGTTGAGCAGGACCGTGGGCTGGCCCAGGATCTCCTGCGGGACCGCGAGCCTGCGGCTGTACATGGCGGCGTAGACGATGCCGTCGACCTGGCGGTCCAGCATCGCCTCGATCGCCTCCCGCTCGAGGTCGGCGTTGCCCTGGGTCTCGGCGATGAGCAGCACATGGCCCTGTTCCCGTGCCGCGTCGAGAGCACCCCGGATCATGTCCCCGGCGAAACGCGTGGTGGCGACCGTGTCCGACACGAAGGCGATCGTGGCGCTCTTGCGGGTACGGAGACTGCGTGCGGCGGCGTTGGGGCGGTAGCCCAGTTCCTCGGCGGCGGCGAGAACGCGTTGCTGCGCGTCCTCGGAAAGCCGGGTCCCCGGCCGCTTGTTCAACACCAGCGAGGCCGCGGTGGTGGAGAGTCCCGCACGCCGGGCCACGTCGGCCAGTGTCACCCGCCGCTGGGGCATGGGCTCCTCCATCTGTGGCTCGCGTCGTCCGGTGCTCGGGTTCGGGAAGCATAGAACGGGGGCTTGACGAGGCGCCCGGTCGGGCGCATCCTGCTAAAACCTTTGAGCAAGGTACACCGAGATCTCGCCACCGCGGGATACCCGAAGTTCGTCGAGCCGCGAACGGGCCTCCTGCACCATCAGGCGGGCCCTCCCCGATCATCCTGAGCCAGTCAAACGCACCCCGCGCACCTCGCTGCCGGGTTCCTGTCTTGCTAAATCGATAAACTCCTCAGAGTCGCCGGAGATCACCGTGTCCATTCGCCTGTCCCACCGCAGATTCCAGGCACCCCGACCGCGCAGCGGCGCGGCGACAGCCGTGGTCGCCGCCACCGCCCTGGTCCTCACCGCCTGTTCGGGGGGCGCGGCCTCGAAGGCCGGTGCCGGGAAGGTGGGCGCCGAGCTCACCTTCGGCTCTCCGCTGTCGCCGCCGAGCCTCAACCCGGCGGTCGGCGACCCCGCGTACACGTCCTTCTACCAGTGGGCGTACGACTCGCTGGTGGTCATGCGGGCCGACGGCACGTTCGGTCCCGGGCTCGCGGTCAAGTGGGGCTACGTCGGGAAGGGCAACCGCGCCTACGAGCTGACCCTGCGCAAGGACGTCAAGTTCAGCGACGGCACGGCGCTGGACGCCCAGGCGGTGAAGACGTACCTGGACTACGAGAGAGCCCAGAAGACCGGCAGCACGGCCGGCCTGTTGGGCAGTGTGGAGTCCGTCGAGGCCACCGGCCCCCTGACCGTGAGCCTCAAGCTGCGCGCGTCCGACCCCAACCTGACATTCGCCTTCGCCCAGGCGTTCGGCGCGGGGAACATCGTCAGCCCGAAGGCGGTCGGCAAGCCCGCGTCCCTGGACAACGGCACGGCCGGCGCCGGACCGTACATGCTGGACGCGACCCGGACGGTCGCCTCGGACCACTACACCTTCGTCCCCAATCCGCACTACTGGAACAAGGGTCGGCAGCACTGGAAGCAGGTGACGATCCGGGTCATCCCCAACTCGTCGTCGATGATCCAGGCGATGCGGGCCGGTCAGGTCCAGGCCGCGCTGGGCGATGCCACCACACTCCAGGCGGCCTCGGACGCCGGACTCACCGTACAGGCCCCGCCGCAGGCGCTGACCGGGCTCAACCTCGCGGACCGGCAGGGCAAGGTCAGCAAGCCGCTGAGCGATGTACGGGTGCGGCAGGCACTGAACTACGCCGTCGACCGCAAGGCCATCGCCAAGGCGCTGTACGGCGACGAGAAGCTGGCACTCGCCCAGTACGCCCTCCCCGGACAGGCCGGGCACGACGCCTCGCTCGACGCCACCTACCCCTACGACCTGGCGCGGGCCAAGAGCCTCCTCGCCGAGGCCGGATACCCGGACGGGTTCACGCTTCCCGTGCTCGACACCACTCTCGTCGGGCTCGACAAGATGGCGCAGGCGGTGTCCGGCCAGCTCTCGAAGGTCGGCGTCAAGCTCAAGATCACCACGAAGCCGACCGCGAGCGACTACTTCGTCGCGATGGTCTCGGGGAAGTATCCGGCCCCCGTGATCGCGTACGGCCTGGCGAACATGGCCACGCTGCACGTCGGTGTGGTCAACCCGCAGGGACCGTTCAACCCCTTCCACACGGCCGACCCGCGCCTCGACGCGCTGTACAAGCAGTACTTCGCGGCGGACGACAAGGACAGCGCCGCGCTGCAGAAGCAGATCAACGCCTACCTCGTGAAGCAGGCATGGGCACTTCCCGTCGTCGGCGCACCCCTGAGCTACTACCTCGCCAAGGGTCTCACCGGCCTGGAGGCCACGACGGCCAACGCCGGGGTTCCCTCGCTCGCCGATCTGCGCCGGGAGAGCTGAGCCGATGCGCACGCCCGTGAGCAGCGTGAGCAGAGGTGACCGATGCTGAGGCTCGTCCTGCGCCGGCTGGCCTGGGCCGTCCCGCTGGCACTCGTGGCCTCGGGGATCTCCTTCGTCCTCGTGGCGCTCCTGCCGGGTGATGCCGCCCGGTCCCTGCTGGGGCAGAACGCCACCGACGCGCAACTGGACACCGCACGCCACGAACTGGGCCTGGACCAGCCCCTGTGGGTCCAGTACTGGCGGTGGCTGTCCAAGGCGCTGCACGGCGACTTCGGCACCTCGCTGATCAACCGGCAGCCGGTGACCGCCCAACTCGACGACCGACTCGAGCCGTCGCTGTCACTGATCATCGGCGCCACCCTCCTCGCCGCCGTCGTCGGGATCCTGCTCGGAGTCCGCGGCGCCCGGCGAGGCGTACTGGGCCAGGCGGTCAAGTCGGGATCGATCATCGGCCTCGCCGTTCCCGACTTCTGGCTGGGGCTCGTCCTCGTCGTCCTCTTCGCGGTGAAGCTGCCCTTCTTCCCGCCCACCGGCTATGTGGCACTGCCCGAGGACCCGGCGGCGTGGTTCGACTCCCTGGTCCTGCCGGTCGTCACCCTGGCGGTCCCGGCCACCGCCGTGATCGCCAAGCAGAGCCGCGACGCCGTGGCGACCGCGCTCGACCAGCCCTTCGTCCGCACACTGCGGGCGGCCGGGGTGCCGGAACGGTCCGTGGTCTACCGGCACGCCCTGAAGAACGCCGCCGTCCCGGTGCTCACCGTGATCGGCACGGTGTTCGTCGGCGCCCTCGGCGGGACCGTGGCCGTGGAGTTCATCTTCGCCATCCCCGGGCTGGGCAGCACCGCCGTCCAGGCGACCGCCTCCCACGACCTGCCACTGATCGAAGGAGTCGTCGTGTACTTCACGATGATCGTCATCGCCGTGAACCTCCTCGTCGATGTGGCCTACCACGTCGTCAACCCGAGGGTGCGCACGTCATGACGACGAAGTCCATGAACAGAGAGGCCGTCCCGGCCTCCGCACCGACAGCGAAGCCCGCCCCCGAACCCCGTCGGCTGCGCCGCGCCCTCGGCCGGCAGCCCCTGGGCGCGGTGGCGACGGCCTACCTCGCTCTGCTGGTACTGGCCGGGCTGCTCGCCCCCGCCATCGCCCCGTACTCACCCGACGAGCAGGACCTGAGCACCGTACTCAGCGGCCCGTCGGGTGCGCACTGGCTGGGCACCGACACGGTGGGCCGCGACGTGCTCAGCCGTCTGCTGTACGGCATCAATCCCGCGCTCGTGAACACGCTCACCGCGCTGGCGGTGTTCCTGCTACTGGGTGTGCCTCTGGGCATCCTCGCCGGCTACCG